>NZ_LNRB01000002.1:0-526981 GCF_001557945.1 Vibrio sp. CUB2 | reverse complement strand
TCTCGCTTCTCGCTTCTCGCTTCTCGCTTCTCGCTTCTCGCTTCTCGCTTCTCGCTTCTCGCTTCTCGCTTCTCGCTTCTCGCTTCTCGCTTCTCGCTTCTCGCTTCTCGCTTCTCGCTTCTCGCTTATTTATCAGCTAGCTTTTCTTCAAGCTCAGCCAATTTCTTTTCCATCTCTGTCAGCTTTTGACGTGTACGCAGTAGAACTTGAGTTTGTACGTCGAATTCTTCACGGCTAACAACGTCTAGCTTGTTTAGCTGACCTTGGATTACTTGGCGAACTTTTTGATCAACATCCGCGCCTAGCTCTTTTACTGGCTGTGGCATTGATTCGTGAATTTGTTTAGCGATTTGCTCTAATTTCTTTGGGTCAAACATAGTGGCTAAAACTCCTTTTGATTTGCCCACATTCTATGTAAATGATACGGGAAAGTCGCCATTTAGATGGCAAAAAAGAGAGCAGCAATAAAAAAGGTCACCGAAGTGACCTTTTTCTTAGTGCTTTATGCTTACTTGTTATCTGCTAATTCGCGGTGAGCGGCTTTTGCTTCATCCACACGAGCTAGCTTTTCCAAGTCTTTGTCTTCAACAAACACCGGCAGTGGCTTGTGTTTCTCAGCTAGGTAGCTGTAAATCACAGGCAGTACAAATAGCGTAAACAGCGTACCGATCGCCAGACCAGCAACGATTACGATACCGATACTAAAGCGCTGTTCAGCACCTGCGCCTGTTGCGTACATCAGTGGGATAAGACCTGCAATCATCGCTGCTGTTGTCATCAGGATTGGACGAAGACGAACTTTCGCAGCTTCCATTACCGCATCGATACGAGACAGTTTGTTATGTAACTGCTCTTCTTTCGCTACCTCACAGATCAAGATACCGTGTTTGGTAATCAGACCAACCAGGGTAATCAAACCAACCTGCGAGTAGATGTTCATCGATGCCGTACCCCACGCCAGAGCAATCAATGCACCACATACCGCTAGCGGTACCGATACCATGATTACAATTGGATCGCGGATAGATTCAAACTGAATCGCCAGTACTAGGAAGATGATCGCCAGTGCCAAACCAAATGTTGCGTATAGTGCGCTACCTTCCGTTACAAACTGACGAGCTTCACCCATGTAGTCATGATTGTAGCCTGATGGCAGTTTGTTTTGTGCCACGTCTTCGAACCAGTTGATTGCATCACCCATCGCTACACCAGGTGCTGGTACTGCACCAACCGTTGCTGAGTTTAGCTGGTTGAAGTGAGGTAGTGAGCGAGGCTCTGCGACAACATCAATCGTGATCAAGCTGCCAAGTGGCACTGCTTTACCGTCAACTGAGCGTACGTAGTAGTTCTTCATCGACTCTGGGTTTAGACGCCACTTACGTTCTACTTGGGGGATAACCTCATATGAACGTCCATTTAGGTCGATACGGTTTACGTAACCATCCGCCATCATGGTACTTAGCGTCACACCAATGTCTTGCATGGTCACGCCGTATGCGCCTGCTTTGTCTTTGTCGATGCTGATCTTCATCGTTGCTGAATCGTAGTTCAGATCCAGATCCGAGTAGACGAACATTGGACTCTTCGATACGTCAGTCAAGATATCACTCGCGATAGTAAACAGGCTTTCGAAGCTGTTTGGTGTAGTGATAACGAACTGAATCGGTAGACCTGAACCTGCACCAGGAAGCTCTGGCATTTGGAATGCAGTTACCGACATACCTGGTACATGAGAAACAAGGTCACCTACACGTTTAGTGATGTCAGCTTGGCTTGCTTCACGCTCACTCCAAGGTTTCAGAGTTGCTAGACCGAATGCTTGGTTTGAGTTTGGTACACCGTTAAACACCTGAGCGTATTCTACTTCTGGTTGGTCAGATAGAATCTTGTTTACGTCGTTCATGGTGTTTTGGATGTAGTCCAAGTTCGCGTTTGATGGTGCTGTACCCATTAGTACAACTACACCTTTATCTTCCGAAGGTGCCAGTTCACTTGGAATGAACTTGAACAGAATCGGCAAACTTGCGAATACAATGATCGCAAACGCGATGATCACAGGACGGTGTGCCATCACTGATGTCAGCATTTTCTCGTAACGGTTGGTCATGCCATCCAATACGTGATGTACCTTCTGCTCAAATTTGCTTGGCTCTTCGTTGGCCTTAAGCATCTTCGAACACATCATCGGTGATAGAGTCAATGCGATAATACCGGATACAAATACCGCACCCGCTAGGGTTAACGCGAACTCTTTAAATAGCGAACCTGTAATACCACCCATCAACGCGATTGGCGCATATACCGCACCCAGCGTTAGGGTCATTGCAATTACTGGTACCGCAATTTCACGTGTACCGATAATGGCTGCACGGAACGGGGATTCGCCTTCTTTAATGTGACGGTCGACGTTTTCAAGAACAACGATCGCGTCATCCACCACCAGACCGATGGCGAGTACCATTGCCAGAAGTGTCATCAAGTTCCACGAGAAACCCATTGCCTGCATCACCATAGCTACGCCAATCAGTGATAGCGGGATGGTAACGATAGGAATCACAACCGCACGGAATGAACCTAGGAATAGGGTGATAACCACAAGTACGATCACCGCTGCTTCAAGAATGGTTTTCACAACTTCGTGAATTGATTCGTTGATTGCGATGGTTGAGTCATACATCACGTTCATTTTGATATTACTTGGCAAGTTACGCTCTAATTGAGGCAATAGCGCAAGAACATCAGCTGCGATGTTAATCGGGTTAGCACTCGGTGCCGCGTTAATTGCTGCAACTACTGCTTCCTGACCGTTCGCACTTGCACGGTAGATATCGTGGCTCTTCTCTAGCGTTACTTTCGCAATATCGCCAAGACGAATCACATCACCGTCGCCAGTTTTAACAACCAGAGCTTCTAGCTCAGCAACGTTGGATACCTGAGTATCTGCGCTACCGTTGTAAAGAACGAATTCACCTGTTGCCTGACCAGTTGCAGATTGGTAGTTGTTGGCATTCAACACGCCCATCACATCTGTCGCTGTCAGCTTAAGTGCACCCATTTTCGCTGGATCTAGCCATACGCGCAGTGCGTATTTCATACCACCGTATAGGTCAACTTTCGATACACCGTTTACCGTAAATAGCTGCGGGTTGATTACACGCTCAAGGTAGTCGGTGATCTGGCTCGAAGACAGTTCATCACTGGTGAAACCAATGTACAGTACCGCGGTAGTCGAACCTGTCGACATGGTTACTGTCGGATCTTCTGCTTCTTTTGGAAGCTGTGAACGAACCGAGTTGGTTTTCGCCAGAATGTCAGACAGCGCCGCATTCGGGTCGGTGTTCAACTTCATGTTTACGGTAATGGTAGACGTACCTAGAACCGAGGATGAAGTCATATAGTCGATATTATCGGCCTGCGCGACGGCTTGCTCCAAAGGCTGAGTAATAAAGCCTTGGATCAAGTCAGCACTTGCACCGTAATAACTGGTGGTTACAGTAACCACCGTATTTGTCATTTCAGGGTATTCTCGAACCTGCATCTTGAATACGGCTTGTAAGCCAAGCAACGCAATCAAAAAGCTGATCGATACCGCTAAAACTGGACGTTTAATAAAAACATCAGTAAAGCGCATGATGCCTCCAATTAAAGCATTGGTGTTTCAGCAGGTGGTGTCAGTGCCGAATCTTCAACGATGGTCACTTTCGCGTGGTTACTTAGACGGATTTGACCCGACGTTACCACTACATCACCTGGTTTCACGCCTTCTAGAATATGCGCGATGTCTTTAGTACGTTCGCCCACTTTTACCACGTGTTGCTTAACGCGTTTTTCACCGTCTTCTTCAGTTACGATGTACACGTTGTCGCCATATAGGGTAAAGGTGATAGCCGTTTGTGGCAGTGTTACTTGATTCTCTAACTTCGGTAGAATGATGTTTGCACGAGCGAACATACCACTACGAAGTTTGCCATCGCTGTTTGGAATGTCAGCTTGAACTTGGATCAGACCACTTTGAACGTTAACCGCAGGTTCGATAGCAGAGATAGAACCTTTGAATGGCTTATCAGGGTAAGCATCAACAAAGATGTCTACTTCTTGGTCTAGCTTGATGCGAGAGATGTCTGTTTGAGGCACGGTGAAACGCAGGCGCATTACCGTTGTGTCTTCAAGACGCACGATGTCAGTACCTGCTTGTAGGTATTGACCAAGATAAACGTTACGAATACCAACTACACCAGCGAAAGGCGCTTTGATTTCACGGCGGTCGATGGTCGCTTTAAGACTTTCGATATCCGCTTTCAGTGAGAAGTAGTTTGCTTCTGCTTCGTCATACGCTTCTTTAGAGATAGAACCTTTTTTGAAAAGGCCTTGGTAGCGTTTGTACTTAGCTTGAGCCGCTGGTAGTTTAGCTTGAGAGCTCTTAAGGTTTGCGATTTCTACTTCAGAGTCTAGAAGAACCAAAGGCTGGCCCTCTTCAACTTGAGTACCAGAGTCGAAAGAAATCTTGTCGATCACACCGCTGGTTTCGTTCGCAACAGTGACACCTTGGTTAGGTTCAATGAAGCCGATCGCCTCGATAACAGGAACCCAATCAACCGCTTGTACTTCTGTTACGGTTACTGGGAATTCTGGTTCCGGACGATTCGCCATGTATTCAGCAATTTTCTGTTGCTTGAATAAGTTGAAACCTATCACGCTTCCGAACAGAAGAATCGCGATAAGTAACATAAAGAAAGTCCACTTTTTCATTCTATTAAGAACTCCAAGTTAGTGTTTAATAATTGCATCCCAGCTGGCTTCAACGGCTGCTTCCAACGCGTCTTCATCCAACTGATAAAATCCCAAAGCATGTTTTCTAGCAAGCGCAACACTAGCTTCGAAACTTAACCCTGAAAGAATTTCGTTATCGAGAGGTTTAAATACCCCTTCCACTTTGCCTTGATTAAAAAGACGATCTACTTGGGCAAACATTTGCCTTTCAAGTTCCCGAGTACTTTTACGATTTCCACAAGGCAGTGATTCATATTGGACACGATTACTTAAGGTGTCTAAATTTGATCCAGCAAGGTGCCAAATATTGAGCCACATAGTGCGGTAACGCTCTTTCAGGGGCATATCGTCATGAACATCCGCTTGAACGGCCTCCGCGATACGTTTGGTAACGGTAAGGCGGACTTCTTCTAAAAGATGTTCTTTATCTGAGAAATATCGATAAATCGTGCCTGCTGCGACACCTGCTTCAGTTGCGAGCTTTTGCATGGATAGACCATGAAAACCCGATTCAGCAATTAAGCGTTCGGCAGCTGCGATGATTTGCTCGTATTTATCTCCAGTAGTGTTATAGGTCATAACCACACCACCCAATGAATGAACGTTCATTCATTATAGCGCAAAGACTGGTCAGTTATGTAACAAAATGTTGCAACTCTCTGTGTAAAAATTACGTGAAAATGACCGTAGCTTTCACACACTCACCCCTTTATCATAGGCGCCACTATTTCCACCCGCAGAGAATTTTTATGAAGCTGAACCCCAGACAAGACGAAGCCGTTAAGTACGTATCAGGCCCATGCTTGGTGCTAGCGGGCGCTGGTTCGGGTAAAACTCGTGTTATTACCAATAAAATCGCTTATTTGGTTCAGCAGTGTGGCTACAAGGCACGCAATATTGCTGCGGTAACCTTTACCAACAAGGCGGCACGCGAGATGAAAGAGCGTGTTGGCCAAACGCTAGGTAAATCTGAATCGAAAGGCCTGATGGTCTCGACGTTTCACACGTTAGGGTTGAACATCATCAAGCGCGAGTACAAGCACCTTGGCTTGAAAGCTGGCTTCTCATTGTTTGATGACCAAGACCAGCTCGCGCTACTCAAAGAGCTAACAGAGAAGCAGCTTGATGGTGACAAAGACTTGTTGCGCCAACTTTTGAGTTCAATCTCAAACTGGAAGAACGACATGCTGACACCGGAGCAAGCCAAAGCGCTGGCTCAAGGTGAGCAACAACAGCTCTTTGCATTCTGCTTCGAGATGTACCAAAAGCAGATGAAGGCGTATAACGCGCTTGATTTTGACGACTTGATTTCCCTACCCGTGCAACTGCTGCGTAATAACGAAGAAGTGCGTCAACGCTGGCAAAATCGCATTCGCTACTTATTGGTGGATGAATATCAAGATACCAACACTAGCCAATACGATTTGGTGAAGCTCATCGTTGGCGAGCGCGGTCGTTTAACTGTTGTAGGCGACGATGACCAATCCATCTATTCATGGCGTGGCGCTAAGCCGCAAAACTTGGTGTTGCTTGGTGAAGACTATCCAAATTTGCGCTTGATTAAGTTGGAGCAGAATTACCGTTCGACTAGCCGTATTCTGCGTGCAGCTAACATCTTGATTGCGAATAACCCACACGTGTATGAGAAATCGCTGTTCTCGGAAATTCCTGACGGTGAAAAGCTCAAAGTGTTGCTAGCTAAAAATGAAGAGCACGAAGCGGAGCGCGTAACGGGTGAATTGATTGCGCACAAGTTCCTAAACCGCACCGAATATAAAGACTATGCTATTTTATATCGTGGTAACCACCAATCACGTTTGATTGAAAAGTCATTGATGCAAAACCGTGTGCCATACAAACTGTCTGGCGGCACGTCTTTCTTCGCTCGAGCAGAGATCAAAGATATTATGGCGTACCTACGTGTATTGGTGAACCCAGATGATGACAACGCGTTCCTACGTATTGTGAATACGCCGCGTCGTGAAATTGGTCCCGTAACTCTAGAGAAGTTGGGTAGCTACGCCAACATGCGTGGTAAGAGTTTGTTTGAAGTCAGCTTTGAAATGGGATTGGAGCAGCACCTGACCGGCCGTGGCCTAGAGAACCTACGCCGTTTCACGCAATGGTTGGTAGCTATTGCTGATCAAGCTGAGCGAGGTGATACGGTTGAAGCGGTGCGTTCGCTTGTACGTGATATTCATTACGAAGATTGGCTATACGAAACGTCAGCAAGCCCGAAAGCGGCTGAAATGCGTATGAAGAACGTTTCTGACCTTTATTCTTGGATTGTGGCCGATCTAGAAGGCGACAACTACGACCAAGAAGAGAAGACGTTAAAAGAGGTGGTTCAACGTCTTACCCTACGCGACATGATGGAACGTGGTGAAGAAGATGAAGATAGCGATGCGGTTCAATTAATGACACTGCACGCTTCGAAAGGCCTCGAGTTCCCGTTCGTGTACTTGATTGGTTCGGAAGAGGGCATTCTGCCGCACCAAACCAGTATTGATGAAGACAACGTTGAAGAAGAACGCCGCCTAATGTACGTGGGTATTACCCGTGCACAGCGCGAGCTGACTTTTACCATGTGTAAGGAACGTCGACAGTTTGGTGAATTGATCAAGCCGACGCAAAGCCGCTTCTTAGATGAGCTGCCATTTGATGACGTTGAATGGGAAGTAAACAAAAAGCCAGTATCGGCAGAAGAGCGTATGGCAAAAGGCCAAGCACACATCGCCAATATTCGAGCAATGTTTAAGAAGTAGTGCAGCGTTGTTACGGCGGACTAAAAACAAAAAGGCTTGCCATGTGGCAAGCCTTTTTCGTTGATGTCTTTATTATAGACCTTCAATCATGTGGTCGATGGCTGCGATGATTTCGTCATCAGAACAGTCCATACACGTACCTTTAGCAGGCATCGCGTTGAAGCCTTGGATTGCATGGTTGGTCAACACGTCCTTGCCTTGTGCAATACGTGGTGCCCAATCTGTCGCATCACCAGTTTTCGGCGCGCCGTTCACGCCAGATGCGTGACAAGCAATACAGAAAGTACCGTAAACTGACGCACCATCACGTGGACCAGTTGGCTCTGCTTTTACTGGTTCTGCTCCTGCAAGATAAACATCACCGACAGGTTTGATGCGTTCTGCGATCGCATCGTATTCAGTTTGGCTGATGTCAGAAGCTAAAGCTGCCGTAGAGAAAGTTAAGGCAGCGAACAAAACGCTAATCATTCGTCGAGACATATCCATTAAACCCACTTCACATTCCCGAGGTAAGTGACTTACCTATTTATATAGTTAGAGTATTTAGAGCCGTTGGAGAAAGTTTTACGCGATTGCTTCTATAGTGAGCAGAAAACCTTATCTAACGGTCTAGAGTGATTAAACAACCAAGTTGCAGCTGTTAAATCAATGTAAATAATGGGTGATTATATCCCGATAACTTGTTGCAATAAACAACAAGTTATCCATGACAGGGCGTGAATCACATCAAAAATTCTCTTTAAAGGCAGATAACTGTCGAAAAAGAGACCAAACGAGAAAAAAAGTAAAAAAAGTACTAGACGGCATAGTGTGATATCCGTATTATTCCTCTCCGCCGATGGGGCATGCGCCCGTAGCTCAGTTGGATAGAGCGTTGGCCTCCGGAGCCAAAGGTCGAAGGTTCGAATCCTTTCGGGCGTGCCATTCCGGAATACAAATCAAAGGCACGAACATAGTGGTGGCTATAGCTCAGTTGGTAGAGCCCTGGATTGTGATTCCGGTGGTCGCGAGTTCGAATCTCGTTAGCCACCCCATTATTTCGGTAACGCATTAAGTTAATGAAGTTTCCAGTTTTGATTCAGATATCCCAAGAGTCGAAACAAAATTCGTCGGTGAATAGCGCAGCTTGGTAGCGCATCTGGTTTGGGACCAGAGGGTCGGGGGTTCGAATCCCTCTTCACCGACCACTATTTAGTTTATGGCTATAATAGAGCGGTAAACAGCAAAAATTGATGGTGGCTATAGCTCAGTTGGTAGAGCCCTGGATTGTGATTCCGGTGGTCGCGAGTTCGAATCTCGTTAGCCACCCCATTAATTAAGGTGACTTCTTAGTTGAAGTATCCTGTCTGATTTGAGAGAATCAGCAAATACAGTTCGGTGAATAGCGCAGCTTGGTAGCGCATCTGGTTTGGGACCAGAGGGTCGGGGGTTCGAATCCCTCTTCACCGACCACCATTAGAAAGCCTGCTTTTTAGCAGGCTTTCGTCGTTTTAGAGTTTATGATTTTACTTGGACTATATAGTTGGCGATATTTCAATGGAGTTGAACCCAAGTGGGGGTTCGCCTGAAGTTAGAATATGGCTCTTCATCGACCACTATTTAAAGCCTCAGTCGAAAGACTGGGGCTTTTTTACATTTGAAATTTAGAATGTTGGGACCAGAGGGTCGTGGGTTGGAACGCCAGTCCGATCGAATCTCTCTTCACCGACCACTATTAGAAAGCCTGCTTCTTAGCAGACTTTCGTCGTTTTAGAGCTAGTGATATCGCTTGGACTAGATGAGTCGGCAATATTTCAATGGATTTGAACCCAAGAGGGGGGGCGCCTGAAGTTAGAATATGGCTCTTCATCGACCACTATTTAAAGCCTCAGTCGAAAGACTGAGGCTTTTTTACATTTGAAATTTAGAATGTTGGGATCTGAGGGGCGTGGGCTGGAACGCCAGTCCGCCGGGAGCCCTGCCGCGTCGAATCCTCTTTACCGACCACCATTAGAAAGCCTGCTTCTTAGCAGGCTTTCGTCGTTTTAGAGCTAGTGATATCGCTTGGACTAGATGAGTCGGCAATATTTCAATGGGTTTGAACCCAACTGGGGTTCGCCTGAAGTTAGAATATGGCTCTTGACCGACTACGATTTAAAGCCCCAGTTGAAAGACAGGGGCTTTTTTACGTTTCTCATCCTCAAAAACTCTCACACCACTTTCAATTCTGCCAAAAATGTACAGCTCTGGGAGCTTTTGACCATCCATGATCCAAATGCTTTTCGAGCTGATAAAAGAAACCCCAGCACGATAGCTAGGGCTTTGTGTTTCTTGAGTTAAGCGTTTTATTGAGCGAGCGTTTTTAGAATTTCTTTGAGCTCAACCGTCTCTTTCACTTCGTAGTTTGGCTTGATATCGGTTGGATTTGCTGTGCCTGCCTCGTTAACCCACACACTCAGAATGCCCATGTTGTTGGCACCCGCAATATCGGCTGGTAGAGAATCACCAATATGAATCGCTTCTTCTGGTTTTGCGTCAACAAGGTTGAGTGCTTTATGGAAGATACTTGCAGCAGGCTTCTCTTCGGGCTCTTCGCCACCGACGATGATGTGATCCACCCACTCACTCATTTGTGTCGCTTTGAGCTTTGGATGCTGGGAGAAGATAGGGCCGTTAGTGATTACCACCAATTTGTAGTGTTGGCGTAGCTCAGTCAGCATTTCCTTCACGCCTGGGAAGAAGGTAAAAGCCCCCATTCGAGCTGAATCGAAGAAGCTTTGTGCCTGCTGCGCTTGTTCTGCATCGATCTCGATACCTTGTTCTGCCAAGATGGTTTGGATTAAACCGCAGCGGAACGCATTTTCATCTGGCAGTAGAGCAATAAGCTGAGGGAATTCGTCGTTTAGCTTCTTATACACACCTTGTAAGTAGCGTTGCACGAAGGCTGTGGAGTCAGCGACCTGAGGGTAAGTTTGAGCAATCCAATCGGCAAACTCTTGTCCTGCTACTTTATCGGCTTGAGATGTGCCACATAAAGTCTCGTCCATATCAAAAAATATCGCTTTAAGCACAGGGGCTCCTTCATTCACTACTCGACGTTAGAGTTTGATTATCTCTTATCTCACTCAAAATGACAGTGGAAAGCGCAAAACTGGTGGCTGATCTTCTCTTTTCCCCTACCAAAGCCCCCAGTTCAGAGAGCGTTTTCAATCGATAGAAAATTAGCTTAATCACAAAATCGCATAACTGACGCATAACCTAGGTTAGGTGACAGATTTCATTTGTTTTGCAGATCTGCTCACGTTTTCACCTCTATGTGTGTAGGGGAATTTTGGCTTTTTATGTATGCAGACTATTTTGTTAGTAACATTTTATGTCGAAAATCCCAATAAGAACGGAATATTGTTTGGTAAATGTTAATAATAGCGTGTGAATAATAGGGATACTATCAATAGTGAGTTTATGCGTAAATTTAGAGCATTTTTCTGTTTTTATTGGTGCGTAACGCACAAAAATGGTGTGCTATGAAAATGGTTAAATACTTGTTAATGCATTTCTATTCGCTCATTGTGCGTGTAAATAATGTTTTTTAGGCGGAATATACTTTAATTGTTGCTTTTTTGTGTAATTTTTGCCAAATTGTCTCCGCATTAAGATTTCAGAGTATTATTCTGAATTTGAACGGATTCATTCAGGTGATGAATGGCGCTTTCATTGCGCGATTCGATACCACAGACAAGGCAGTAGAGGTCTGAAATGTCACTATTAGAGGTGAAAAACCTTCGTATTGAATATCCATCCCGTCACGGTGTCCATGCGGCCGTGAAATCGCTTTCCTTTCATATCGATCGTGGCGAAATTGTGGGTGTTGTTGGCGAATCAGGTGCGGGTAAATCCACCGTTGGTAACGCCGTTATTGATTTGCTTAGTCCTCCGGGTCGTGTTGCCAGCGGCGATGTGTACCTTGATGGGGAGAAAATTTCTGGTTTGACGCCAGAAGCGATGCGTAAGGTTCGCGGCTCTAAGATTGGCTTTATCTTTCAAGACCCAATGACCTCGCTTAACCCTCTATTTACGGTTGAGCAGCAATTGAAAGAGACCATCCACGCCAACATGAAGGTGTCGGATGAAGAGGCGTATCAACGTGCGCTTTCTCTTATGCAGCAGGTTGGCATCCCTCAACCTGAAAACCGTCTTAAACAGTACCCACACCAATTCTCTGGCGGTATGCGTCAGCGTGTGGTTATTGCTATCGCACTGGCTGGTGAGCCAGATCTGATCATTGCCGATGAGCCAACTACGGCACTCGACGTATCAATCCAAGACCAAATCCTAAACCTAATCCGTGAACTGTGTATCAAGAACAACGTAGGTTGTATGTTGGTGACGCACGACATGGGTGTGGTTTCAAACGTGACTGACCGTGTGGCAGTTATGTATCGTGGTGATTTGGTTGAATTTGGCCCAACCGCTAAGGTATTGGGCGATCCTGACCACCCATACACACGCAGCTTGATTTCTGCGGTTCCTCGTTCTGACATTAAACTCGATCGCTTCCCACTAGTGAGCTACATCGAAGAAGCAACAGAGCTACAAGAACTGGACATCAAGAACCACTGGCTAGGTCAAAGCCAAGACCAACGCGACTACGCCGGCCCTCTATTGGATGTGAAGAACGTAAACCTACGCTTCGTGACCAAAGATTCGTTGTTTGAAAGCCGCCGTGAATACGTACAGGCTTCAAACAATGTCAGCTTTGAAGTGCACGAAGGCGAGACGTTTGGCTTGGTGGGGGAATCTGGCTCAGGTAAATCGACCATCGCACGTGTGATTGCAGGTTTGTATGAACCAAACTCAGGCCAAGTAAGTTTTGAAGGCATTGACCTAACGGCGCTGAAATCAGAAAAAGCGCGTCGTCCACTGCGTCGTCAAATGCAGATGGTCTTTCAAAACCCATATACTTCAATGAACCCGCGTATGAAGATTTTCGACATCATCGCGGAGCCAATTCGTTTCCATAAGCTCACTAAGAATGAAGCGGAAACGCGTCAGATTGTGAATGACCTGCTTGATCACGTAGGTTTGGGCAAAATGGCGGGCGTCAAATACCCTCATGAATTCTCCGGTGGTCAGCGTCAGCGTATTTCTATTGCGCGTGCACTGGCGACCCGTCCTCGACTACTGATTTGTGACGAACCGACATCAGCGTTGGATGTATCGGTACAGGCACAAATTCTGAACTTGCTAAAAGATCTGCAAAGTGAGCTCAACCTCACCATGTTGTTTATCAGCCACGACTTACCGGTTATTCGCCAAATGTGTGACCGAGTGGGTGTGATGCAGATGGGTACGCTACTGGAAGTGGCGCCAACTGAGCAGCTATTTACCGCTCCTCAGCATGAATACAGCAAGAAACTGATTTCTCTGATGCCTGAATTCACAGGTTTGAGAGAAGAAATCAAAACGGCATAAACCAAGTTTTTCGCTTGGCTGACCATCAAGGTCAACAAACCTTAGTCATAACAAAGACGCAAACACAACAAGGGATTCGAATTCCCGCATGAAGGAGTTATGCAAATGAAAACCATGAAAAGCAAATTAGCAGTGGCGCTAATGGCAGCGGGCCTAAGCTTTAACGCAATGGCAGCAGATATCAAAGTTGGCTACGCAGCTGACCCAGTATCGCTAGACCCGCATGAGCAGCTATCAGGCGGTACGCTGCAAATGTCACACATGGTATTTGATCCACTAGTTCGTTTCACACAAGACATGGACTTTGAACCTCGTCTAGCAGAAAGCTGGGAACGTGTGAACGATACAACGGTACGTTTCAAGCTACGCCAAGGTGTTAAGTTCCACTCTGGTAACGACATGACGGCGGACGACGTAGTATGGACTTTCGAACGTCTACAAAGCTCTCCAGATTTCAAAGCTATCTTCGACCCGTACGAAAAAATCGTGAAGGTTGACGACTACACAGTGGATCTAGTGACTAAAGGTCCTTACCCACTTGTGCTGCAAACGGCGACTTACATCTTCCCAATGGACAGCAAGTTCTACTCTGGTAAGACAGAAGATGGCAAAGACAAGTCTGAGCTAGTGAAGCACGGTAACTCATTTGCATCGACTAACGTATCTGGCACGGGTCCATTCATTGTGACTTCTCGTGAGCAGGGCGTAAAAGTGGAATTCGAACGCTTTAAAGATTACTGGGACAAAGAGTCGAAAGGTAACGTTGATAAGCTAACGCTTGTACCAATTAAAGAAGACGCAACTCGTGTAGCTGCGCTACTTTCTGGCGGTGTTGACATGATTCACCCTGTTGCGCCAAACGATCACAAACGTGTGAAAGATGCAGACGGCATCGACCTAGTAACGCTACCTGGTACTCGTATCATCACGTTCCAACTAAACCAAAACAGCAACGAAGCACTGAAAGACGTTCGCGTTCGCCAAGCGATTGTTCACGCAATCAATAACGAAGGCATCGTGAAGAAAATCATGAAAGGCTTCGCAACGGCAGCTGGTCAGCAAAGCCCAGCAGGTTACGTAGGTCACGATGACAAACTGGTTCCTCGCTACGATCTGAAGAAAGCGAAAGAACTGATGAAAGAAGCGGGCTACGAAGATGGCCTAACGCTAACGATGATCGCGCCAAACAACCGTTACGTGAACGATGCGAAAGTCGCGCAAGCAGCGGCGGCAATGCTGTCTAAGATCGGCATCAAGGTTGATCTGAAGACCATGCCAAAAGCGCAATACTGGCCAGAGTTCGACAAGTGTGCGGCAGACATGTTGATGATCGGTTGGCACTCAGATACGGAAGATTCAGCGAACTTCAACGAGTTCCTAACCATGACTCGTAACGAAGATACTGGTCGTGGTCAGTACAACTGTGGTTACTACTCAAACCCAGAAATGGACAAAGTGGTTGAAGCTGCGAACGTAGAAACGGATCCTGCGAAACGTGCAGAAATGCTGAAAGGTGTAGAAGCAACGCTATACAACGACGCAGCATTCGTACCGCTACACTGGCAAAGTGAAGCGTGGGGCGCGAAGTCTAACGTGAAAGCGGCAGACATCGTTAACCCAATGGTAATGCCTTACTTCGGTGACCTAGTGGTTGAATAATCACGGTTAGTCGATTTTGAGGAGGGATGGATGTCCCTCCTCAACTTAAAGCACTCGACTCAGTTTTGTTTCAGTCGGACTGAGTTGGTTTTACAGACTGAATTTTCTCTCTGAATAGAGATCTATGGATAGTTAAGGGGCAAGGAATGTTTTCGTTTCTGGTCAAGCGCCTGTTTCAGGCACTGATAGTGATGTTTGTGATCAGTTTGGTGGCGTTTGCCATTCAGGATAACCTGGGTGACCCGCTGCGTGAGCTTGTAGGTCAGTCGGTTTCAGAAGCGGAGCGTCAAGCGCTGCGTGACGAACTGGGCCTGAACGATCCCTTTATCACAAAGTACACTCGCTTTGTGGGCAATGCGCTACAAGGTGATTTAGGTACATCTTACTTCTTCAAGCGACCTGCGGTTGAGGTGATTCTCGATAAGCTGGTGGCGACGCTAGAGCTCGTGTTTGGTGCGACGCTCATCATTATTGTTTTTTCTATACCACTTGGGGTGTATTCCGCGATTCACCCGAAGAGTATTTTTACGAAATTCGTCATGGCGATGAGTAGTGTCGGTATCTCGATTCCGGTGTTCTTAACCGCAATCATGCTGATGTATGTCTTCTCCATAGAACTTGGTTGGCTACCTTCCTACGGACGGGGCGAGACCGCTAATGTGCTTGGTTGGGAATCTGGCTTCTTTACCATTGATGGTATCAAGCACCTTATCCTGCCGTGTATTGCGCTAGCGTCTATCATGCTGCCGTTGTTCATCCGTCTGGTACGTTCAGAAATGCTGGAAGTACTGAGCTCGGAATACATTAAGTTCGCCAAAGCAAAAGGCCTGAACTTACAAAAGATTTATTACCAACATGCACTTAAGAACACCATGTTACCTGTATTGACGGTCGGTGGTGTGCAGATTGGTACTATGGTGGCTTACACCATTCTTACTGAAACCGTGTTCCAATGGCCGGGTACAGGCTTCCTTTTCCTAGAGGCAATCAACCGTGTAGATACACCGCTGATCACTGCCTACGTTATCTTTGTTGGTCTGATCTTCGTGGTAACCAATACCATCGTTGACTTGTTGTACGGCATCATCAACCCAACTGTGAACCTAACTGGAAAAGGAGCTTAATCATGAGCCAATCAAATGTAACACCAGCTCCTGCAGCCGCACCGTCAGCGTGGCAGCGTTTTAAAGAGTCAGATTTTCTGTATTACTTCAAGCGCGACAAAGTTGCGATGGCAAGTTTTACCGTCTTTATGATGTTCTTAGTGTTGGCGTTGGCCGCACCAATTCTGGCACCGACAGATCCGTACGATCTGACGTCCATCGACATCATGGATTCTGAGTTGCCACCGTCTTGGATGGAAGATGGCGATGAGCGCTTTGTGTTAGGTACTGATGAGCAAGGTCGCGATATTTTATCGACCATTCTTTATGGCTCTCGCCTGTCTTTGACCATTGGCTTCCTTGCGGTTGGTCTTCAGTTGGTACTGGGCATCATCATAGGCTTGTCTGCAGGTTACTTCGGCGGCCGTATTGATAGCTTCTTGATGCGTTTTGCTGATGTGCAGTTGTCGTTCTCGACCATGATGGTGGCGATCATCGTCTCGGCAATCTTCAAAGCCAGCTTTGGCAGTGATTTCTACAGCCAATATGCAGTAGTCATGCTGGTGGTGATCATTGGTGTGGCAGAATGGCCGCAATACGCGCGTACTATTCGTGCCTCGGTATTGGCAGAGAAGAAGAAAGAATACGTCGAAGCGGCGCGTGTGATGGGCTTTAAAGCGCCGCGCATCATGTTCCGTCATATTCTGCCGAACTGTCTATCGCCAATCTTGGTTATCTCGACAGTGCAGGTAGCGAACGCGATCATGTCGGAAGCGGCATTGTCATTTCTAGGTTTAGGTCTTCCGGTAGATCAGCCATCTTTAGGCGCGCTAATCAGCATCGGCTTTAACTACATCTTCTCTGGTGCATGGTGGATTACGGCCTTCCCAGGTATCGTGCTAGTAACGCTGGTACTGGTTATCAATCTATTAGGTGACTGGTTGCGTGACGTGTTCAACCCGAAAATCTACAAGGGTTAATCACTAAAATACGCACCTATACGTTGCCTATTTCATAAAATTCTTTCTAAACTGAGAGCCGGATGCAATTCCGGCTCTTTTTTTGCTTATCACTTTTTATTCATGTTTTATTGACGCTTTGTCGCGATAATTTCATCACCTACTGTTCAGAGTGAAGCGTATGGAAATGAAGAAGGCACAACACTCCTCTCGTATCGTCCAATCCGGCTTGAGCCTTGGATTGCTGTTGGCGTGCGCCCAATTTTCGACACCGGTATTCGCGGAGGGTTTTCTTTGCCAAGCTTCTCAAGCGAGTAACAAAGAACTGCCAGTACTTGAGCAATCTTGTCCGATCGGGAAAGGGGTATGGGGAAAGAAAGTGCCGCAGGGAGGCAATGATTTCTTCTGGATTCAATGTGGTTTGTTGCCAAAACCGATGTCTTTAGCCAAAGCCAAACCGATCTACGGCAAAATCACCACCGATGTTTGGATGAAGCCAGAGCAAAAAGGCTACCGATGTCTTATTGGTCCTTATACTGAATTTGCCAAAGCCTCGCAGGATTTACAGCGAGTCAAAACCTTGTCGACCTATAAAGAAGCCTTTATTCGTGTGGTTGGCAAAGGTACGTCAGAGCCAGTGAAGCAAACTAAGCCGACGCCGAAACCTGCCGCGAAGGCAAAGCCTGTGACACCCGTTGCTCCAGTTGCCGCGACTCGCCCGAATACGGACGCTTTTAAAGCGAAAGAGGCGCCTGCTAAGGCAGTACCGAAGCAAGCTTCTCAACCAGCGGCGAAACCGACTCAAGCGCCTAAACCTGCTCAGCCTATTATCAGTAACGATACAGTGCAGGTACGATTGAAGACGATTCTGAAAGGTAAAACGTTTGTGGTGCCTTACTTGGTCGAGAACAACAACCAGTTCTACATGGAACATGGGAAGCCTTGGAACCGCTTAAACTATGCGAGCTCGAAAAAGGTATGTCAGCAATTAAGTATGGACTTGGCGAGTGCCTCGGAATTCAAAACGCTGCGTGCGTCTGGAGTGATGGAGAAAAACAACTGGCCGCTGCAGTTGCCTTACTGGGGTAAAGATAAGAAGGGCTTGTTTGCCGACCGAGAACCGAATCAGCTCACGGGTACATCCTTACTCAATGTGATTTGTGTGAAGTAATTAAACAGATACAAAAGAGCCCCGCTTGAGCGGGGCTTTTTTGCGGCCTCAAATAGAGGAGCTATTTGAGTTGGGTTTCCTTGTGGCAGTTAGCGCAACAGTATACTTCTTTGATGCCTTTGCACTTTTCCCAGAAGGTTCTGCGTCGGCGATGCAGATGAATCTGGCTACAACAAGGTTTCGATAGTACTTGTTTGTCTTTACTCATTAGTCTTCTATCAAAGGTAGTGATTCCATCACTTTTTCCATTGCTTCTAGAGAGTCTGAGTACAGACCAAACTCAGGAGCAGACACTGAGCCATCTTGCTCTGCGCTTGAGTTGATGCCGATGTAGAAGTCACCAAACTCGCGGTTTACATTACGGTGACGAGTTTTGTAATCAGACTCTGAGCCTGTTTCTTCTAGAATCAAAGTTTCGCGATTTGTTTCGCTATCTAGAGAGATAGTCCAGTTACCTGGAGTGTAGAAGCCTTCTGGTTTGATAGACTCGTACTCGTAAACACCGTTAGCGTACTCAAACTTACCTGCAGCATAGAATAGTTCAGTTTCGTCTTGAGCAACGGTCTCGCTCTCTACCGTCATATCAAATTCAACCTTACCGTTTGTGACCTTTTCGCTCACTGGTAGTGCTTGTGCGAAAGGTGCATTGGTTGAATCAAACCAGAACAACTCATCACCATCGATTTTCACAAGGATTTGGTATTCGCCTTGTGTGGTTTTGTTTTGGTAAAGCATTTCGTACTCAGAACCCTCATCGTCGTACAATTTGCCGTCTTTGAGCTCTACGTCCCAACAATCTTTGTTTTGGTAAGCCGCGTAGTTTGGTAGCTTGTCCAGTTTTGCCAAAATCGCGTATGGGTCGTACTCTGATTCCCAAGAGTTGCTTAGGTTATCACTGATGTTTGCCGAGTATTCTTCGCCTTGCTCATCATCATTTGAACCCCAACACCATAGTAGGCCTTCGGTATCTTTCATAAGAATCGCATGACCGATTTCACCATCGTTGCGTGCGAAGCTGCCCATTTTTGCCGCTTTGCCGTTAAAGTGGTCGATAGTGAAGCCTAGCGTTGGTACAACTGGCGGCGGCGTAGCGCCTTCTTTCACTTCTGGTAGTTTAAAGGTTACGCGAGTTTTGCCATCTTCGTTATCTTCTACGTTAACGGTAAAAGTTTGGCCTGCAGCGTAAGCTTTTTCTGGTGTACCTTCGATAGTGATGATTGCGTTGTCGTTTTCATCGATAGACAAGCCGTCGATAGAGATCGATTCCGCTGAATACTCTTCTAGTTGGCCATCTTCGTCTTTAAATAGACCAGAGATATCAAGAGTTTGCTCGAAAGCTTCACCTTGTTGTAGCTGCCAGCCATCAACGATACTTTGAAGGCGTTTTTGCTCTTCTTCAATGACGATTGGTGCTTGGTTTGCTGTTTCGATGTCCAGCTCAAATACAGTGCTTACAGTAGAAAGCGCTTTGCCTGCAGAGTCTTTATCTTCTGCTGTTAGGATGATTTCGAACTCACCTGCTTTGGTGACTTCAGCAGCTGGCAAAAGAATCAATTGGTTGCCTTCAATGCGAACGTCGATGCCAGTTCCACCTAGATTGTGAGACAGTTTAGGCGTCACCAGGTTTTGGTCTTTGTCTTTAAATAGACCTTCAATGTTCAGTTCAACACCATCGAAGCTCGCGCCTTTAACGATTTCAGGTAGGTTATCTAGCTTCTCTTCGGCAACTTCTTCAACGTCTTCGCTAACAACAAGCTTATTGTTGACTACGGTTTCTGGCGCTAGGTTTTCGCTTTCTGGTGTGCTGTCAGTGATTACTGGGCGTAGGTTTGGATCATTGATATCTGCACCAGACTCCACCAGACGGTCTACTTCTTGATCAGCTGCTTGCGCGAATTCAGTTGCTTTTTTCTCGTAGTTTGCCGGGTTTTGCGCTTTAGATTCCGTCAGAATCTGAGCGGTTTTATGTAGTTCGGCACTTTTATCTACACCCGAAACGAAATCGCTGTATAGGTCGATAGGGGCTTCTTCCGTACCACCAAGAGCTTGGTTTACTTTTGCTACTGCTTCCTCTTCCGTTAGCGCACTGTCGTTTGCCATTTCAATTGCAACAAGGTCAGTGATTGGTGAGATAACGTTAGAAGAGTTTGGTGCGCGGAAAACCAGTTCGTGTGCCATCGCTTGGCTTGGGTGATCCATATCTACAGTGTAAGTACCTGCGTAAGCAGGATCTAAAGCGATAAGCTGTTTCTGTTTTGCACCGTTTGGCGTGATAGTTTGCAGTGCCAGAGTACTCTCTGGTTTTGCTTTGATTTTAAGCTGACCTTTCTCATCGGTTAGGCCAAGGAATGTATCATTGGTGTCCCATTGACCATTGTTGTTCAGATCTTCAAATACCACAGCATTTTTGAAGTAGCCATCGAAGCCTGTGATCACTACACCAGAGTTGCCACCGTTTGAACCACCATCTGAACCACCACAACCTGTTAGCGCGATAGCCACTGACGCTGCTAGTAAACTCACCTTATTCATTGTTTTAATCCTTGTTTCGTTTCCGAATGAGAAAGTCGCTTTTTATCGTTTTATCTTTCAATCTCACTAGTGAGATTGAAAAAGCAGCGCATTTTGGATCGGTTTTGGAAGCGGCTTCAAGACACGAAAAGCCACAAAAAAACCGTAAAAAACTTTGAATATTTTTTGTAGCCTTGATTAGTGGAGTGAATGGCGGTTTGAGGTGGCTGCTATTTAATACAGATACATATTTTGACTTTTTTCTCATTTGTGAGTGGTTTTTGAACTAATAGGTTCGTAATAAGTCATATTCATTTTCAACTCCTCTACGCTATTGGCGTATTGAGGAAGTGGGCGCAAGATGTAGCTATAAGCTTCACCCTGAAGAAAAACGTCATTGGCATGGTAGTCATTGTTGAAATAGACATAAGCGTATGCCGACGGTTTAGGAGCAGTCGCGCAATAGGTATTGTTGGAGTAAGAAATCACATCGCTAAACATCCCTTCACCAGCGATGATTGAGGTGTCCCAAAACTGACAGAATTCATGAGCAAATAAGTCGCTATTAGACGCGACTATGTTGAGATCTGAGTCGAAACCGTCGTAATACTCATTACCTTGAGCGAAGCGTCGGTCAAAAATATAGTTACCAGCAAGCGCATGGCGATAGCCACCGGCAGTCGGAATAAGCAGATCAAATCGGGCGGATTGATACAGCTTCTCTCCTGTATTGACGTTCAAACGCTCTTCCATTGATCGTTTGTTCTTCTGCATGGTGTAGCTTTCGAAGCGATTATTGTCGAAAACAGTGATGAAGTAGTTTTCGGTTTCTTTGTGTACGCGTGAGGTGTAGACCTTTTTGGTGGTCCAGATTTGTTGTGAGTCGCTTGTTTGCACTATTAATGATTCATCGCTGATCTGATACTGACCGACTTTCTTTAATTCATGCTCTTCAGGGCAATGGGTTTTGTTGTTGGCAGCCGCATAGAAGACTTCTTCTTCGACAAATTTGAATGCCTCACAGTACACCACTTCATAGGCGTATTTTTTCCCACCAAGTAAGTTTGTGGTTTCCAGGCGATACACAATGCCATCAATGAGAGGGTGCTCGGTATCATTTTGTTCTTCGATTACTGCTGGTAGCTCAAAGCGTGTCGTTACCCAAGCATGGTCTTCTGTGCCGTGGTGGTCATCACGAGCTGATACAGCCAGAAAGGTCGTTTGGTTGAAGGACTTTGGTGCGCCTTGCAACATGATCTGTCCTTGATTAAGGACACTTAACCCATTGGCGTTTTCCAACCAAATTCGGGTGGTGAGAAGGTCGCCTTCAGGATCTTCAAACAGCTGCTCCAACCCCAACGAATAGTTGATCGGGTTGTTCTGTGCTAGCTCCCAACCAAAGATGATGGTTTGAAGCTGCTGTTCCACCGCAAGGTTAATGATCGGTTTGCCGTTGTCTGTCGAATCATGGTTTGGGTTGTTGCTAACGTAGGTTTGAGTCAGACTTCCGGAGTAATTGACCACCGATGATCCAAAAGCATCTGGAACCTGTTCAGGATGCTCTGACAAGGTTGATTCGAGAGCTTTTTCAAAGGCGAGATCGTTGCTCCGCTCTAGTGCTGACGAGGTTAAAGCTTGTTTTACTTCAATCAAAGAAGCGCGCTCACCATGAGCGGCGTCTTTCTTATCAGTACTATTTTGTGCAGGTTTGATATTGGCAGCGACAGCTGTCGTTTGTTCATCTGAAAGCCAATAGCTTGCCATCAAGCAGATACCCAGTGCGCCTGCAATCCAGTATTTTTTTGTCATGATGTTACGCGTGCGCCATTCTTGAGTGCAGCCAACTGCGTGAAAACTTTAAGTCTTTTTCAATCAAACTGGCGCTGCACTCCAGCAGTTCACAGATCTCTTGATTTTTCATACCCATCAAGTACTTGAGCTTCAAAGCGTTAGACTGACGCGGGTAACGCACACTGAAGCTGTCGAGCGCTTTATCCATGATGATGAGTTGCTCGAAGCGATCTTCTTCCTCCTTCATCAAGGTGATGTGTTGGCGCTTCTGCGCTTGATGGGCGCGTGCGTTGTCGATCAAGATTTGGCGCATCACTTTGGCTGCCATTAAGAAGAAGTCGCGCTTGGTTTCAATCTCACTCATGTCGCAGTTAGACATTTTCAAATAAGCATCATGAATGAGCGCCGTGGTGCTGTTTACGCTGTCAGAAAGCACCTTGTTGTCGGTGCCGTATTTCTCTGCGTTGCGTTCACGTTCCTGTTGGGCGATTTTACGCAGCTGTAGGTAAGCGAATTGGTACAACTCACTTTCCGCCTGTTTATCGCCGGCTTGCCACTGCTGGATGATTTGCGTCAGGGTAGATTTAGAAGCCATGGCTATACGTCCTCACTTACTTTTACAAACTCAGAGATAGAATGGGTTTCGATACGATCAGAGCCATCGCGATTACGACTGATGTCTTGCTGGTAACGATACAAAATGCCTTGCTCCCACGTTTTGCCTGCTGGCAGGTATTCCCACGTGGTGTAGTTGATTTCTGAAGGGGCGGGTGACCAGCGAACCATCACGTTCATCTGTGCTAATTCGGCGTTTTCCTGATCGTTGTTGACCCACCACATATCTAAGTATTCGTTAGTGACGTCTTGGGTGTATAGGCTGATATCTGTAGGGCATTTAACGGCATCGACAGGTAAACGCAATACTTGGTTATGGCGCATTAGAAGACACGATTGTTTCATCGAGTCTTGTAGGTATTGAGTTTGCTGCCACACGCCTTGGTAGGCAATTTGGTTATCAACCGAATCAGGATAGGTAAACCACAGCATTTCAGTGCGGTTATGGTGCTTAACGTGTTCATTTGGCCCCAAGCCTTGCACTTTTTCCATCAACAGTTGGGTATTTGGATCGAAGTTGAGTGCGACCGAGCGATATTTCCAGTCGCCTTCATCATCATAATCTTCCAGCGAGAAGCCATTTAGGTCATTGCGGTTGCAACCTGTATCCGCGCAGCCGACAAAGCTCTCCCACTCTGAGAACTTTTCAATTGGTTCGATAATGTCTTCGGTGACGCTTTGATTGAGAGCCAAGAAACAGCCTTGGAAGTAGTCGCCAATGCTTGGGTGCTGAATTAGGTTCTCTTCTGTAATGGTAAAGTTGACCTCACCAATCGGTGGGCGGTAACGCGGGTGATGTTGGTAGCGAATATCGAACGCGCAGGCGCGACCTTGCCAATCCTTTTTCTTGATGATGATGTTCTTAAAGCGCACATCACGAGGCTCGAAAATGACTTCATCTGAGGCGAAGTTCTTTTCGATGTAGCGTTGGCTTTCATTCAAGTGTTCAACCGCTTCTTGTACCGAAACCCAATCCAAATTGAATTGGTGTTTTGCGTCATCTAAGAAGTTGAGATCAAGACGCTTGAGTTGCGCTTGGAAGGCAGGGTCGGATAACACCTTGTTAGCCAGTACGATTTCTTGGCGGTTTTCTGGTGTGCTGTCGAGAGAGAGCAACAAGCGGGTCATGTTGATGCTGCGACTTGGCTTGGTGGTCGCCATCGTCGGAGTAAGCACTTCCTGGCTCGACATCGTCGTGAGCAAGTAGCCGTTATCGTCATTGCCTAGGAAGAAGCTGATGACATCACCAGGGCGATATTGAAATGCGCCTTTATCGGTGTGGCCAGATAGGTTGGAACTGGTTTTGTAATACAAACCAGTCACCGGTGAATCGATGAAGAAACCTTGCTTTATGGTAGGCGCTGTCGCTTCTGCCGACGGAGTCGTAGAAGTGGAGCTCGCCCATGCTGGTGCTATCGCTAAAGCCGATAGCCAGATCGCAACGGAACGTGTGTACATCTTAAATTTTAAGCCTTTTTCGTGTTTAGCCTTACTGTTGAGTGCGGTCCTTTGGTGCACAATTTGGCTGACAACTTATTGATTTTGTAAGGTGCTTCTCTGGCACCGGCGTCATCATCGCCAACAACATTTTCTGTTTTATGTGTTTGGGGATATCTGGGTTAGACAGAATCCGCCTACGTGTCAGCTCCATCATGGCACTGACGGACATATGCTCGACGTTTTGCCCCTTGGCGTGAAAGACAAGGCGCGTCACTTCGTACATGATGTCTTCTGCAATCTTCTTCTCTTGTTGCAGTTGTATGTTCTTTTGAATCAGAGTGTTACCAAATAGCACGCCTGATAACACTAAGATCGCGGACAACACCGATGGCAGCGGTCGGCGTTGTACCAAACGAAGCGTACTGTACAGCGGCCAGTGCTTCTTTTGCTCTATCGGGCGTCGTTCCAAAATACATTCAATATCTTGGCGCAGTGCCCGAACATTGAGGTAGCGCTGCTTTGCTTTCGCTCGCGTCGCGCGTCTCACCACCCAATAAATGTCTGACCACATGGGCTGATCAGGAAACATCAACGCCAGAATCTTACCCAGTGAATACACATCACTTTGCTCGGTTAAAAACTGTCCGGCTTGTTGCTCTGGACTGGCGTATTTTTCACTGAAGGCAATCAATGCGGGAGACGAATCATCACTGCTTGATTGCACCTTTTGTGTCAGGTTGAAATCGAGCAGCTTTGGCCGTTTATTGCGATCAATTAGGATGTTTTCTGGTTTAAGATCCGCATGCAGGACTTGATGCTGGTGGGCGTGTTCCATTGCCTGACAAATCTGCTTGAACAGCAATAACTTGTCATCGTCTTCCATTGGCGTGAGCAACAAATACGTGTCTAGAGTCTGACCAAAAACGCGTTCCATCACGATGTAAACCGAATCACCGTGCAAGCCGCCATCAAACACTTTGGCAATGTAAGGGTGGTTTAAGCGAGCCAGAAGCTGAGCTTCATCAAACAGGGCGCGTTTACCTAATACATTACTGAGATTGGTTTGAATGAACTTGATCGCAAGGTCTTGCTCGAACGTCTCGTCAGCGCGCAGTGCCGCATACACGACCCCCATACCTCCACGCCCTAACTCATGGGTAAGGCGGTACTTGCTGACCACTTCGCCTGTTAGGTCGACCTCTTGTGTGGTGGCCAAGCTAGCGCCGAAGCCGAGCAACTCTGTGAGGTGTTCTTCTTCGTTTTCACTGGCTAAAAGAGGGGCGACTTGGAGGTAAAGCTCAGGCTGACTCTGCTGCAATTCTTTGAGGTATTGCTGCTTTTGAGAGTCGTCCAGATCAAGCAGGTGATAGTAAATCTGGGTTTCGCTGGAGCCTAACTGCACGGTGCTTTATATCTTATTGTTTTAGGTGCGTTATCTTATAAGAAACTCAATATTAATGTCATTTATTTATTCGGCTTTGAGTCACAATGTTTAGTTTGCATCTTGATGGTTATTTAAGCACTAAGGTTATGATTTTATTAATGATGTAGTGGATGGTTTTTACTAAGCTTGTCGACGAGGAGTCTATTCGTCATAATGTTACTAGTAACATTACTGATAAATTAGATATTTATGGCTCAGCAGAATAAGAAAGCACGAACGACATTGCAGGATGTCGCAGACAAAGTTGGCGTAACAAAGATGACCGTCTCGCGTTACATGCGCAATCCAGACTCAGTGGCAGAAAAAACACGAGTGAAAATTGCCGCTGTAATTGAAGAGATGGGCTACATTGAAAACCGTGCTCCGGCGATGTTGTCGAAGTCTTCCAGTAAAGCGATTGGTATTTTACTGCCTTCACTGTCCAACCAAATTTTTGCGTCTTTTGTTCAGGGCATTGAAACGGTCACTAAAGCCAATGGCTATGAAACACTGCTTGCGCACTTTAGTTATGACGAACTGGAAGAAGAACGCAAAATCGCGTCGCTGCTTTCTTACCAAGTTGATGGTTTAATCCTAACCGAAAGCCACCATACTCAACGCACTTTGCAGATGATCAAAAACGCAGGTATTCCTGTGGTAGAGACCATGGAACTGCCAGAGCAGCCGATTGATATGGCGGTTGGTATGGATCACGAAGACGCTTCTTATAGCGTTGTAAAACGTATGTTGGAGTCGGGCAAACGTACTATTGTTTACTTCGGTGCTCGCTTGGATACGCGTACTAAATTGCGTATGCAAGGCTATGATCGCGCAATGACAGAAGCTGGATTGGAGCCAAAGCACGTGCTAACGGGCGATCACTCAAGCTTCTCGTTAGCGCATGATTTACTGGAGCGCGCACTGGCAACCTACCCAGAACTTGATGGTGTATTTTGCACCAACGACGACATCGCGATTGGTACTTTGTTGAGTGCTCAGCAACGTGGCATCAAAGTGCCAGATCAACTTGCGGTGGTGGGCTACAACGCATTAGACATCGGGCAAACTATTAGCCCGAAACTGACTAGTGTGGATACACCGCGTTTCGAGATTGGTGAGAAAAGTGCCGAGTTACTGATTGCACGCCTAAAGGGTGAAGAGCAAACAGAGACCAAAGTCGACATGGGCTACCAAATTACGGCGGGCGAAAGCGTCTAACTCACTCACGTTTATTTTTCATCATTCGTTTCTGATAAGGACACGGGCATGCCACATCAACTTGATGCGTTAGATCTGAATTTAATGCGCTTACTTAAAGCCGTGGTGGATAACCGCAGTATCAAGTTGGCGGCGATGCAGCTTGGCATTTCGCAACCCAGTGCCAGCCGTGGTGTGATGAAACTTAAAGATGTGTTTGATGATCCGCTGTTTGTGCGTAAAGCCCACGGGGTAGAGCCATCCCCAATGGCGATTCGTTTAGCGGCGGAGTTCGATAACATGCTGTCGCCGCTAGAAAAAGTAGTGCAGGAGTTTTCGGACTTTGACCCACTCGAATACCAAGGTCAGATTGCGATAGTGACTGACCCTTACTTGATGGACGAACAAGGTCAGCGTTTATTGCGCGGTTGCCATCAAGCCTTCCCTCAAGCCTCGTTCGCTTTCTCAAGTTGGAACATTTATTCCCAAGACGAGATGTTAGAGGGCGAGCACGACTACTGCATTCTCGACCAAGAAACCGAGTTGTCGAAAGACATCTATATGCGCCCATTGTTTGTTGAAAAGCGAGTGATTTTGGCGCGTAAAGACCACCCGACGTTGTCGCAAATCAGCAATGATTGGGATACGGTGTCGGAATTGCCACTGGTCTCTTTGCCTGCACCAGCATCCTACAATCCGCTGTGCACGGTGGAGTCAGAATATCGCCGAATGGGTTACGAGCCGGTCGTACTACTTAAATCCTACAACTTGCGCGTCGCTTGCCAAATGCTGCTTGAGACCGATGCCATCATGTACGCCAGCCAAAGCACCGCGCACTTGATGCATGAGCTTGCCTCTTATCCTATGCCGATGGTCAACCGAGAGTTCAGCCAATTTGTTGTTTCTGGGGGGTATTTACAGACCTACCGTAACCACCCATTGCACCGCCATTTGCACCAAGTGGTGCAGCAAACCCTCAATACACCATTAACGTGATCGGATAGGCAAACTGCCTTTTTAGATATTCAAAAATGAATATCTCAATTACCTGTCTGTTTTACTAAAGAAGGGCTAATCTGACTACAAATAGTCAGGAGAAGCGGCTCTTTTTATCTTATCAATTCTTTGAATGTCTGATTCTTAAAGGACGTTCACCATTCTCCGTTATGCAGTTTTTTAATTTCTGGGGAGGATGAATCATGCTCATTGCACGTCTATTTTTATTGCTCGCCATCGTTGCCGAAGTTGCCGGTACCAGTACGATGTCGTTTATTGGTGAAAGTAATGCGTGGGAAGGCTATCTGGTGATGTACGTTCTGATCGCCATTTCCTATTACTTCTTGTCGAAAGCGGCAAAGAAAATCTCTATCGGTGTCGCGTACGCAACGTGGGAAGGTTTGGGTATCGCCTTGATTACCCTAGTTTCTATCGTTTTGTTTGATGCCAACTTAAGCACGCAGCAGTTGCTTGGTTTGGCGCTGGCGGTAGTCGGTATCGTGTGTGTGACGCTCGGCGAATCACACGGTCAGCCTCAACAGAAAGATGAGTTGCCAAGCTCATCAAATGCGAGGTGTTAATCATGAGCCAATTTTTTACTGTTTCATTCGGATTTGTTGTTATGGCGGCGTTGGTCGACATCATGGCGAACATGGCACTGACTCGCTCTAAAGGCTTTAAGCACAAAGGGTGGGGCATCACTGCGATTGTCTTGGTGATGGCGGCGTTTACTTTGCTTGCTCAAGCGGTAAAAGAAATCGACCTTGCGATCGCATACGCCTCTTGGGGTGCGATAGGTATTTTAGGTACCGCGATTGGTGGCGCTTTGCTGTTCAAACAACAGCTTAAGCCGATTGGCTGGTTTGGTATCTTCGTGGTGATTGCTGCGGTTGTGGTGATGAAGACGGCTTGATGTTCTTTGCCTGAATCCTAGATATCGTCATTCTGAACAGCGAGGAACGAGCATGATTCAGAATCTACCAACAAAAAGTGCTGTGGCAGAGGTGTTTCCTCTCGCTTCACAGCACTTTGATATTAGATTCCTGATCTCGCTTAGGCTCGTCGGAATGACGGGGTCTTTCTTCCCGTCCTAAACAATAAAGCTTGCGCCTTCTTCTGCGCTCGAAACGCTCTGACGAATCACGCTAAAGAAACCACGACCCCAAGTCTGTTGCTTGGCTTCAGTATCCATCTCTAACAATTCACGACCAGTAACATCGCTTAGGTTGTTCAGCTCGCCAGTTTGGCAGTCAACGCGGATGATGTCGCCATTACGCACCAAGCCAATCGCGCCGCCACGAATTGCTTCTGGAGAAACGTGGATTGCTGATGGAATCTTACCGGATGCACCCGATAGTCGACCGTCCGTCACTAGCGCGACTTTAAAGCCCGCTTTCTGCACGTTGCCGAGGATTGGCATCAGTTTATGTAGCTCTGGCATGCCGTTCGCAGCAGGACCGTTGTGCGTTACAACCACGATGCAGTCTTGGTTTAGTTCACCGCGTTTGTACGCTGCTTCCACTTCGTGTTGGCATTGGAATACGATTGCAGGCGCTTCGATGATGCGCTGATCTTCTTTCACCGCAGACACTTTCACCACCGCTTTACCCAAGTTACCGTTAAGTACGCGAGTACCACCAGTGTTTTGGAAAGCTTGCGTTGGCGCAGCAATCACTTCGCCGTCTTGGCTGCCATCACATGGTGTCCAAGTCAGTTTGCCGTCGACTAGTGTTGGTAGCGTCATTTGGTCTTCGAATTCGCCGAATACCGGTTTCACGTCACGGTGAAGCAAGTCTGCCTCGTCCAAACGATGCAATAGCGCAGGTACGCCGCCCGCTTCTTGGAACGCGTTCATGTCTGCTGGACCGTTCGGGTAAACGCGCGCTAATAGTGGCACGACTTCAGATAAGTCACTGATGTCTTGCCATGTCAGAATCAAACCTGCTGCACGTGCCACAGCCAACATGTGGATAGTGTGATTGGTGCTGCCGCCCGATGCCAACAGCGCAATAATGCCGTTGATCAGGCTCTTTTCTGTGACAACTTCAGACAATGGACGGAAGTTTGCTGAACCTGCATTCATAGCCGCAATTTTCAGAGCTGCATGATCGGTCAGCGCCTTACGTAGTTCAGTATGTGGATGGATGAATGCCGAACCTGGCAGCATCAAACCCATAGCTTCAAATACAAGCTGATTGGTGTTTGCCGTGCCGTAGAAGGTACACGTGCCTGCCGAGTGGTAAGCACGACACTCCATGTCAAGCAGTGCGTCTTTGCCTACTTCACCCGCCGCGTATTTTTGGCGAACGTCGACTTTCTCTTCATTGCTGATGCCCGTTGCCATCAAACCTGCTGGCACAAACGCCGTTGGTAGGTGTGCGTAAGACAGCGCGCCCATCAATTGTCCCGGTGCGATTTTGTCGCAGATACCCAGAAGCAAGGTCGCATCGAATACGTTGTGGCTCAGTGAAAGCGCTGTTGATTGAGCAATTAAGTCACGAGAAAACAGTGACATGTCCATGCCCGCTTGACCTTGAGTCACGCCATCACACATTGCCGGAACACAACCCGCGACTTGCGCAGTGTGACCGTAACCAGACAGCACTTGTTTGATTTGATCAGGGTAGTGTTGGTAAGGCTGGTGGGCACTCAGCATATCGTTGTAAGCACTGATTAGCGCCACATTCGAGTGAGTGAAATCCAGAATGCTTTTCTTTTCTGAAGAACATGATGCTGCAACAGCGTGAGCCAAGTTACCGCAAGACAGACCGACACGACCTTTACCTGCTTCTGCTTGGACTTCAGTGCGAGCAAGAAACGCCGCACGCGCCTCTTGGCTGCGCTCAACTAAGCGTTGAGTAACGTCTAAAATTACTTGATGAGTCATGCCATTGCCTCGTCTTGCACTAGGATTAACTCAGCGGCATTCGACACAACGTCTTCGATGGTAGCGTCAATGCTGACGAAAATGGTGCGAGGCTCATTTTCTGGGCGCTCTAGGGCTTCGAACTGGCTGTTGACCATGTTCTCTTTCATGAAGTGACCTTGGCGAGCACGCATACGCTCAAGGATCAGTTCTTTGCTGCCATCTAGGAAAAGGAAGGTCACGTTTTCGTTGCCTTCGCGGATTTGGTCACGATAAATCTTTTTTAGTGCCGAACAGACAATAATGCCGTGCTCGTTTTTGCTTTCTAAGCTATAAGCAGCGTCGCGGATACGTTCTAGCCAAGGTTTGCGGTCGTCGTCGTTCAGAGGTTGACCTGACGCCATCTTCTGAATGTTTGCTCGTGGGTGAAGATCATCACCATCAATGAATTTACGTCCCAGCTTTTTCGCCAAGTGCTCACCAATTGTGGTTTTGCCACTCGCACAAACGCCCATAACGACGACACTACTACCAGCCATAACTTATCCTCATAACAAATTTGCGCGTGATCTCAATTTTTGAATTCACTTTAAAATATGGGTTTATCTTATTCATGTTATCGGTAACATGTTACCGGTAACTCAAATAAATGTGAACCACAACACAAACAATAATTTTTAAAGGTGAACCCATGGAACAGCTAACCCAAGCTCCAGACCCTACGTTCCTATTAACGATTGCAGTCCTCGCGATTGCGGCGTTACTTGTATTGATTATTAAGCTAAAAGTGCACGCTTTCGCTTCCCTAACTATGGTGAGTTTAGGTACTGCGATTGCGACTGGCGTTTCTTCTGACCAAGTTGTCCCAACCATGATGAGTGGTTTTGGTGGCACACTGGCTTCAGTAGCATTGCTGGTTGGTCTTGGCGCAATGATCGGTAAGATTTTGGAAGTAACTGGCGGTGCGCAAGTGCTGGCAGATACTTTGATTGGACGCTTCGGTAAAGAGCGCGCACCATTTGCATTGGGTGTGGCTTCACTACTGTTCGGTTTCCCAATCTTCTTTGATGCTGGTCTAGTGGTAATGATGCCAATCATCCTAAGTGTGGCAGCACGCTTTGGTGGTTCGCCAATCAAATACGCACTACCAGCAGCGGGTGCATTCGCAGTAATGCACGGCTTTGTTCCTCCGCACCCAGGTCCAGTTGCAGCAGCAGAATTCCTAGGCGCAAACATTGGTCTACTGCTTGTTGTTGGTATCCTAGTGGCTATCCCAACTTGGTACCTAGGCGCTTACCTATTTGGTCTGTACGCGGGCAAGAAATTCGATATCCCACTATCAAAAGCGTTCTTCAACGGTGAAACACAAGTTGATGAATCTAAGCTGCCAAAATTTGGCACAGTAATGACCATCCTAGTGCTGCCTGTACTGCTAATCTGTTTAGACACAGTACTGAACACGCTAGCAGTTGCGGGTGTGATTGATGGCAAAACAGCACTGGTTGAGTTCCTACGTATGCTAGGTAAAACGCCAGTAGCACTTCTGATTACTCTGCTTGTGTCTCTTGCTGTATTCGCGAAAGACTACGGCATGGCAAAACTTGAGAAGCTGTGTGGCGACTCATTGGCTCCGATCTGTGGCGTTATCCTAGTAACAGGTGCGGGCGGCATGTTTGGTGGCGTACTGCGTGCAAGTGGTATCGGTGATGCACTAGCAGACGTTCTGACTGACACAGGTATGCCAGTGATCGTAGCTGCGTTTGTTATCTCTACCTGTCTGCGTGTTGCTCAAGGCTCAGCAACCGTGGCACTAACGACAACTGCAGCACTTATCGCGCCAGTAGTGGCAGCATCAACTGGTTTGAGCGAGCTAGACCTATGCTTTATCGTTATCGCGATTGCAGGTGGTGCAACAGTGCTTTCTCACTTCAACGACTCTGGTTTCTGGCTAGTATCTCGTCTACTAGAGATGGATGAGAAAACAACGCTAAAAACTTGGACGGTAATGGAAACTTTACTTGGTGGTATCGCATTTATTATCGTAGCAACATTAAGCTTTATTCTTTAGAGGTTACCCATGACAACACTTGAACAACGATTAAGAGAAATCAAAATCGTCCCAGTTATCGCAATCAACGATGTAGCACACGCTCTGCCACTGGCAAAAGTGTTGGTAGAAAACGGTTTACCATGTGCGGAAGTAACATTCCGCACTGAAGCGGCGGCTGAGTCGATCCGCATCATGCGTGAAGCGTACCCAGAACTGCTGATCGGTGCTGGTACAGTACTGACAACAGAGCAAGTGGACATCGCGATTGAAGCGGGCGTGGACTTTATCGTGAGCCCAGGTTTCAACCCAACGACAGTGAAATACTGTCAGCAACGCAACGTGACAATCGTACCGGGTGTGAACAACCCAAGCTTGGTTGAGCAAGCGATGGAAATGGGTCTACGTACCCTGAAGTTCTTCCCTGCTGAGCCATCAGGCGGCGTAAACATGCTTAAAGCACTAACGGCGGTTTACCCTGTGGAATTCATGCCAACTGGTGGTGTAAGCCCATCTAACGTGGAAGATTACCTAGCGCTGAAATCGGTTGTAGCGTGTGGCGGTACTTGGATGGTGCCAACCGCTATGATGGACAACGGCGATTGGGAAGGTATTGCTGAATTGGTTCGCGCAGTTAAGTAAACGCGCAAACGGCTCCGAAATACCCCCGAACGTTTTAAAACGTGAATAGAAAAAGGGTCATCAAGTAATTGATGACCCTTTTTGTTTATCTGCTTAAATCAGCAAAGCGATTCGCGCGTGATTAACGCATCGTCACAAACTCTTCAGAGCCTGTTGGGTGGATAGCCACAACAGAGTCGAAGTCTGCTTTGGTTGCGCCCATCTTCATTGCTACGCCGAAGCCTTGAATCATTTCATCAACGGTGAAGCCGATGCCGTGAAGACCAACAACCGTTTCTTCTTCGCCAGCACATACTAGCTTCATCTTACATGGTTGACGGTGCTTAGTAACCGCTGTGTACATCGCAGTGAAGCCAGACGTGTAGACTTTGATGTTGTCTTTACCGTACTTCTCTTCTGCTTCTTGAGTCGTTAGACCGATAGTGCCGATTGGTGGGTGGCTAAATACCACGGTTGGTACCAAATCGTAGTCCATCTTCGCGTTTGGTTTGTTGTTGAACAGACGCTCAGAAAGTTGACGACCCGCTTTAACAGCCACTGGTGTTAGCTCGATACCACCTTCCATGATGTCACCTACACAGTAGATGCCTTTCACGTTAGTTTCTTGGTATTCGTCTACCTTGATGTAGCCACGATCGTTCGTTGCAATGCCAGTGGATGCTAGGTTGATAGTGTCAGTTGCTGGGTGACGACCGATTGCCCAGATTAGGGTATCAACGTTTTGGCTCTCACCGTTTTCTAGGTGTAGAGTTAGGCTACCATCTGCTTCTTTTACCACTTCTTTTGGAACAGAGTGGGTGTGCAGAGTTGGACCTTCAGCGTCCATCACTTCTACTAGCGTTTCGATGATCATTGGATCGAAGCTACGTAGTGGTGATTCTTTACGAACGAATAGGTGCGTTTCTGTGCCAAGCGCATGCAGAACACCAGCGATTTCTACCGCGATGTAACCTGCACCGATCACTGCAACGCGTTTTGGTTGCTCAGCAAGCTCGAAGAAGCCGTTTGAATCGATGCCGTATTCTGCACCTGGGATGTTTGGAATCGTTGGACGACCACCCACTGCGATCAGGATGTGATCCGCTGTGTAGTGTTCACCGTTTACTTCAACTGTTTTCTCGTCAACAAACTTAGCAAAGCCTTTGATCACGTTTACTTTGTTGTTGCCAAGAACGCGGTCGTAAGATTGATGGATACGACCAATGTAAGCCTGACGACTCTCAACCAGTTTGCTCCAGTCGAAACCTTTTACATCTACATCGAAGCCGTAGTCTTCTGCGTACAGGTTCATTGCTTCTGCAACTTGCGCACCGTGCCACATCACTTTCTTAGGCACACAACCAACGTTTACACAGGTACCGCCAAGGTCTTGAGCTTCGATAAGCGCTACTTTAGCACCGTACATTGCTGCACGGTTTGCTGATGCGATCCCGCCGCTGCCGCCGCCGATACAGATATAATCAAAATGAGTCGCCATTACTTTCTCCAAGAGCTTATTAATTTTGTCTGACAATAATTACATTGGGGTGGTGGGTGATGAACTCAACAGCCCAACGGAATTGTTGTTAATTCCATGTCCCTATCATAAATCGAGTCTAGCAATTTCCTAAATGGGAAAAAGTGACATTGCTTATGACAAATAGCGATGAAAGGATAGTAAAGCGGAATAAGGCGCTATTCCGCTTGGTGTTTTTCATCCTCAGGGGAAGGGAAAACCATTAGCCGCAGCAGCTTGATGTACCACAGCCTGACTGGGCTTGCACGTCTTTGCCGTCCGCAAGATAAGTGTTGGTTAGGTAGAAATCACTAAACAGCTGCGCGAAGTCTTCCGATACAGTCTTCTCTACTAATCCTGATTCTAAGATGTGCTTTTGCCATGCCTGCATTTTTGGGAGACCACAGAAGAAGTCGTAACCAGAATGCGCTTTGACGATGGCAGCGCGATGCAGAAGCGGCAGCCAAGCCATGTCTACATTACTTAGTTCATCGGATTTGAAGAACTTGGTCTCACCAGACAGTTGGTTTTCTGCTTTTTGGAACGCTTTGATCAGTTTCTCTGCACGTTCTTCAAAGGTTGCTTGGTCTTTGCTGCTCATCGTGCCGCATTGTGCCAAGTAATGTTTAGAGCCTAGGTAGCTCCATGCTCGGTCTAGTGCGCGTTGTTCGTTTGTCACGCCTTGCTCTAACGGACCGTATTCGTCTTCGATGTATTCGATAATCGCATCAGACTCAAACAGTGCCGTGCCAGATTCTGTCACCATCACAGGCACTTGACCGTTTGGTGAGATGTCTAGGAACCATTGTGGCTTGTCTTTTAGGTTGATGTATTCAATCTCGTAAGGGATCTGTTTTGCTTCTAGTGCCGCAGTTACGCGTTGAACAAATGGGCAAATTTTAAAACTGATAACTTTAAGCATGGTCATTTCTCTCTATGTTTTAGCTTGTTTACATCCCTAAGACGCAGGCAAAAAAGAAAAGACGAAGCGCAGGCGAAAATTTTTTAGAAAATAAATAAAAAAAAGCGCAACGAGGTCATCGTTGCGCTTTAAGGTTATGAAATTCAGTGTTTTTTATTCTGGAACGATCCAGTCGACTTTCCAGTGACCCGTTGCTGGCGCGATCGCTTCTTGCAGGAATGGCAGAATTTCTTTCATCTGGCTTTCCAGTTTCCACGGTGGGTTAATCACGATCATGCCCGATGCAGTCATGCCGCGCTCGTTGGTGTCTGGAGATACGCCCAATTCGATTTGCAGAATTTTGCGAATGCCAAGCCCTTCTAAACCTTCAATCATGTCTTCGATGTCATGGCGGTTTACGACTGGGTACCAAATCGCGTAGATGCCCGTTGCCCAACGTTTGTGGCTTTGGTAAATCGCTTGCACGACGTCGCGATATTCTTTCGCTAGCTCGTATGGTGGGTCAATCAGCACTAAACCACGACGCTCTTGCGGTGGCAGACTGCCTTTCAGACGCTTAAAGCCATCTTCTTTGTAGATGCTTACTTGACGATCGCGGTGGAACTCTTGCTCTAGTAGCGGGTGATCGGCTGGGTGCAGCTCAGTTAGAACCATGCGGTCTTGCGGGCGAATTTGCGCACGTGCAACACGCGGTGAACCTGGGTAGTAACGTAGATTCTCACCGTTGTTCAACGTTTTGATTGAGTCGATGTAGCTTGCGATCTCTTCAGGGATGTTTGAGTTATCCCAAATGCGCGCGATGCCTTGTTTGTATTCGCCCGTTTTCTCAGACCATTCGTGAGTCAGATCGTAACGTCCCACACCCGAGTGGGTATCGTGATAAACAAACGGCTTATCTTTCTGCTTTAGTGCATCAAGAATGAGGCTTTGAACGATGTGTTTTACCACGTCAGCATGGTTGCCAGCGTGGAAGCTGTGGCGGTAACTTAACAAATTAAACTCTCGAAACACTCTTTGACTGAGTGTGGTCTGTGATTTTCGCGATATGGCGGTATTATACTCAAGTAACTTGAAGAAGTAGAACTTCGATTCAAATCAGTATCACTGATAGGGATTCGCTATTGAAATTTCTTTAAGTCACCCATACTTAGTATGAGTAAACAAATTGAACCTAAGTGGGATTGTGCCGCTCCAATAGAGTGCCAAACCGAACTTAGGCATAACAAGACTCAAGGACAGAGTAAGCGCTCTTTGACCCATTCGGTCATTGCTGCATCGAGAAAGGGAACGGAAATCCCCCCATCCATGTTGTCGGCTTGCCTGTGCATTGAGTTCGCCTACTGTTTTGCAAATACCAATAGAATCTTTGCAAATGCGAATAGGCAAATACAGAGCCAAAACACAAAAGGAATTATTCATGTCTAATCCACTTCTTACGTTTACGGATCTTCCTCCGTTTTCGCAAATCAAACCAGAACACATTAAACCTGCAGTGGAGCAGGCGATTGCGGATTGTCGTGCCAAGATTGACGAGGTACTAAAAGACAACGCAAACCCAAGCTGGACCAGTGTGATCGCGCCAATTGAGGAAGCGGATGACCGCTTGAGCCGCATTTGGTCACCAGTGGGTCACATGAACTCAGTAGTGAACAGCGAAGCGCTGCGTGAAGCTTACGAAAGCTGTCTGCCAATCCTGTCTGAGTACGGTACTTGGGTTGGTCAGCACAAAGGTCTTTACGAAGCGTACAAAGCGATCAAAGCCAGCGAAGAGTACGCGACACTGACGCGTGCACAGCAAAAGACCATTTCGGATTCACTACGCGACTTCGAGCTTTCGGGCATCGGTCTACCATCAGACGAGCAACATCGCTACGGCGAAATCAGTAAGCGCATGTCTGAGCTGAGCTCAAAATTCTCCAACAACGTGCTGGATGCAACCATGGGTTGGACTAAGCACGTTGTCGACGAAAAAGACCTAGCGGGTATGCCAGAATCTGCACTTGCAGCAGCAAAAGCGGCAGCAGAAGCCAAAGAGCTCGATGGCTACCTAATCACGCTAGATATCCCATCTTACCTACCAGTTATGACGTACTGTGATAACCAAGACCTACGTAAAGAAGTGTACGAAGCGTACGTAACGCGCGCCTCTGACCGTGGTCCAAATGCAGGCAAGTGGGACAACACAGAAATCATCACTGAGCAGCTAAAACTGCGTCATGAAATCTCTCGTATGTTGGGTTTCAACACTTACAGTGAGAAATCTCTGGCAACCAAAATGGCAGAGAACCCAGCGCAAGTTCTTGGCTTCTTGAACGATTTGGCAACCAAAGCGAAACCACAAGGTGAGCGCGAAATTGAAGAGCTACGCCAGTTTGCGAATGCGGAATTTGGTGTTAGCGAGCTAAACGTATGGGACATTGCGTACTACAGCGAGAAGCAAAAGCAGCACTTATTCCAAATTTCGGATGAAGAACTGCGTCCTTACTTCCCTGAATCAAAAGCGGTAAGTGGTCTGTTTGAAGTACTAAACCGCGTGTTTGGTATGACAGTGACAGAGCGTGAAGGCGTGGATACTTGGCACGAATCCGTGCGTTTCTTCGATATCTTCGACGGCGAAGGCACACTACGTGGCAGCTTCTACCTAGATCTATACGCACGCGAACACAAACGTGGCGGTGCGTGGATGGATGATTGCCGTGGCCGTCGTGTGACGCTATCAGGCGAGCTACAAACACCAGTTGCTTACCTAACGTGTAACTTCAACCGCCCTGTGGGTGACAAGCCTGCACTGTTTACGCATGATGAAGTGGTGACTCTGTTCCACGAGTTTGGTCACGGTATCCACCACATGTTGACGCAAGTAGAAACAGGCGCGGTATCAGGCATCAACGGTGTGCCTTGGGATGCGGTTGAGCTACCAAGTCAGTTCCTAGAAAACTGGTGTTGGGAAGAAGATGCGCTGGCGTTTATTTCTGGTCACTATGAGACTGGCGAACCACTACCAAAAGCGATGCTAGATAAAATGCTAGCCGCGAAGAACTTCCAGTCGGCGATGGGCATCCTACGTCAGCTAGAGTTCGGCTTGTTCGACTTCACTCTGCACACAGAATACGACCCAGAAGTGGGTGCTCGTGTGCTTGAAACTTTGGCAGAAGTGAAAGAGAAAGTGGCAGTTGTACCAGCGGTTGAGTGGGCGCGTTTCTCACACAGCTTTGGTCACATCTTCGCTGGTGGTTACAGCGCGGGTTACTACAGCTACCTATGGGCTGAAGTGTTGTCTTCAGATGCGTTCTCTCGCTTTGAAGAAGAAGGCATCTTCAATAAAGAAACCGGTCTGAGTTTCTTGAACAACATCCTAGAAATGGGTGGCAGTGAAGAACCAATGGAGCTATTTAAGCGCTTCCGTGGTCGTGAGCCAGAAATCGATGCGCTACTGCGCCATTCTGGTATCGCAGCGTAATCTCGATTGAGAATGAAAATGGGCAGCCAAGTGGCTGCCCATTTTTTTATTCATAGATTCAGCTTTTAGTATCTGATTCAGACTGTTATGGATTTACGCTGCGATTGATCGGGTTTTGCAGTGAAATCAGCGTCTCGGTGGATTGCACTTCGTCGATCGCTTGAAGCTTATCAATCAATACAAATTGCAGCTCCTCAATCGACTTGCACATCAATTTGACGAATATGTTATACGCGCCCGTGGTGTAGTAAGCTTCTACCACTTCATCGAGGGCGTTGAGCTTTTCTAGCGCTGAATGATAGTCGCGCGCGGCATTCAAGTTGATGCCGATAAAGCAACATACGTCATATCCTAGCTTTTTGGTATTGACGATTACCTCAGTACCTTCGATGATGTCTGCCGCTTTCATTTTCTCGATACGAACGTGGATGGTCGCTGGACTGACATTAAATTGTTTTGCCATTTCCGCGTAAGGTTTACGCGCATCCGCCATCAGAGTTTTAAGAATCGCGCGATCGAGATCGTCGAGTTTAGGCAAGCTCGCATTCATACAATTATTTCCGTTGGGTATGAGGTTTAAAGTTCATTTTATACTCACAGCGGACAGGATTCACAAGGTTTACGCAGGGATAACCGCGAGGTAGCTCTGAAGTCATGGAGTTGATGTGCCATTTTTTCTGTTTTGCATAGCGATCATGTTCAGTGCAGTCGCTTCGGCGCAAGAGCAAAAAGTCCTCGTTGTTCACTCTTACCATCAAGGTTTCTTCTGGACTGATTCTATCCAGCGTGGCTTCGATCAGCAGCTTGAAGGGCATCAGCTCGATACGCGCGTGTTGTATCTCGATTCTAAGCGCAGTCAAAGCCAGCACTTCTTCAGTCAGCTGGAGTCTCTTTATCGTACCAAACTGAGCGAAGAGCATTTCGACGCGATCGTTGTTAGTGATAACAATGCACTTGCTTTGATGCAGCGCTTATCTTCTGTCATTAAAGACACGCCGGTGATTTTCAGCGGCATCAACAACTATCATCCTGCACTGCATCAGGGGTTGAAGGCGACAGGTGTGATTGAGGATGTCGATCTGTCCGCCAACCTCGCCTTGATTGAGCGTTTGCATCCGACCCACAAACAAATCCTTATCGTCAGTGATCATTCTGTTACGGGTGCCGCACTTCGCGCTCAGATCGAAGACTTTCTTGATGATAACCCAGCATATCGCGACAAAATCCGTCATTTAGTGCCGGAAACGGTCGATGACCTAAAACAACAAGTGTCGCAAATGAGCATCGACAAGGTGGTGCTGTTTTGGACTTACTACCGCGATATTCACGGTAACGTTGCGACCGATAAAGACTGGCGTGACATCAACCAAGCCTCTAACGCACCGCTGTTTATGGTGCACGATATTGGACTTGGGCATGGTGCAGTCGGCGGTGTGATTCAAACCGGTTATCGGCAAGGTTTTGAAGCTGCGAAGTTATTGGCGCAAGTGCTGGATAACCCACAGCAACCTTTACCTGCAATTGTGCGTGCAGAATCGGACATCAAACTCGACTATCAATCGGTTGTGCGTTGGGGTTTAGGCGCAGAACAAGAAGCCTCGTCGGTGTTCTTCAATAAGCCAGTGGAATTTACTGAGCGTTACGCCCGAGAAATTAAGCTGTTTGGTAGTGTGTTGGTGGCGATGACCATCGTGATTATGCTGCTTAGTTACTACCTGCATCGAATTCGTCGCAGCGAAAGTATTGCTCGCGAGAGCCAGACGATTTTGGAATCGGTGTTTGACCAAAGCATGCAGTACATGGGCATTCTCGACCAGCATGGTTTGCTTAAATCCGGTAACGATCGTCTGCAATCGTTACTTAATCATCAGGATATGCGTGTCGATCGTCCGCTTTGGCATCATAAAAATTGGAGCGAAGAAGCACGCCAGTTACTTGCCAATTACTTCCAGTCCAGCCATCGCCAAGTCTCCACTTTTGAAACGGAGATCTGGAGTAAAGAACATGGCGCTATGGTGCTGGAAGTGTCGCTCAAACCGTTTTCTCAGCAGGTGGCAAACCAAGAGCAATACTTGTTTGAAGCGCGTGACATTACCAGTCGTAAGGCGATGGAAGACAAGCTCTACCAACGTGAATCGAGTTTGCGTAACTACTACGAGCAGCAGCCGGTAATGATGGTGACGTTAGATAACAATAACCGCATTCAGGAAGTGAACCGTTTTGCTCAGCAGCTTTTGGGTTATCAGCCATTGGATATGCTGGGGCATCGCCTACGTGAGTTCTATTCGGACGAAAAAGCACTGATCCCGCGCCAAGTGTTATTGCAACCTCAGCAAGTGATGCATGGCGTTTGGCGTCGCGAAATCGAATATCGTCATGCGGATGGTCATCGCGTTTGGGTACGTGAAAACATTCGTCCATTAAGAGATTCCGACCAACTGCTGATCGTCGGTGAAGACATCACCGAGACAAAGAAGCTCGCCAAGCAGTTAGAGTACCAAGCACGCTATGACTTGCTGACTGACACCTACAACCGCAACTACTTCGAGTTAGAGCTGCAAACCGCACTGCGAGAAGTAGAAAGCCACCGTCGTGTGCATGCAATGTTGTACCTCGATCTTGACCAGCTCAAAGTGCTTAACGATACCGTGGGTCATGATGCCGGTGATGCGGCTATTCAGTTCTGTGCCAGCATGTTGGAAGAAGTGCTGCCATACAATGCAGTCTTGGCGCGCATGGGCGGGGATGAATTTGCTGTGTTGTTGAAAGATTGCGATGAGCACGGTGCAATTAACGTTGCCAAGCAGATCATCACGACCTTGAGCGAACAGCTTTTCCGTTGGGAAGACACGCAGCTGTTTATGAGCTGCTCGGTGGGCATTCGTATTATCGACCACACCGCCGAAACGCCACAAATGGTTCACGCTCAAGCAGATTCAGCGTGTCACGTTGCCAAAGAGCAGGGGCGCAATCGCTATAACCTATTCAGCTTAGATAACGAAGAGCTGCAACGTCGTCAGTTAGAGATGCAGAGCGTTAATCTAGTGCACGAGGCGCTGTCGAGTAAGCGTCTTGAACTGTTTGCTCAGCGCATTGTTAACTTGAGCGGTGAAGGCTCGCCATTGTGCTTTGAGATTCTGGTGCGTATTCGTGATGCACAGGGCAATTACTTGTCCCCTGGTGTTTTTATCCCAGCTTCTGAGCGCTACAACATTGCGCACTGGATTGATAAACAAGTGATTACTCAAACCTTAGAGTGGTTTGAAGCTCGCCCAGAGATAGTAGAAAAACTCGGACGTTGCGCGATCAACTTGTCCGGTCAGTCGATGGGGAATCAAGAGTTTATCGACTTCCTGTTAGAGCGTTTGCAATCGTCCTCGATTCCATGTGAGAAGATCTGTTTAGAAATTACTGAAACTGCAGCGATGAGCAACATCGACCAAGCACTCGGCTTCTTTACTCGCGTGCGTACGCTGGGCTGTTTGATTGCGTTGGACGATTTTGGTTCTGGCTTGTCTTCTTTCGGCTATTTAAAGCAGCTTCCAGTCGATATCGTGAAAATTGATGGTCTTTTCGTGCGAGATATCAACGTAAACGAGATGGACCGCGTGATGGTGCGTTCAATCAACGACTTAGCCAAGCAGATGGGCAAAGTCACGGTGGCGGAATTTGTTGAGAATGACCAAGTCAGAGAGCTGCTGATCGAGCTTGGTGTCGACTATGGGCAAGGTTATGGCATCGGGCATCCTAAACCTCTGGCTGAACTGGTCGACGAACTCCAGCAGCTTTAGCTATCCAGACGAACTTCATCTAACTTCTCCCCAACCTAGCAATTAGAGGCGGGTTGGGTATACACTCAGCGCCAGTTAAACCGATTTTTACTGGAGCCTCCTTTTGCAACTGCAATTGATTTGTGAAGACCCATCTCAACAGTCTCACCTTGATGAACTCGCTGCGCGTTGGCAGCTTTCTCACACTGATGACAGTGACTTTGCCTTAGTCCTCACGACAGAGCGTTTAGAGCTGCGTAAAGTGGATGAGCCAAAGCTGGGTGCTATCTTTGTGGATTTGATTGGTGGTGCAGTAGGTCATCGTCGCAAATTCGGTGGCGGTAAAGGTCAGGCAATCGCGAAAGCGGCGGGTTTGAACAAAGGCGCAACCCCAACGGTGCTTGATGGCACCGCTGGCTTAGGGCGTGATGCGTTCGTATTGGCGTCGTTAGGCTGTAAAGTCCAGATGGTTGAGCGTCACCCAGTGGTCGCTGCATTGTTGGATGACGGTTTGGCTCGTGCGAAACACGATCCAGAAATCGGTACTTGGGTATCAGAGCGCATGTCTTTGATTCACGCTTCTAGCCATGATGCGTTAGAACAATTGGCGCAAGATAAAGACTTCGTTCAGCCAGATGTGGTTTATCTCGACCCAATGTACCCGCACCCTGAAAACAAAAAGAAATCGGCATTAGTGAAGAAAGAGATGCGCGTCTTCCAATCTTTGGTTGGTGCAGATCTTGATGCAGATGGTTTGCTGGCGCCTGCTATGGCATTGGCGAGCAAGCGTGTGGTGGTCAAACGCCCTGATTACGCCAACTGGCTTGATGAGCAAAAGCCGAGCATGGCAATCGAAACCAAAAAGAACCGTTTTGATGTGTATGTGAAGGCATCAATGGCGTAATTCGACTAAACGTCTGACGACAAAAAACTTCTTCTCACAGCGCCTAATTTGGCGCTGTGTTTGTATCTGGTGTTTGCTCTGCTTATTGATACTTTTCTCTTGCTAATTCGGCATACTGACTGTATATCTAACTAAGAATTATTATTATTTCACTTGTGTGATGCCGTAGAGTAAAACAGTCGAGAATTGGGAAGCTGGAGTAGTAGCATGGCGAAACGTTTATGTAAGATGAGCCGCAAACAGATTGCTGAGAGTTTGGGTGACATTCACCGCTTGGTGGTAGCACCTAAGTTTGTCTGCCGCTCTTGTGCTCGTTCTTCTGCCTCGAAAAACACCTTGTGTAAGCCTGCCGCGATTCCACCTCAAAAGTGCCAAGACAAACCGCTATCCGAGCAACAGGCTTGTGGTCTATTGGCGGAAGCACTGCCAACCTCATCTCTTACTCAAGATACCCCAATCATCATGGCGTCTGAGCAAAGCGCAGAGAAAGCCGCGATCGTTAAACGTGTTGTGGAACGAGTGAAAGAGAAAAAACTGGCAGCAAAAGTCGCATCTGTAACCTCAACCACTAAGCTAGAGGCGCCAGCTATGTTTGATTTGTCAGATAAGAAAGCGCTGAAGAAGGCGAAGAAAGCGGTTAAGAAACATTACAAGCAGCAGAAGAAGTTGCTTAAGTTAGCCAAAAAGCAGCAAAAATTGCTCAAACGCCAGCGCAAGCTTGAAGCGCGAAATGCCAAACTAGAGGTGTTACTGCCAACGCCACCAAACACGTTGTTGAGCACAAACTCGCAAGCCAAAGTGCATTAATCGAATCAAAAAAAACACTCTCCAGTTGGAGAGCGTTTTTTATTATCGAGATGTTTGTAGGATTAGCCGTGTTACTTGTTGGCGTAACTCATCTCTACGCGTTTTTTCACCCAAGTTTCGTTAATCCACAGCGATAGCATGATGATTGCACCACCAATGGCAAGTCGCGTCACATCAACATCGCGGTTCCAAATCACGATATTCACAATCAAACCAGCAGGGACGAGTGCGTTGTTCATTACCGCAAGTGCACCCGCGTTGACCATGGTTGCGCCTTTGTTCCACGCAAAGTAACCAAAGCCTGATGCAATCAAACCAAGGTAAGTCAGTATGCCCCATTGTGTTGCTGTGGTTGGCATCTTGTCCAAGTTCCCCATCAGAGCAAAAGCGACGGTCGCCACGCACAATGCGCCTAAGTAGAAGTAGCCAAATACCGTGTGCTGCGGCAGTTCAACCGACTCGGTTTCCATAATGTATTTATAGCCGACCTGACCGATGGCAAAACACAGGTTCGCTCCTTGTACGACCAAAAAGCCCATCAAGAAGTTTTCATTGATGCCCGCAAACTTAATCCACGCCGCGCCCAGCACAGCAATTGCCGCCGTTACCAAATACCAAGGCGAGAATCGACCTTTCAAGAAGTCATAAATCAAGGTGACGTAGATAGGGGTAAATACGGTGAACAGCAGTACTTCTGGTACAGAAAGGAGTAGGAAAGACTGGTAGTAGAAGCAATACATTAAGCCGAGTTGGAAGCCGCCCACGATCATCAATTTCGCGATCAGAGATTTGCTTACGCCACGGAATTTTAAGAAAGGAATGAAGACTAGGCTCGCCAGCGCAACGCGCATGAAAACAGAGAACCAAGAGTCAACCTGACCGGCAAGGTAAACGCCGATCAGGCTAAATGAGAATGCCCAAAGTAGGGTAACTGCGGATAGATAAGCCATGGATGAGAATCTTTATCAACAACAAATGTGCCCGCAGTCTAACCAAGTTTTAAGGTCACGCCAACGCAAATCAGTCTTTTAGCGGTACGACCAGCATATCGACGGGTGAGCAGTTAATAAGCTGACGCGTCGACGAAAGAATCTTGCTCCAGAAATCTTGGTGATGACCACAAACCACTAAATCAATGTTGTAGTCCTGAATGGTATCGCACAGCTCGTTACTCAAATCACCGCTACCAACTAACGTATGCGTGATTGGGTACTCTGCGTATTCTTCAAAATTCGCTAACTGTGTACGAGACGCTTCCATCGCTTGGTGTTGCGCCTCCGCCATGTTGATGTCGATAAGCCCGGTGTAAAGCTCGGCGTAATTCACATCGATATGAATGAAAGAGACTTTCGCATCCAGAGGTTTAGCCAGTGACACGGCTTTCTTAATCAACACTTTACTGTCGTCTGAGAGGTCGACTGCCACAAGTACGTGTTTGTAACTCATATTGCTATCTCCTTGATAAGGTCATAGTGTCAGATTAGCACTAAGTCTCAGATAATTTTGCTGAAGTGATCTCATATCAATATCGTAGGTACAAAGTGTTGCCACAGTAATCATGTTATAGTGGCGTTATACCCAAGTGACTTCAAGACGTGGGATTCAGAGCTTTGTCACTGATTCGAGCGCAAGGAAAACATTGCAGCGTAATAGTTCGCTCTTACCAAAATGTTTGACGAAGAGATCGGTTCAGTGACAAGCTCCCAAAGGGCGAGTTATCTTGGCTTGCAAACATTGTTGACGATTATTGATTTAGAACCACTAGATCTTCAAACCGTCGCCTCGTCTGCAAACCAAGCTATTCTCGCTGAACCCACCCATCTTGAGGTTACTTGGGTATATTGCATGCACATAAATAGGAGTTAACATGCTGTCTCAAACTATGGTTGAACAATTGAATGAGCAAATTAACCTAGAATTTTTCTCATCCAATCTATACTTACAAATGAGTGCTTGGTGTGAAGACAAAGGTTTTGAAGGTGCGGCTGAATTTTTACGCGCTCACGCCGTAGAAGAAATGGAGCACATGCAACGTCTTTTCACTTATGTAAGTGAAACTGGCTCAATGCCAATCCTAGGTGCAATTGAAGCACCTAAGCATGACTTTGCTAGCCTTGGCGATGTTTTCCGTGAAACCTACGAACATGAGCAAATGATCACGGAAAAGATCAACAAATTGGCGCATGTTGCATTTACAAGCCAAGACTACTCAACGTTTAACTTCCTACAGTGGTACGTGGCTGAACAGCACGAAGAAGAGAAGTTGTTTAAAGGGATTTTAGATAAGATCGAATTAGTTGGTGAAGACGGTAAAGCATTGTTCTTCATCGATAAAGATCTAGCACAAATGGCAAAAGAAGGTTCATCTTCAATTATGGGTGCTCCAGCTGCATAACGTGTTCCCGACGCGGTAAGCAGCGGGTTAAGGACGAAGCATTGGTCGTCTTTATCTCTTGAGCATCGTTGAAGATGTAGGGAGGAAAAGATGATCAGTGGAGACACAATCTTATTTGCGCTAATGGTAGTAACGGGAGTAAACATGGTCCGTTATCTCACCGCTCTTCGTTCTTTAATTTACATCATGCGTGAAGCGCATCCTTTGCTTTATCAGCAAGTGGATGGCAATGGATTTTTCACCACCCATGGTAACGTCACCAAACAGGTGCGGCTCTACCATTACATTAAGAGTAAAGAGTATCACCATCATCACGATGAGATCTTTACTGGCAAATGCGAAAGGGTGCGCGGGTTATTCATTTTATCGACCGCTTTACTTGGTGTGACCCTACTGGCTGCCTTCATTCTTTAAGCCAGCAAGCTGTGCTTGGAATTTAAGCGCTTTTCCCGCTCGACTTTTGTCGTTAGAATAGCGCCCGCAGAAAGCAAGGATGTGCATTACGCACATCCTTTTTTATTTTTGGATTTTGGACAAACCAATCTAAATAAGTAATTGAGCGTTACCCATGAGTAAGAAATTTGATGTTGTTGTAATCGGCGCAGGTGCGGCGGGTTTGATGTGTGCAGCAGAAGCAGGCAAACGCGGACGCAGTGTGCTCGTGCTGGATCATGCGAAAAAGCCAGGACGTAAAATCCTTATCTCAGGTGGTGGTCGTTGTAACTTCACTAACTACGACGTCTCAGCGAGCAACTACTTATGCCAAAACCCACACTTCGTGAAATCGGCGTTGTCTCAGTACACCAACTGGGACTTTATCTCGATGGTCAGCAAACATGGCATCGAGTTTGAAGAGCGCGATCACGGACAGTTGTTCTGTGTTGATGCGTTTACTGCAAAAGACATCGTTAAGATGCTACTAGCAGAATGCGATATGCCAAACATCCAACAACGCTACCAATGTGATGTACATTCGATTGAGAAAACCGATGCGGGTTTCCGTTTGCATGCTGGTACTGAAAATATCGAATGTGAATCTTTGGTGGTAGCAACGGGCGGCCTGTCGATGCCTAAATTGGGTGCGACGCCATTCGGCTACAAGATTGCTGAGCAGTTTGAGCTTCCGGTGATTGCGACTACAGCAGGTTTGGTGCCGTTTACGCTGCACAAAGAAGACAAAGAAGATTTCGCTGAATTATCGGGCATTGCGATCCCGGCGGAAATCACCGCGCAAGACGGTACTATGTTCAAAGAAGCGTTGCTGTTTACTCATCGCGGTTTGTCTGGTCCATCGGTTCTGCAGATCTCGTCATTCTGGAAAGCGGGTCAGAGGGTTACGATTAACCTTGTACCAAACGACGACATCGCCGAGCTACTAGAACGCAGCCGCGAGAAGCATCCAAACCAATCGTTGAAGAACACGCTAGCAAAAGTGCTACCAAAGCGTTTGGTTGAAGTGCTGATTGAGCGTAAAGAATTGGCAGACAAACCTCTTAAGCAGTTCAACCAGAAAGAAATGGCAACCATCGTTGAGCGTCTAGAAAACTGGGCAGTCGCACCGAACGGCACAGAAGGTTACCGCACTGCAGAAGTGACCCTAGGCGGCGTAGATACCGATCACCTGTCTTCAAAAACCATGGAATGTAAGAACATCAAAGGCTTGTACTTCATTGGCGAAGTGATGGACGTAACTGGTTGGTTGGGTGGCTATAACTTCCAATGGTGCTGGTCGAGCGGTTTTGTTGCTGGTCAGTGGGTGTAAGCTGTGTAGAAACAATAAAGTTCGCCCATAAGCAATAAAGTTTGCCCACAACGACATTTTTAGACAATAAAGTTTGCCCATAGTGAGGCGTACTACTATGCTTTATACAGTGAAGCTTTATTGGATTAAGTATGGGACGTGGCCGAAAAATCGAGTCGTTAGATGACTATCAACGGCACTTGCGGAACAAATATGGGCTGGGTCAAGGTGCTAACTACAAACCTTGGCTTAGGATTCAGGATGTAAAATCTAAAGGTACACGCTCACTGATTTATGGTAGGAAGTCTCAAAGAGACCACCATATGATGTCTTCTATAGAAAGTGAGCACTTTTATCTTGCTGAGTTTTCGAACCGTGTTGTTGATATCAGGGAGCAATTTCCCCTCTTCCCTCTAAATTTTACGCAGAAAGTAGCTAAAACCCTTGGGGTACAACACCCTACCCATCCTCATACAAAAGAACCGATTATCATGACAACAGATCAGTTGCTCACGATAGACTCTTCTCAAGGCACAACATACCATGCTATTTCTGTTAAATCTGAAGATGATTCTAGTGATCCACGTGTACTGGAAAAAAATGATATCGAGAGGGTTTGTTGGGAGTTGCTTGGGATTAAATTTAGTTACTTTACTGGGAATGAATTAACAAGAGTTCAAAGTAGTAACCTTCTATGGGCTACGTCACCGTTCCGTAAGAACCCGGTGAGCTTTTCGACCGAGCAGGTTAATTGTGCGCTCTCTATTTTAACTGTTCGGCAGTACTTTATTGAAGACATTTGTAATCAACTAATCTCACTGAATGTTACTACGCATGAAGATGCTCTATTACTAATTCGTTTCCTAATCGCTGATAGATATATTGAAGTAGATCTTTCTAAAAACATTGTTGAATCAGGGCTTATTGACATAACGTATGTAACTGAACAACGGGGAGGTATCCTATATGGAGCTTCCTAAAAACAGTGTTTGGAGAGTGAGTAATTCGAACTTGCTTGAAGACGGCCTCTATCGATTGTTGGATTTATTACATGATGTTGAGTCTGTCATTTTATTCTCACTAGAGGATTCTTCTACAGTAGTAAGACCTGTAGCAGTTTCCTTGGAGGGTTTCCTTGAGTCCATTTCTAGTCATGAAGCGAAAAAAACACAATATAAATTGCCAGCTCATTTAATGGTCGATGAAGAAAATCTTTCAGAAGAGTACATCGCTCGTCGAGATAAAAATTACGATTTAATCGAAGGTGTAATATTCGATCAGAGCTTTATTTTCGACTACGCGACCAAGAAGCGCTTTCCTAAGTTAAGCGAACATGCGCGGAAGTTGGGAGTGGATCGCAAATCTTTAGCCAGATTGCTCACTTTATATTGGAGAAATGGTCAGGATAAGATGGCTCTGTTACCGGCATTTGCAAATAGTGGCGGCTTTGGGAGGGAGAAAGTTCCAACAACGAAACCATTAGGTGCACCGAAACAACCTAGAACGATAGCTGTAGATCGAGCGGCTAAGTATATTGTGTGCAATGATGACAAGAAGAAATTCAAGAAAGCTTTAAAGAAGTACTACCTTAAAGAAGCTGGCCTCACGTTGGCAAAAACTTATAAAAATCTGCTTAAAGATAGTTATTCAAAAGAAATCAGGCAAGCAGGGGTTATGGGTAGACCTCCTTTGGTGCCAACAGAAAAACAGTTCAGCTACTGGCGTACAAAGCTATTTAGTAAAGAGCAGATAATTAAGCAACGAACGTCAGAAAATGACTACCTCAGAAATAAAAGAGGAGTCCTAGGCAGCATTACAGATCGAAGCTATTTGCCTGGTACTCACTTTGAAATAGATGCGACTGTTGCTGACGTGCATATCGTATCTGAGCTTAAGCCAGAAGAGGTCTTAGGGCGACCGACGATTTACATTGTAGCGGATAGAGCAAGCCGAATGATAGTTGGTATGCATGTATCTCTATATCATGCTTCATGGCGTGCAGCTCGACAGGCATTAACCAATGCTTTCTTACCTAAATCTGATTACTGTAAGAGCTTCGGGATCGACATAGAAGACTCAGAGTGGCCTTGTGCCCACATCCCTAAAGAGTTGGTTTGCGACAATGGTGAAATGATTGGAGTGCAGCCCAGAAAAGCGCTGACTCCAATGACGAAATTATCATTTACCCCACCATATAGGCCTGATTGCAAAGGGGTTGTGGAGAAACGTTTTGATATTCTTAATAAAGAACTACTTCATGATCTGCTAGGTTCAACAAGAGGTGGGCCAGTTGTTAGAGGTAATGAAGACCCAAGAAAAGTTGCACTTTATACCCTGAAAGAAGTAACTGCCGAATTAATTAAAACTGTCCTAGAGCATAACCGTTCAATTTTCGATGACTTGGCTTTTGCCAGCCCTTTACTCATTGAGCATGATCTATCCCCAACACCTCTGAACTACTGGAAAATACACCTTGCGAAACATAGACACGACCTTCAGTTTGCTAGAAGTGATGAAGTTATCGCTAGGTTGTTACCTTCAGCAGAAGTAAGTATGACTCGAAGTGGTATATATTTTAATGGTTTGTACTACTCATGTGCAGAGGTCGAAGAGCTAAGCCTCGCCTCTGTAGCTAGGTCTTCAGGTCGTTGGAGGCTTGAAGCGAGAATTGACGAAAATACAACCAATTACATCTATGTCCGTTTGGACAAAAATAAAGGTTTTGTTAGATGTGATCTTCTACCTCGCAGCAGGATGTTCAGTGATAAATCGATATTTGAGTCTAATTTTATCCAAGACTGGCTCGACTCCAAAAAAGAGCTAACACCAATTTCAGTAACTTCTATTGATGATCATAAGCATCAACAGGATGTTACTCGACAAGCTAAACACAGAAATAAAGAAGCGGGTAAACTTTCTTTACAGGATAGAACGAAAAACACCCGTCAGCGACGCAATGACGAGTTAGAAACGACAACAAATATGATTACACCAGAGTCACTAGCTTCAGGTGGTAATGATACGGCTGATACTGCGCCCGTTAGCGATAAAGTAATTCCATTACCAAAAGGTCCCAAGAGAAGAGTGAGTAGAGGTGAGTCATGAGAATTGAACCCGCAGTGTATCAAGATGCAATTCTTCCTGAGCATCGCGGTAATCCAATAATAGAGGCCCTTCCAGCTAAAAAAGCATGGGTAAGCGTTATGGAGGAGTTTAGTAACTATCCAGATTACTCAGAAGAAATCGCTGATCATCCCGATCCATTAGTTCGTGATGAATACCTAAATCGCATTGAAGAGATTAGACAGCCACTGACTGACTATGAAGCATGTTTCCGCGCTGTTGAAAGGGCTATCAAAAAGGGTTACTCGGCCAAGAATCCACTGAGTCCTACAACTGCTCAGTATTTGCATTATTTGGTTGATGAAAGGCCAGATATTGAACCGAGAACAGGGTACTTTCAACCTAAAGGGGATGGACTGACTCTAATCGGTGAAAGTGGTGTTGGTAAAACCTCAATGGTTGAGCAAGTTCTGGGATATTTTCCGACTGTAATTGTGCACGAGTCTTATAAAGGCCAACCACTTGAGCTAAGAAAACAAGTTGTCTGGATAAAAGTGGACTGCCCCAGCAATTCTAGCGTGAGGGATCTTTGTGAAGAGATACTTTCAACACTTGATTTAACTTTAGACAGAGAAAGAACAAAGCCTGCTGGGACCATCGGGCAACTAATTAGGCAGTTAGAGCGTTCAATCAAATCGAGTTTTCTGGGCATGCTCGTGATTGATGAAATGCAAAACTTAAAGTTTAAAAGAACTGGTGGCGAGAATAATTTATTGAGGTTTTTGCATCGACTAATGAACAAACTAGGGGTTCCTCTTTTCTTCGTAGCAAATCCTCCGTTTGATCAGTCTCTGATTAAAGAGCTCAAAGCAGCCCGACGCGCTGAGAGTGGTTATCACCACACTATGTCTGTTTTAACAAGGGACAGTGTGTCGTGGAATGCGTTTATAGACCAACTCTGGCAATACCAATGGACCAACGTATATACAGATCTTACAGAAGAGCTGAATGATGCTCTTCATTCTTTGTCTGTTGGTAATATCGATATGGCAAGTCGCACCTATAGAGAAGCCCAACGTCTGGTTATTGGCTCAGATGATGAACGCATTACGCCTGCAACCTTATCTGCCGGTAATGCAGTTGCTTGTGGCCTTTCTAGACAAACAGAGGAAGTGGATAGCTTAAAGGCTGTTCTTATTCCTTTACCGAAAGGCAAGCACCGTATCCCCCAGAACAAAGAAGTGCCGATTGTTAAGGCAGTCGATAAAACAGGTGATGTTACCAAACCACAGCATCCAGAGTTTGCGACTAAGCTTGTCGAGTTGGTTGGAGCTGTAGATTTGCTAGATAGGATTAAAGACCCTGACTTATTTCAACAAGCGGCGGGCCTAGAAGACCCTATGGGCTACTTAAGGACTCGCAATGTTATGCTAGACGACCCTCTTTCAGAATTATCCTATAGTTAAGATACAGGAACTCTCAATATATAGGAGGCTCATCATGCAGTTGCCAAACGCACTCCCTGATGAGTCCTTACACAGCCGGATATGCCGTTACTTATCAGTTTGTGAGCATTCTACTGGGCTAGCTTTAGAGCTGCTTTTGGGCGATAAGAGAGCAACTGTTCATCCGTACCTCACATCAAACTTACACTTTCTCGCTCAATCAGCTGATGAATCATCAAAGACACTCTTATCCTCACAAACACTGCGTCCATTGTTTTCCTATTATCTGCCACAATATAGAAACACGATTGAAGATGTAGCTGCCAGCACAAATGAGGTTATAAGAGCGAGCCAGCTTTCAACCTTTCGTGGAAAAGATACCTTATCTGCTAAGTACTGCCCTGTGTGCGCACAAAATGATTTGCATGAGTATGGCGTTGCTTATTGGCACCTGAATCATCAGATTCCAGGCGTGGAGGCATGTTCAACACATAAAACGTGGCTAATTCATCAAGAGTTGCCTGGTCGCAGTCATGTGTGTTGTCATTTTCTGCCTAACCAAAATACGATACTTATGCATTTGCATTGCACTGATGTCGCAGCTGACTTCGCATCTTTTGCTACTCAACGAGTGCTAGTGTTACAGACTCGGAGTCAAGACGATAGCCAATTGAGAAAGGACTACAAAAATCAGCTAGGCTTGAGTGGTTTTTTGACGGCAACTGGTCGGGTGAGAAGAAAGAGTATCTTAGAGGGGCTGTATGAGTTATCCGAAGGCTTATTTCTCTCACCAACACTTCTGTCTGTCAGATCAAATTCAGATTTCAGCTTTGTATCGACATTGCTCTCTGGTCAGTACCCTCAGCATCCATTTAAGCACTTACTTTTTGAGTTTTTCCTATCTCGTTGCCGATCCTTCAAAGGAGTGACAAGCAAGAATCTAAGCCCTCGAACTGCTATAAACAGAGAAAAACAATGCTGCGATTTATTGAAGTCGGGCTTATCAATGGCTGCTGTAAGTCGCGAGGTTGGTAAGAGTCGTTGTTATGTCAAAAGCGTTGCTCTGAAGAATGATATTTCGGTCAATTTGAAGCCTAGGAAAATCACGGAAAGTATCAAGGAATTGGTAGTACAACTGGCGTTAAAAGGCTTTCATAGAGACGTTATAGCAAAAAAGCATTATATCTCTTCTGGCAGTGTCGAACAGATTATATCGACGACAACTGGTCTTGTTGAGCGGCGTAAGCAATGCAAAGTTGAGTCTCTAAGGCGCAAATATCGTTGCCAGATAGTACGGTTTATTAATGTGAACCCTAATGTGAGTCGACAAGAGATAAAGAGAGCCCATGAAGCTGCTTATTACTGGCTGTATAATCACGAGTATACGTGGTTTGAAACTGTGCTTCCAACTGCAAGTAAGACGCAACATGTTGATAGAGTTGATTGGGAACAACGAGATAACGAGCTTTCGAAGCAAGTGGTAAAAATACTATCTAATTCCGACCGCAAGCCATCTCGTACTGAGTTGGATAAGCTCTTAGGAGGACATGGCTGGCTGACATCCAAGATAGACAAATTGCCGAAGACTAAAGAATTACTTAAGCAGAAGTTTTATCTGTTTAAATAGTTAATGCTGGTCACCTACCGATAAAATCGATTCATGATAATATGTCCGGTGTTGCTGAATAACGGACCGATATCGCTCATGGATATAAAAAACACAAGTAGCTTCTCTTTTCTTGCAGAACACGACCCACTTTTCGTTGAGTTAGCTTTGGGAGCTGAGCGTGTTTTTTCCAGTGATCCCAATACAACGTTAATCAAGCTCAGACAGCTAGGTGAAGCATTAGCGCAACATATCGCGGTGCTAATTGGTGTTGAATATGATGAAAAAACCAATCAAGCCGATCTGTTATACCGTCTTAATCGCGAACTGAAGTTTGAGCCTGTTGTACGTGAGCTTTTCCATACTCTCCGTATTGAAGGCAACAAAGCGACTCACCAGTTCAGAACTCAACACCGAGAAGCTCTTGACGGTCTTAAAGTGGCGAGAGCACTCGCGATCTGGTTTCATCAATCTTTTGGAAAGCAAGGCTCAAGCTTTAAACCTGGGCCGTTCATTTTACCACAAGACCCTAGTAGCCAGTTGCGTCAGCTGCAGTCTGAAATTGAGAAACTCAAGGCTGACCTCACCAATGCCAACGTTGAGTTGGATTCCAGCAAGCAATTAAATGACCTTATCCAACAAGAAAAAGTGGAGTTTGAAGCGTTGGCTTTGGCTATGGATGAGGAATCTCAACAACTTGCCGAACTTGCCCAAGAGCACGAGTTGGCGTTAACTGTACAAAAAAAAGAATACGAATCCAAGCTGCGCGCTCTTCAGAAAAAGTTAGAGCAGCAGGATGAAAAAGCCTCGGTATCTCAAAAGCAAAAAGTAAGCGCCAATACGCGCAAAGCAAGTCAGCACATAGCTTTAAGTGAAGAGCTCACACGTATTCTGATTGACCAACAGCTTACAGAAGCGGGGTGGCCTGCTGATAGCCAAGAACAAACATACCAAAACGGGGCCCGTCCAGAAAAAGGCGTTAATAAAGCGATTGCAGAATGGCCAACAAAATACAATGGAGAAGGCGGCAGAGCTGACTATGTATTATTCCATGGTCTGATACCAATAGCTGTAGTAGAAGCAAAAAAAGAAAATACCAATGTCGCGGGTAAGATCCCTCAAGCTGAGCGCTACAGCAAAGGTTTTAAGCTCGAAGGACAAATGCTAGGCGCTTGGGAAATTGAAGGGCAAACGGTTGCATGGTCAGGCGAGCTCGATGACCAATACAAAGTTCCATTCGTTTACTCCTGCAATGGTCGCCCATATATACCGCAGCTTGCTGAACAGTCCGGCACTTGGTTCCGAGATGTTCGTGACTCTAGTAATACTAAGCGTGCTTTAGAGCAGTTCCACACACCTGATGGTTTATTTGACTTACTGAAGCGAAGTAAGCAGGAAGCGGAGCAAGTTCTACAACAAGAAGGGTTTGCCTATCTCAAGCTGCGTAGTTATCAAGTAAAGGCTATTACTGCGGTAGAAAGCACCTTGGCGAAAAATGTTCGCAGTGCGCTACTGGCCATGGCGACTGGTACCGGCAAGACTCGAACTATTATTGGCTTGATGTACCGCTTTTTGAAAGCTGAACGTTTCAAACGTATTCTGTTTTTGGTTGACCGAACAGCTCTAGGTAATCAAGCAATTGGCTCGTTCAGAGAAACTAAACTGGAGCAAGATAAAACCCTTTTTAATAATTACGATATCGCAGAATTGGGTGATATGGCAGCGGAGGCTGAAACACGAATTCAAGTTGCAACAGTTCAGGCTATGGTGAAGCGTATATTCATGTCGGATAACCCACCGTCAATCGATCAATATGATTGTATAATTGTCGACGAAGCCCACCGTGGCTATACCCTAGATCAAGAGATGAGCGAGGGTGAATTAGCAACAAGAGATGCAAGTCAGTATCTGTCTAGTTACCGTCGAGTACTCGACTACTTTGATGCTGTTAAGGTTGGCTTAACAGCCACGCCAGCGAAACATACAAGTGAGATTTTTGGTAAGCCCGTTTATACCTATTCCTATCGTGAAGCGGTCGCAGATGACTGGCTAATTGACCACGAGCCGCCAATTCGTTATGAAACTTTGCTAACCCAGAATGGCATTGCCTTTGATAAAGGGTCTCAAGTCTCAGCTATCAATACCCAAACAGGTGAGATTGAATCCTCTGAACTGGAAGATGAGCTTAAGTTTGAGGTTGATGCGTTTAACCGCAGAGTCATAAATGAGAACTTTAATCGAGTCATCTGTGAGCAGCTGGTACAGGAACTTGATCCATTTGGTGATGAAAAAACCATGGTTTTCTGTGCGACGGACTTGCATGCCGATATGGTGAAACGTCTGTTGGACAACGCATTCAAAGAGCTTTACAACGGCGAATATAATCAAGCTGCAGTCGCTAAGATTACCGGCCAAAGTGACAAAGTCGATACGCTCATCCGCCAATACAAGAATGAACGTTATCCCAACATTGCCATTACAGTTGATTTGCTGACGACAGGCATCGATGTTCCCAAAATAGCTAACCTTGTTTTTCTTCGTCGCGTAAAATCACGCATCTTATATGAGCAGATGATTGGGCGCGCTACTCGCCGTTGTGACGAGATCGGTAAAACCGTATTTCGGATTTATGACCCCGTCGATATTTATGCAGCGTTGAGCGAGGTCAACACCATGAAGCCTTTGGTGAAAGATCCGAATGTCACTATCGAGCAGTTAGTGGATGAGCTGACGGATCCCGAAACGTTGGATAAAGCGCTAAATAGTCCTGGTGAGCAACAAGGTGAATCGCACGCGGACGTCATTCTTAGCCAACTAAGCCAAAAGCTTATGCGAGTGTTGCGCAAGGCCGAGAAAAAATCCGAATCAAACCCAAAACTGAAAGAGAAGCTAGGGGAATTACAGGAGCTATGGGGTGTTGAACCTAAATTGCTGCATAAACACTTGCATCAGTTGGGGCCCAAACAGGCGGCGCAGTTTGTAACTCAGCAAAGCGGCATGCTGAATCAACTGGCGGAAGTGTCAGTGCTGATTGGCAGTGAACGTAAACCTGTGATCTCTAACCATGAAGATGAATTACGAGAGCGCAATCAAAGCTATGGTGCTTACCAACGCCCTGAAGATTATCTCGATAGTTTTAACCAGTTCATTAAAGAACAGTTAAATCAATCTGCTGCGCTAGCGGTAGTGGTCAATAAGCCTAGAGACTTAACGCGAGAGCAGCTTAAAGAAGTGCGCTTACTTCTGGATGGAGCCGGTTACGCCGAAGCGAAACTACAAAGTGCAGTGCGTAACCAAACCAACCAAGACATTGCAGCCAGTATCATTGGACACATTCGCCGTGCAGCTTTTGGTGAACCATTATTACCATTTGAACAACGTGTTGCCCTGGCGATGGACCGGATTTATACCAATCATCAGTGGACACCAGCACAGCGAAAATGGCTTGACCGGCTTGCCAAACAGCTTGTTCATGAAGTCATCGTCGACCGTGAATTTGTGAATCTGCGCTTTGCGGATCATGGTGGTGCTAAACAATTAGACAAAATTTTGGTAAACCGACTGGATACCGTACTCTCTGAGCTCAGTGAAGCTATGTGGCCATTACAAAGCGCCAGTTAATCAGAAACAAATTAAATCACTTGGCACATTTTATCGATGAGCTAAGAAAGAGAACTAGGAAACAACATGACTGACGATAACATCGTACAAAAACTCTGGAACCTCTGTGACGTGCTGCGTGATGACGGTATCAACTACTCGGACTATGTAACTGAACTAGTACTGCTGCTGTTCATTAAAATGGTGCATGAGAATACCGAAGCCGAAACGTTGGATAAGCATACTCTACCAGAGGGTTGTCGTTGGACGGATTTGAACAGCAAGTCAGGTATTAACTTGCTCAACCACTACAAGCAAATGTTGCTCGACCTCTCTAAAGACACAGATCCGCTGATCAGCGCGATTTATGCCGATGCACAAACCCGCCTGCGTGAGCCTCGCCATCTAGAGCAGCTCGTTAAGTCACTCGATCAGATTAAAGATTGGTTTAGCAATGAAAAAGATGGCCTTGGCAACCTATATGAAGGCTTATTACAAAAGAACGCCAATGAAACTAAATCTGGTGCAGGGCAATACTTCACACCAAGAAGCCTGATTGATTCTATGGTGCGCTGTATCAAACCTCAGCCAGGAGAAGTGATTCAAGACCCAGCAGCAGGTACAGCAGGCTTCTTGATTGCCGCTGATCGCTACATGAAAGAGCTGACCGATGAGTATTTCGACCTCGATACAAAGCAGCAAGCGTTCCAAAAAAACAAGGCATTTATTGGTGTGGAACTTGTGCCGTCGACTCGTCGCTTAGCGCTAATGAACTGTTTGCTGCATGGTATGGAAGGTGATGATGAAGGTGTGGTTCACTTGGGTAACGCCTTAGGTCTGGTGGGTGCAAACCTAGAAAAAGCGGATGTGATTCTGGCCAACCCACCATTTGGTACCAGCAAAGGTGGTGAGGCATCTATCACCCGCGATGATTTGACCTACCCAACGAGCAACAAACAACTGGCTTTCTTACAGCATATCTATCGCAATTTGAAGCCAGGCGGACGTGCTGCGGTTGTGCTGCCTGACAACGTGTTATTTGAATCAGGCACAGGAACAGATGTTCGTCGAGACCTGATGAACAAATGTAACCTTCATACTATTCTGCGACTACCAACCGGCATTTTCTATGCTCAAGGCGTTAAAACCAATGTGCTCTTTTTTACCAAGGGCAGCGCAAAGGACAAGTTGCAAGAAGAAAACTGCACAGAGAATGTGTGGGTATACGATCTTCGCACTAATATGCCGAGTTTTGGTAAGCGCAACCCATTTAATGACAGCCATCTTGCGCCTTTTGAAAAGGTCTATGGTGAAGTTGCCAATGGTCAAAGTCCGCGTCAAGAAGGGGAATGGTCATTCGATGCATTTGAAATTGAAGTAGATAAGTCCGCTAGCGAAGAAAACCAAAACGTTGACAATGATTTAGCGCACAGTCGTTGGCGTTGTTTTAGCCGTGATTGGATTCGTCAAAGTAAAGGCGATTCTCTTGATATTATCTGGCTAAAAGACAAAGACAGTGTCGATGCCTCAAGTCTTCCTGAGCCTAGTGTGTTGGCAAAAGAAGCCAAGCAGCAATTGAATGATGCTTTGTCAGAGCTAGATAAATTACTCGTTGAGCTGGATGTTGGAGCTGAAAGATGAGTAATGAACTTTTTGACCAAGGTTGGGTTAGTGCAACTATTGGTGATTACTTGTACTTGAAAAATGGTTATGCGTTCAAGAGTAAGGATTATGTTGAGGCGTCTAACCAATCTGTCCCAATTATTCGAATATCCGACCTGAACGGTAATATTGCTTCTGATGATAATGCCGCCCATGTTTTAAACGGTATTGACGGTTTTGAGGTTCATCAAAATGACTTGTTAATTGCAATGTCAGGAGCAACTACTGGCAAAGTCGGTATATATAGAGGCAAAGAACCAGCCTATCAGAATCAGCGAGTTGGCAATATTAAATTACATTCTGAAGAATATGGAAATACTAACTATCGCAACTATCTGATATCAGCATTAAGCAAGCAAATATTAGATATAGCCTATGGTGGTGCACAACCTAACATTTCTGGTAAAGCCATTGAGGCTATTGAAATTGTTCTTCCATCTCTCGCCGAACAAAAAATCATCGCGGAAAAGCTAGATACTCTGCTAGCACAAGTTGAAGCGACCAAAGCTCGACTAGAAAGTGCGCTTGAAACGCTCAAGCAGTTCCGTCAATCGGTTTTGGCTGCCGCAGTGAGTGGCAAGCTGACTGAGGATTTGCGAAGTCCGAAAGATAAGTACACTGAGTTTGCTGGTTATATGGTTCCTTCATCTTGGCTTGAAAGCTCTATTGGCAAAGAATGTGAGTATGTAACAAGTGGTTCCCGTGGGTGGGCAAAATATTACTCCGAAAGCGGGTCTCTTTTTATTCGTTCTCAGGATATAAACTCTGATGAACTTAAAATCCAAGATGCTGCTTATGTGAGATTACCTGAGAAAGTCGAAGGCCAAAGAACAAAGGTTCAAATAGATGATTTGCTCATTACTATAACTGGTGCAAATGTTACAAAATGTGCGCGCATAAAATGTAATCTTGAGGATGCATACATTAGCCAACATGTTGCATTGGTTAGGTTAAAGTCTTCAGGTGAAGCAGCTTTCTTTGAACTTGTTTTGAAAGCTCAAAATGCCGGTAGAAAAAAGCTCCAAGCAATGGCATATGGTGGTGGAAAACCTGGCTTAAATTTGCAAAACATAAAAGATGTTGAATTTGCTAAGCCGACTACCTCTGAAGAGGTGGACACAATTATTCGTCGTGTTGAAAATTTATTGGCTGGTGCCGACACTACCGAACAACAAGTTAATCAAGCTTTAAAGCGAGTTAATAACCTCACCCAGTCTATACTTGCCAAGGCTTTCCGCGGTGAACTAACGGAACAATGGCGCAAAGAAAATCCGGATCTAATTTCTGGTGAAAACTCAGCAGAAGCGCTGCTGAAAAAGATTAAAGCAGAGCGAGCGGCTGCAAAGCCCAAGCGCAAAGCAGGTAAAGCCAGAGCATGACAGAGAACCCAATACAGTGTTTTTTAAGATGGCAATCTAAAGGTGGTCATGGGTACGGTCTACTGTGGTTCAATGCATCCTTGGTTTTCGCTTTGGGGGCTTTAGCCTCGTCCAGACTCCTTATACCCATTAACAAACGTGCAATGAGGCGATTTTGAGACGGCTCAGGCTCCATATTATATAAGAAGCACTTTCCTTCCTTTCTGAGGAAAGATTGAGAAAGTGCTTAGGATAATACTTGTGAAGTTACTCTCGTTAAATCTGAACGGCCAGTACAAAGGCCTTAAAGATCAAAGTTTTGATTTCTCCCTGACTCAGGGGAATATAGTTGCGTTCATTGGTTTAAATGGCTCTGGTAAGTCCCAGTTACTTGAGTTAGTGGCGGAAATATTTGGCTACTTAGAGCGTGATTTACGCAAAGATTTTAAGTGTCGCAATTGGTTCCCATCACTAGCTATCGAAATTTGTTATACAAACCAACCCTATGACGCTGAAGGTCAAGTTAACCGTTATTCTGTCAACATCAATGAGCACGGTACTGTAACTGTCTATCGCGATGACATCTTGATTGATGTGGATAGTGACGAAAACTCAGGGATAGAAGAACAGATTTTACCAAGCCAAATTATTGGTTATTCATCAGGTTTAAACGAAAATTTGCAGCGTGCTTTCATGAAGAATACGGTGCAATACTTAGACGTAATGAATGTTAAGCGGGCTTGGGAGCGACGACTCTCTTCGATTAATCAATCTCGAGATGAAAAAGGGAAGTATCTAACCGAAGAGGATATCGATTTAATTGGTCGTCAATCTTCAGAGGCATATGATTACTATCAAACTCGATACCCTGCTATATTTCCCCTTTTACCGCAAGGCTCAACCATAGCAGATATTACCGATATTGGTCTGAGGGCTACCCCCCTCCCACGTCTTAAATATTTTGACCAAGATACAACAGCCTTAATGTTGGCAAGCATGGGGATGTTGCCTGAAGAAGTGCAGTTAGATATTTGGAAAGGCAAACAGCGCTTCAACAAAATTCATTCCGTTAAGTTTCGTTATGATCTGCGCAAGTTCACTCACGATGCAGGTGCACTGTTGGACATCGCTAAATTGATTGAATGTTTAGCGGATTTGTCATCTTGTAATTTTCAGCCGTTGCCAATGGTGAGTAAAACCTCAGAAGAGTTCTTTGACCAGTTCGAGTTGGACTACTTGGCGGGCGAACTCACGATTGATTTTAGCGATCATCGTGTGCGAGATGTTTTGGAAAGCAGCTTTTTTACTTCACAAGTGTTGTTTGAAAAGCTGTATCGCTTACATCTACTGGCAGCAGATTTTTGGAAGGGTGAAACCAAACGAGAGCTTAGACAAGATAATTTCGACCGTTCAGCAAAAAGGCCACAAAAGTGGAAATCGCCCATTCATGCTCTATCTCTAAAGTTGACGGATGGTCACCAGTGTATTGAATTTGATGACTTATCCGATGGTGAAGCTCAGCTGATTCAGATTTTATCTATGGCTTATATCTACAAAGACAGTAGAGCACTGTTTTTACTTGATGAGCCAGAAACCCACCTCAATCCATCCTGGCGCACGTACTTCCACTCTTTTGTAGAAGGTGTTGTAGGCGAAGATAATGAGAAAGGTCAGCTATTCATATCAACCCACTCACCCTTCATGGTCTCTTCACTGAAGAGAAGCAATGTCTATCAATTTCATCGAGCTGAAAATGGTTCGATAGATATGAACATGGCTAGAAATGAGACCTACGGTGCTTCATTTGATGTGTTGATTAAAGACTTGTTTGAGCTTCGCTCACTCATTTCTCAGAGTGTGATAGATGAGATCCGAGAGCAGCTAAAACATGGTGATAGGCACGCCGCAGAATGGATAGAAGAAAACTTAGGGTTATCCGCTGAAAAAGCCTATTTGATTAGGAAATTAAGCCAGTAATGTTATTTCGTTTGTCACCCAATACACCTAAATTCGATGTGTTCAGGCAGCTGAATGCTGAATTGTTTCACTTCCTTGAACATTCATTAAATAGGAATGACTTTGACCGAACTCTGTTCTCTGGTGGTGATATTGGTCAATCCTGCTGGGATAACGCGAGGGCGAACAATGTTAGAGCAACAAACGACTTAACTAGGGATAAGTTTGAAAAGCTATTTATCGCCTTAAACAATTCAGGAGAAGCGGTTAAACAACAACTGGTCGAAGCAGTACGTGACCATCAAAACATGCGTGACTTCTTCTTAAACCCGAACAGAGACCTTCTGATTTTTCTTCCAAAACCTTGCTTTAATGAATTGAGAAATGTGGCAACTCACCTTTACTGTGCAACGAAAGATTTGGGGCCAGTAATTACAGCATGTGGTGGCAATGATATTACGGCCCACTTCAATGTGTTTCGCGCACATGATGTGAATGGAAATATCTGTAAGGCTTGTGGGATGGAGAAGCTTGCTGCTTTCAGGGCTGGAGTAGCAGATGGCGACCAGTGGCGTGCGGATTATGACCATCAGCTTTGCAAGTCCAAATACCCGATTTTTGCTGTTCATCCAGATAACCTGATCCCTTTATGCGATGTTTGCAACCAAGATGCCAAAAAAGCAAAGGATTTATTTAGAGATTCAAATAATGCTGAGCGACTTGCCTTCTATCCATTCGAGGAAGAGGCAAAGGGATTGATACAAGTTCAATTTGAAAACTTGCGAGATCCTGAGCCTACTATCAAAGTCAGGTGGGCAACAGGTGATCATGAACAACTAAACAAACTTGAAACGTGGGACGAGGTTTATGAAATACGAAATCGAGTGGAAGGTCAGTTTCGTTCGCTTGAAGCAATCATTGAAGATGAAATTAATCCAATGGATCAAACGCATCTTGAAATGAGAATACGAGATGAAGCACGCCCCAAGTCGATTGATACGCTAAAAAGAAAAGAGTGGGCGTTTTGGTATCAGAAGCTATTTTCGGCGCTTGAACAAGTAGATATGAGCCCCTTTGTTGCTAAATGGGACTTTGTGCAGCAGCAAGCAGTCGAAGGCGGAGAGTACATTCTGAACCATTAAGCTCTATCTGTTTGTTATTTTGGTCAACACTTAAGTGTTGTAACAGTAAGTACTACGGGTTTACCCGTGGGTATCTATCTTTATATTGATTTTAAAATAGATATGTTTTTGTATTTTATATAGAGTACGGATTAATAGTAAATCGATGCTTGCGTTGAAGTACTTAAGTGATGAGTCAGTCCATAGTTGGATTCTCCGAAACTTAATAGTATCTGGCAGTTTAAGTTTTTCTTCTGTTATTGGGAAAAATGGACAATGGATTGCGGAACCGCAATTTACTCGTCAATGTCATATTGAACTAGATGAATTCGATGATGTTGACCTATTGATTTTTTTAAGAAAATCTGGAGTCGCAATTAAAACTGCGGGAGAGTTTGATAATCCAATAGATCATTTATCATGTGTTGACCGGATTTTCAAACACCATACTTATGGTAATGGTGTAAAAGGAAGTCTTTTTATTCGCTACTGCCCTCTTTGTATTAAAATATCTATTGAAGAGTTTGGGTTCGCATATTTTAAGTCGGCATGGCTTTATAGTGTAAGATGTAATCATCATAATATAAATCTTATACAGATTAAGGCAGTAACATATAATGAGGCTTTAGATAGCTTAAAATCCATAATGTCAGCTCGTCCTCTCGAAATAAACAGAATTGAAAGTCCTACACAATATATGAGCCTTAAAAAGAGTTACAATAAGGAAGGCTCTTTTCATATAATGCCTTGCCTATTAGATGATTTTTATTGGTGGGCTTCGATGATTAGAAAAGATGACTATTTGGAATTTAGTCATACTATTTTCTATAAAAACAATGGAGTCAGGAAAGAACTATCAAATGAAAGAATTGAATATTTCTTTGAAAAATTTAGAGAAGATCTTTCAAGCCAGTTTTTTGATTTTTTATTAGATAGGGTAGAAATAAAAAACTTTCGGTTTGGCATAAGTCAACCTTACTCTTTATCAGAAAGAATATTGAAGAGTGAGCGGCATAATTGTTCAAAATGTATGTTTTTATCTGAAGATTGTATTTTAGATTCTATTATTCAAACCTTTTATTTAGGTGAGAGTAAAATATCTTCAAGTAAAGTTAATAACATATGCGAAAAATTATTTTTTAGGTAAAGTTTAAAAATATAATATATTTTAGTTAGTTTATTTAGAAAAATAATGAGAACTATTCAGAGTTTGATGTTGACTAAAATAATAAAGCAAAGGTTCTAATTCAGATTCATTCTCTTGACTATTATTTGGGATCTTGTTGTGAGAGAGGTTTTGTTCTTCTTTTTGAGCAATTTTGCTTTGCTAAGTCTACGCTTCTCGATAACCTCTTCAACATTGATTTTTGGAGCATCTGCAAGTTCGAACTTTTTCATAATAGGTATCCTTACACTTCATCTATTTACGGCAGTATAATGATTAGTTACTGATTAGAGATGACTTTCTTCTCGAGAGCTCTTTTTGATAATATCGAGTTTCTAGAAGTGATTACTATTAAGGATCGGTGATTTGAGCTACTAGTACAACAAGCTTTTGTGCTAGCTGAAGTTTGTTGAGTATACCCGAGACCACTGAAGGTGATTGATTTTCGGTAGAGTCAGTATCATGCCACGGACCATGAACGTTACACTACCCCCCAACATAAACGATAGTTTGAAAAAGTGCACGACAATTGACCGTTGTAAGTTGCCTTAGTGACTACGTTCTTACTGAAAAACTTTGGCCTCAAAATTGTGGGGGCTAAAGTAAACTTTCCCTCTAAACGTGTTTGAGCAGTCAATAACTTCCATTAGGAAAGTCTGCGGTTATTTTGGCTAAAATCAGGGTGCGCTTATTCGCGAGACAAGTTGCTTCCTAACTGTCCAACAATCTGTTGGGCAAACTCTAGTACTCAATTGTGCAAGAGGCTATTGCACAATTGCGGAACAAGTCATTTCGTAAACTAGCCTTGTCCCATCCCATGCTGCCGACACTCAGCTAAATGTATTTTTAGCAGTAGAAAGCATTGGTCATCGCAATTTTTCATATGCCTCACTGTGGGCGCCAAATTGGAGAAAGCCTAAGAAAGGAGATGCTTTCAGGTAGAGTTGTTACTATGGGCCAACTTTATTGTCTAAAAATATTCTTACGGGCAATCTTTATTGTTGCTGCACATAAGCAAAATTTTCTGCAGGCTGAGCGTTGTCTCAGCTCAGCCTATCCTTCACTTCAAAACACCATATAGTCTCGTGGGCATGTTGCTTTGGTCGGGAACTCTTTTTCTGAGTTATGCAGCTGCACATCGATGTGTGATATCAACGCCCGGCTATTTTCTATCTCATATTCAATATTGAACGTGATGGGCTCATCGTTCGAGTTTTTGCCATTCACGCTAAGGCAGCCATAGTCGTTGAAATGCACCTCATAGACACTGCTTGTTGACCTCATCAAGTGTTTGAACAGTAACTGCTCTTTTGTTGTTGGAGAGCTTACCTCGATACCTGTGAGTGCCTCCTTCGAGAAATACTGCCAATAAGTCTCTGAGATATTTTCCTCTGATGCGTTTGCCAAATAGTTAGCATAGGTTGCGAGTAATGAGGGCGGTGTTGGTTGGGCGTGCACAATGGTAAAGCCCATGATACTGAGCAAGAGTAATATTGAGTTCTTCATTTTTTGCTTCTTCCCCTTCGCAATTCAACAAGCCTGTGCAGTTTGGGCTTGGATGTCGAATTAATCAGAAGAAGTTTCGAGAAAGCCCAGATAAAACATGCTGATGTTTTATCCGAGCAGATTACTTTTGAGAGCGATCTCTAACGAAACAACTTCTCGGCACGAACTGGGGCACTAAAGCGGAAGCCTTGTCCGTAGATACAGCCACGCTCGAATAAGTATTGGGCTTGCTCGTCGGTTTCGATGCCTTCTGCGACCACTTTCAATGACAGGGTTTGTCCCATCGCGATGATGGCATTCACGATCGCATTGCTGTCGGTGTTGCTTGGAACATCGCTTACGAAAGAGCGGTCGATCTTCAATTTGTTGATTGGCAAACCTTTGAGGTAAGACAGTGACGAGTAACCAGTACCAAAGTCATCAAGAGAGATCTCAATGCCAAGCTCGCGCAGCAAGTTGAGTGATGCGATGGCTTGTTGTGGGTCGATCAGTAGGAAGCTTTCGGTGATTTCTAGCTCTAGACGGTGCGCCGGGAATCCGGTCTCTTTGAGAATCACCCCAAGTTTGCTGATGAAGTCTGATTGTTGTAGCTGAAGAGCCGATACGTTCACCGCGAGCTTGCCAAATTCAATGCCGTTATCCAGCCATGCGCGACCTTGCAAGCAAGCTTGTTCCAAGACCCATTTACCAATGCTTTGAATCAGGCCCGTTTTCTCTGCAATCGGGATAAAATCTGCCGGAGAAATCATTCCAAGATCAGGATGTTGCCAGCGTAGCAGGGCTTCTACGCCCACCAGTTCGTTAGCGCTTAAGTTGTATTGCGGTTGGTAAGCTAAATGAAGTTGGTTCTTCTCAATCGCCTCATGCAGAGCAGACTGCATACGCACGTGAGACACGGATTTATCGGTCAAATCCGGTGAGTAGAACGCATAGCCGTTACGACCGTTTTTCTTCGCTAAATACATGGCGGTATCGGCATTCTTGAGCAAGGTTTCGCTGTCTTGTCCGTCTTGAGGATAACGTGCCACGCCTACGCTGGTGGAGATACGTAAAGATTCGCTCTTACTGACTTCAAAAGGACGGTTGAACAGGCAGAGTATGTCCTCAATAGTGTCGATCAGCTGCGAATCCGACTCGATATTCGGCAATATAATCACAAACTCATCGCCACCAATACGTGCTACATGAGCGCGTAAGTGCAACACATCTTGCAGACGTTCAGCGAGCTTAGTCAGGAGCTGGTCGCCACAGAAGTGCCCCATGCTGTCGTTGATGTGCTTGAAGTGGTCGATATCGAGGAAGAGAGTAGCAAAGGCGTGTTGATGCTTCTGACCATTCTCAATGTGCTGTTCTAGCAAGCTGATCAAATGAGTACGGTTAGGAAGGTTGGTCAATGGATCGTAAAACGCCATGCGTTGTAGCTTTTCTTCGTGCGCTTTACGTACCGAGATGTCTTCAAAAACACAGATATAGTTGGATCAGATGGTTCTTATCGTCCATCACCGCACTGATGGTGGCGAGCTGTGGGTAAATGCTGCCATCTTTTTTGCGGTTGATGAATTCGCCTTTCCACTGACCTTTGCTTTCTAGCTGACGCCACAACTGTTGATAAAATTCGCGGTCGTGATGCCCAGAACGCAAGATATTCGGATTCTTACCGAGCACTTCCTCTGCTGCGTAACCGGTGATGTGGGTGAAGGCACTGTTCACATCGAGAATGTTGGCTTTGCGGTCGGTGATTACCATCCCTTCGTGGGAGTTATCGAAGATTTTCGACGCCAATGACAACTGAGTCTCCACCATTTTTCGGCGAGTAACGTTGCGTGTCATACCCAAAATACCAATCAGCTCTCCGGTTTGATTGCGGATTGGTGACTTGATGGTCTCCAACCAGGTTGGGTTGTTGTTGTCATCAATGAGAGTGCACTCTTCGACCGTGTTTTGGCTGCCCGTAGCGATCACCAACTGGTCGGTATCAATGAACTTCTTCGCTCGACGGCTGTTGAACAACTCGAAATCATTCTTGCCGACGATTTCACTGCCGGTCATTTGCCAAGAGTCTTCAACGCTTCGGTTGGTCATCGCGTAGCGACCATCGGTGCTTTTTATCCACGTGTGGTCTTCTAAGCAATCAATGAATTCTTGCAGGGATGGCAGTAAGTCTGGCAATTGAACATCGTGACGCTGCTGCTCATTATGGTAAGTTTGAGCAACATCAAAGCCGACACGTCCAGCCAATGCGCTTAACCATCCAGAAATGACAGTATCTTGCTCGACTGGATGAACCAATGCAAAGGCAGCAAACAGCTCACCGCTTGGGAGCCATATCGGGCAGTAACTCAAGGTTTGGTTTTGAAAGGGTGTTTGTTCAACAACAAGCTGAGGATAGATAAAGTGCTCAGTGGCAGGTTCGAGAATCGCGACGATTTCACGATGATGTTGCGGCGATGTCGCCACCTCACTCAAGCGCCATTGGCGAGTGTAGCTGAAAGTATAAAGCTGACCGTGCGCCTGTGTGGCATCACAGCATTGTTGCAGAGCCTGTTTCCAGTCTGTCATCAATGCAGGGGAGATAGCGAAGCGAAACATAATTAATAAAGCATCCTGAAACGCCCTTGGAATAGTATGGTGAACATCTGACTCAGCGTTCATATCGGGCTTTGGCTATATCGTATCCAAAGCCCGAACAAATCCAAGCAAGGAAAACTTCATTAATCGAGTAAACTGTTAGCTAGCTCTCTTTTTTATAAATCGTGTCTCATTTTTGCAATAGTTTCGGACGTCATCATTGAGCGGTATTCGTCTGTTTTTGCTTTTTGCCGAACTTCACTTGTTGAATCACCAAGCCGCTGATGATCAGCACTAACCCAATCAAAGTGGATGGGTGAATCTCTTCGCCAATGATGGTGGCAAGCAGCATGAGCGAGATGAATGGTGAAGCGAAAATCAGGTTGCTGATGCGTGCGGTGTTCTCGGTGAGTTTGAGTGCCGTTAGCCACAACACGAAAGTTACGCCCATCTCAAACAGGCCAACGTAAGTCACTGCTGCCCAACCTTTCGCGGTGATTTGGCTCCAGTCTGCGCCTTCATAAACGCTTAAGCCAATCGCAAACGGAATCGCAACCAGAAATCCTAATAATACGCCTACTACAGGATCGGCTTTGTTTTTGGTGTTGAGAATCCAGTAGCTTGCCCAAAGTAATGTTGAAAGGAGCGCTAATCCCACCCCAAGCGGACTTTCGAATTCCATTCCTAACACGTTACCTTTGGTGGCAATTACGATGACACCCAAGTAACTAAAGCCGCAAGCAATCCAGTCTTTATTGCGGATCTTCTGCCCCAAGAAAACCGCCGCCATCAAGGTGAGCGTGATCGCCCAACTGTAGTTGATCGCCTGCGCTTGGGAGGCTGGCAATAAGTCGTATGCTTTAAACAAGATGAGGTAGTACGCCAGTGGGTTAATCAATCCGAGCAGTAAGTAGTACCAAGGATTGGCAAGAAACGTTGAACTGAGCTGATTCAACTTGCCTTGCACGCCACATACCACGATGAGCGCAATAGCCGAGACAATACTCGCCATGGTCAGCATCTGAATCGGTGAGAATTCCGCCAAAGTCAATTTAAATGCGGTCGCTACTGTTGACCAAAGTAATACCGCTGATAGCCCAAATCCTAGGGCGCGACGCTCGTTCATGATGCCTCTGTTTGATGATGTACCGCTCATCGCTGTTGGTTTGAGCAGGTGTGAGTATGTTGTACGGAGCGCCTAGTGTATGCGAGGATTTTTCATCCAACAAACTGGACATTTATCCAGTATGTAAATACCATTATTAAAGATAAAAAACACAGGCTAACTCGCTATTATGCAATGGATTCTTGAGCATCAATCTCTCATTCTGTCTTCTCTTTTTACCGCGACCATCAGCGGTGTTGCAGTGGGTTGGTGGGTTAAACAACGCTTTGCCACGCAAACTCAATTGCTCGAACAACAGCTCTCCTCTGAAAAACAGCTTCATCAACAACAACTTGAACAAGTGAAGCAAAGCCTCGCTGAAGCACAGCAAGAATTGGATGAGCTTGATGACGAGCGCGATAAAGCGGCATTCGAGGTGCGCCAAACTCACGGTAAATTGATGGCGGCGATGGAAAAACTGCGCTATTTCGAAGCAGTGAAACAGGAGCGTCAGCAGTATTTTGATGAGCTAGGGCAGATGCGAGAGCACAAATCGCGCCTTGAAACACAACTTGGTGAGCAGCAAGCGCGCCACGAGCAAATTAACCAAGCTAATGCAGAAAAGCTGCAAATTCTTGAGCAAGCAGAAGTGCGTTTGAAGCAGCAATTTGAACACTTAGCGAATCAGTTGTTTGAAGAGAAAACCGCCAAAGTCGATATGCAAAACCGTCAGAGCTTGGAAGGTTTGCTGTCTCCACTAAAAGAGCAGCTGGAAGGGTTCAAAAAACAAGTTAACGACAGTTTTAGCCAAGAAGCCAAAGAGCGTCACACCTTGGTGCATGAGTTGAAGAACCTGCAACGCTTGAACGAACATATGACCCGAGAAGCGGTCAATCTGACTCAAGCTCTGAAAGGTGACAACAAGCAGCAAGGCAACTGGGGTGAAGTGGTTCTGGCTCGTGTATTGGCAGAATCTGGTTTGCGTGAAGGGCACGAGTACCAAACTCAGGTGAGCTTGCAAAACGAAGCAGGAAAACGCTATCAGCCGGATGTGATAGTTCACTTACCGCAAAACAAACAAGTGGTGGTCGATTCGAAAATGGCGCTGGTGGCGTACGAGCGCTACTTCAACGCAGAGAACGACATTCAACGAGAGCGGGCGCTGAGTGATCACCTAGCCGCGCTGCGCGCGCACATCAAAGGCTTGAGCCTTAAGGATTACCACCAGTTAAAAGGCATCCAGAGTTTAGATTATGTGTTGATGTTTATTCCGGTGGAGCCTGCATTCCAAGTCGCAATTCAAGCTGCCCCGAGCTTGGTTAAAGATGCGATGGAACAAAACATTATTTTGGTCAGCCCTACCACTTTGCTGGTGGCGCTACGTACGATAGATAACTTGTGGCGCAACGAACGCCAAAACGAAAACGCCCAATTGATCGCGGAGCGAGCGGCGAAGCTGTACGACAAATTGCGTTTGTTCATTGACGATATGGAAGGACTGGGCGGTGCATTAGACAAAGCCAACCAAACGTACCAAGGGGCGATGAATAAGCTAGCGACAGGACGTGGCAACGTGATCCGTCAAGCGGAAAGCTTCAAGCAACTAGGAGTGGAAGTAAAACGTCCAATCTCGCCAGATCTTGCTCAGTTGGCGCAGACAGAGTCATTTTCGGAAAATGCTTCTTTAGTAGAAAGACATCCGGCTGAGGATAAAGTAAACTAATCGCCCGCAGTACAGTGGGCGACCCTATTTGTTATCAACCGCCCCGAAGTGAGAAAGTGCTGCCCAAGAGGAATCAGAATGACGGACACAAGTGTGCAATCAAATACAGCGTTAGATAACGACACTACCCACTTTGGTTTTACCACAGTGGCAAAAGACGAAAAAGTGACCAAAGTTGCCGAAGTTTTCCACTCAGTGGCAGCAAAATACGACATCATGAATGACTTGATGTCCGGCGGCGTTCATCGCCTTTGGAAGCGTTTTACTATTGATTGCAGTGGCGCTCGTCCGGGACAACGTGTTCTTGACCTAGGTGGTGGTACTGGCGATTTAACGGCGAAGTTTTCGCGCATTGTTGGCGACCAAGGTCACGTGATCTTAGCGGACATCAACAACTCAATGCTAAATGTGGGGCGTGACAAACTACGCGACAACGGCATTGTTGGTAACGTACATTACGTTCAAGCGAACGCAGAAGAACTGCCATTCCCAGATGATTACTTCGACGTGATCACTATCAGCTTCTGTCTACGTAACGTCACTGATAAAGACAAAGCGCTGCGCTCTATGTTCCGCGTATTGAAGCCAGGTGGTCGTCTGTTGGTGCTTGAGTTCTCAAAACCAATCCTAGACCCCCTATCCAAAGTGTACGACGCGTACTCATTCCACCTATTGCCAAAAATGGGTGAACTAGTGGCGAATGACGCAGACAGCTACCGTTACCTAGCCGAATCTATCCGCATGCACCCAGACCAAGACACGCTGGAAGGCATGATGAAAGAAGCGGGCTTCGAAAACACCAAATACTACAATCTAACGGGTGGTATTGTGGCGCTGCACCGCGGCTACAAATTCTAAGGATAAGCGGTATGCCATTTGAACCTCTTATCACTGCCGTTATTGAAACGACATTAAATACGCTGATTAAAGACGATCCTGAATTGGGTCGTCGTTTGTCACGTCTTAAAGGTCAGGTGATTCAAATTCATCTGAAAGAAATCAATAAGACACTGACGTTCATCTTCAGCCAGCAAATCGATGTTTTGGGCAACTACGAAGGTCAGCCAGATTGTTATCTGTCGTTGAATCTAAGTGTACTGCCTGAGCTGCGCGATCAAGCCAACATCACTCGCCTTATCAAGCAAGATAAGCTTGAGCTTGAAGGTGATATCCAATTGGCGCAGAAGTTCTCTCAATTGATGGTGGATTGCAAACCCGACATCGAAGAGTGGTTATCTCGCGTGACAGGCGATGTTGTGGCGCATACTTTTGTGCAAGGCACCAAAAACGTCGGCGGCTTCTTTGCTTCTCAAGCAGAAAAACATCAACGCCATCTTGCTCAAGTAGTAACAGAAGAGTGGAAACTGGCGCCAGCACCGCTGGAAATCGCCCACTTCTGTGACCAAGTGGATGACGTTCGCAGCCAAGCTTCTAGCGTTGAAGCGCGCCTAAACGCACTACTAAACAAATTCGACTCGGATAAGTCTGCGCTGGAGAACTCATGACGCCAGCAGAAATAAAGCGCTTATACCAAATCATTAAAGTTCAGCTGGAATACGGCTTGGATGAGTTGTTACCTGATCATCAACTGACCAAAGCGCCGCTTTTGATGCGCAAAAGCCTATTCTGGATTAAGAACAAGCACCCAGAGAAACCGCTGGGTGAGCGCCTTCGTCTCGCTCTGCAAGAACTTGGTCCGGTTTGGATTAAGTTCGGTCAGATGATGTCGACTCGCCGTGACCTTTTCCCTCCGCATATCGCTGATCCTCTTGCTCTTTTGCAAGACCAAGTTGCGCCATTTGATGGGCAGTTAGCGAAAGAACAAATGGAACTCGCTCTGGGCGGTCCATTAGAAAACTGGTTTACTGAATTTGATATCAAACCGTTAGCGTCTGCGTCGATTGCTCAGGTGCATACGGCTCGATTAAAAGACACTAACCAAGAAGTGGTATTAAAGGTCATCCGTCCAGATATTCGTCCGGTCATTGATTCAGATCTAAAACTGATGCACCGAATGGCGCGTATAGTCGCCGGAGCGATGCCTGAAGCACGTCGTTTGAAACCAGTTGAAGTGGTTCGTGAGTACGAAAAAACCTTACTTGATGAACTCGATTTGCGTCGTGAAGCGGCGAACGCGATTCAACTGCGTCGCAACTTCGAAGGCAGCGAAGAGCTTTACGTACCAGAAGTTTTTCCTGACTTTAGTAATGAAACTGTCATGGTTTCTGAGCGAATATATGGCATCCAAGTCTCTGATATTGAAGGCTTGGAAGCGAATGGCACCAATATGAAATTGCTCGCGGAACGCGGTGTGAGTGTGTTCTTCACTCAGGTGTTCCGAGACAGCTTTTTCCATGCCGACATGCACCCGGGCAACGTGTTCGTTAAACCGGAGCATCCAGAGAATCCGATGTGGATTGGGCTGGATTGCGGGATCGTTGGTACACTTAATAGTGAAGACAAACGCTATCTGGCGGAAAACTTCCTCGCTTTCTTCAATCGTGACTACCGCCGCGTAGCGGAATTGCACGTTGATTCGGGCTGGGTACCTGCTGATACCAATGTCGATGAATTTGAATTTGCGATTCGCATTGTGTGTGAGCCAATCTTTGCCAAGCCACTGTGTGAGATCTCTTTCGGTCACGTATTGTTGAACCTATTCAACACAGCGCGTCGATTCAATATGGAAGTGCAGCCGCAGCTTGTATTGCTACAAAAAACGCTGTTGTACGTCGAAGGTCTGGGCCGCCAGTTATACCCGCAACTTGATTTGTGGGAGACCGCGAAGCCTTTCCTTGAAGAATGGATGATGAACCAAGTTGGTCCGCAAGCTTTAGTGAATGCCATTAAAGACCGCGCGCCGTTTTGGGCAGAAAAGTTACCGGAACTGCCGGAGCTGCTTTACGATAGCCTGAGACAAGGTAAAGCCATGAATCAACGCATGGATCAGCTTTATCAAGGTTACCGTCACAGCAAGCGTCAGCAGGCGACAGGAAAGTTTTTATTTGGCGTTGGAGCCACTTTAGTCGTATGCTCGGCAATATTGGTGGATAACGCTTATGAGCAGCTATCGATCGCTAGCGGTATCGCAGGGGTCACATTTTGGCTGCTTAGTTGGCGAGCTTATCGTCGATAGACGTTAAACTCTTGAAATAATTTTGTTTAAAGACCCGAGGTAAAAAGAATGGGTGGTATCAGTGTTTGGCAACTTCTAATCATTGCTGTAATTGTTGTATTGCTATTCGGAACTAAGAAACTACGCGGTATCGGTGGCGATCTGGGTGGTGCCGTTAAGGGCTTCAAAAAAGCAATGAGCGAAGATGAGCCTGCGAAGAAAGACGACAAAGACGCAGACTTCGAGCCAAAAAGTCTAGAAGAGCAGCAAAAGAAAGAAGCAGCTCCTGAATCGAAAAAAGACAAAGAGCAGGCGTAAAACGTGTTTGATATCGGTTTTTGGGAACTGGTATTAATATCTGTTGTTGGTCTGGTTGTTCTTGGTCCCGAGCGTTTGCCACATGCCATCCGCAGTGTCTCTCGTTTTGTCGGTGCAGCGAAGAGTATGGCAAACAGCGTCAAAGACGAGTTGTCACACGAGCTGAAAGTTCAAGAACTGCAAGAAAACTTGCGCAAAGCTGAGCAAATGGGGATGGATGATCTGTCTCCTGAGCTGAAATCTTCGGTCGAAGAATTGAAGAAAGCGGCGCAATCTGTAAACCGCCCTTACGCGGAGCCAACCAAATCAGAAGCGGAGCCTAAACAAGAGGCACCTGCGACTGAAACCGTTGAGAAAGCGGAAGAGATTAAGGTTACAGCGGCAGATAAGAAAGCCGAATAGTCTCATTAGGAGGAGCTACTAGTGATTGGTAGCTCCTTTTTGATCAGGTTTTAAAAAAGAGGTTTGCCATGTCTACCGTCGAGCAGACACAACCTTTAATTAGTCATTTATTAGAACTTCGCAACCGACTGCTTAAAGCCATTGCTGCAGTATTGGTGGTGTTTGTTGGACTAATTTACTTCTCTAACCACATCTATGAGTTTGTCTCAGCGCCTTTGGTAGAGCGTCTACCTGAAGGTGCCACGATGATTGCAACAGATGTGGCTTCACCGTTTTTCACGCCTTTGAAGCTAACCTTGATTGCTTCGGTGTTTATTGCGGTGCCGTTTATCTTGTACCAAGTGTGGGCATTTGTTGCACCGGGCTTATACAAGCATGAACGTCGATTGATCATGCCATTGCTGTTTTCTAGCTCACTGTTGTTCTACTGCGGTGTGGCGTTTGCTTACTTCGTGGTATTCCCACTGGTGTTTGGCTTCTTTACCGCCATCTCTCTTGGTGGGGTGGAATTCGCAACCGACATCTCGAGTTACCTCGACTTTGTACTGGCGCTGTTTATGGCGTTTGGTATTGCGTTTGAAGTACCTGTGGCGATCATCTTGCTATGTTGGACTGGCGCGACCACACCACAAGATCTGAAAGAGAAGCGCCCATACATCATCGTGTGTGCGTTTATTGTCGGTATGCTACTCACGCCGCCGGATATGATCTCGCAAACTCTACTGGCAATCCCGATGTGTTTGCTGTTTGAGGTGGGGTTGTTCTTCGCGCGTTTCTACACACGTAAAGACGACGAACAAGAAGAAGTGGAAGAGTAATTCCAAACATCAATATTGAAAAAGCGGCGTACAGCCGCTTTTTTGTTTAACTTCAATCATCACCTGATTCGTCTGATGTGCCCGCATCGAGAACAGACATACACTTCTTTAATTCCCAGTAGTTTCTCCCACCAATGACGCTGCCGGCGTTGCAAGTAAATTCCATGGTTACACACAAGTGTCCCTACTTTTGTTGTTTATTTGGTATGACCTTAAGTAATGCTGCTCTCTATGTTAAATGCTCTCTCGATATGAAATTCAACAGCTTATAGGTCAAATTAATACGGCAAAATTGAGAGGAATAAAATTCTGATTAAGCGTAGGAAGAGAATGTTGAAATTTCGGAGTGAGGTTTAAATCGAGGGAAAGTGAAGCAATTTCAACTGTGTAACGACTTGTGACTTGTTGAGTTAACGATGAGGGGAAAGGCGACCCATAAAGAGTCGCCTTATTGCGGTTGGATTGGACTGAGCCAATTATCTCAGCTTAAGGACGTGGCCGCATTTCGAGCAGACATACACTTCCTTAATGCCTAAGATTTTTTCAAAAAAAGTTCGTTGCCGACGTTGTAAATAGATTCCGTGTTCACACATTTTATGACTTCCATATTCATTTTTATGAGTATGCGTCAACAAGTATAGGCAGAGATTTTGTCTTGTTTTTGAGATTGAAAAACTTGTTAAACGTTCATCTTAACGTATGCGATGTTTATAAAAATTTTGTGTAAATGTTTTGTTTGTCAGTAACTTGAGTTGCAAATTTGAACTGCCATCTCATTATGGTTTCACTTTAATGATATGTCCGCATTTAGTGCAAATGTAGATCTCTTTAATGCCTATCAGTCTTTGCAGTAGCGTGCGCTTTTGACGTTTTAGGTAAATACCATGCTGGCAAGTATTCATAGGTTGCCCACTGTGTTGAATGTGTGGGCAATATTTTAGGAAGGGCAAGTGTTACATCTCAATAGCACATTATTTATACTTTCAAATATAATGCCATGAAATATAAGAAGTTGTTTGATTGTAACTTATATAAGTGCGGGTATTAGCTTAGGTTAAACAATGCCTCAGCGTTTTTGGTTGTAATCGCATCAATTGCTTCAACGCTCTCTCCGCGTAATTCCGCTACTCGCGCTGCCACCAGAGAAGTGTAAGCCGGCTCGTTGCGTTTACCACGATGCGGTACCGGTGCAAGGTAAGGACAGTCTGTTTCTAGGATCACCCAATTCATGTCCAGATGCGGGATAACCTTATCCATACCGCCATTTTTAAACGTAGAGACACCACCCAGACCTAAGTGGAACCCAAGCTCATTGATCGCTTGCGCTTCTTCTACGCTGCCACCAAAACAGTGGAATACACCACGCAAGCTGCCGTCTTGTTCTTGACTAAGTAAGGTCAGCGTTTCTTCAATCGAATCACGAGTATGGATTACGACAGGTAAATCCATCTCTTTTGCCCAGTTTAACTGAGTCACAAACGCCATCTCTTGTTCTGCGCGGAAGGTTTTATCCCAGTACAGATCGATACCGATTTCACCCACTGCAATGAAGTTGTGCTTTTCAAACCAGCCACGAATGATTGCTAGTGTTTGCTCGACATTGCCATCTACGTAACATGGATGCAAACCCATCATAGAACGACAAATCTCAGGATAAGCCGCCTCGGTTTTTAGCATCGGCTCAATAGATTCAAGATCGATGTTCGGCAGCAGAATTTTATCAATGCCTTGTTCTAAAGCGCGCTTCACCACCTCGTCGCGGTCGTTATCAAATTCGCTAGCGTAAATATGAGCGTGAGTATCGATCATGGTTGGTCTCTATGGGTTATCGGTGCATGGAATTAGTGAGAAGTATACTTGAGTGTGAGTGCTGGGTCATTTTCGGTTTTTTTCATGCCGTTTTTCCATATTGCTGCTCGCAAGGTGCATCAAGAGTGATATGATTTTGCCACCAGATGATTTGATCATCGTAACCTTCCAGACAAGGAGAAAGTGGTGTCTGTATCAATTCAAGGTCCATTCCCTGCACGCCGTATGCGTCGTATGCGTAAGCACGATTTTAGTCGTCGTCTGATGGCTGAAAACCAAGTTTCAGTAAACGATTTGATTTACCCAATGTTCATTCTGATGGGTAAAGATCGTCGTGAAAGTGTTGAATCGATGCCGGGTGTAGAACGTTTGTCGATTGATTTAATGCTAGAAGAAGCACAATACCTAGCAAACCTAGGCGTACCAGCAATCGCGCTTTTCCCTGTCGTAAACCAAGACGCTAAAAGCTTATGTGCTGCTGAAGCTTACAACCCTGAAGGTTTGGTTCAGCGCGCAGTACGTGCATTAAAAGAGCACGTGCCTCAAATCGGTGTGATCACAGATGTGGCACTCGACCCGTTCACGACTCACGGCCAAGACGGCATCATTGATGAAGATGGTTACGTGATGAATGATGAGACAACTGAAGTACTTGTAAAACAAGCGCTGTCTCATGCAGAAGCGGGTGCAGATGTGGTTGCACCATCAGACATGATGGATGGTCGTATTGGTAAAATCCGTGAAGCACTAGAAGAAGCGGGTCACATCCATACTCAAATCATGGCTTACTCTGCGAAGTACGCATCAAACTACTACGGTCCATTCCGTGACGCAGTTGGTTCATCAGCGAACCTTAAAGGTGGCAACAAGAAAAACTACCAAATGGACCCTGCGAACACGGATGAAGCGCTGCATGAAGTGGCTCTCGACATCAATGAAGGCGCGGATATGGTCATGGTTAAGCCAGGCATGCCTTACCTTGATGTGGTTCGCCGCGTGAAGACTGAGCTTCAAGTTCCAACGTTCGCTTACCAAGTTTCTGGTGAGTACGCGATGCATAAAGCAGCCATCATGAATGGCTGGCTGAAAGAGCGTGAGACCGTGATGGAATCTCTGCTTTGCTTCAAACGTGCCGGTGCGGATGGCATCCTGACTTACTTCGCGAAAGATGTAGCAGAGTGGTTAGCGGAAGAAAACGCACAAACTGCAGAGCACCTAGTAAAGACTCAAGAAGCGACAGACGAGTAATTATCGCTCAATGAGAAAAACCAGACCGACAATTGTTGTCGGTCTGAATATACCCAAGTAACCTCAAGACGGAATACACACGGCTTGAAGTTACTTGGGTATATTTATTTCTGGAGAGTAAGACAATGACAATGCTGATTCGTGAAGGCACGCTGGAAGAAGCGATCCAAGTGGTGGCTCGTGTTACTGAGTTTGCACGTGGTGAGACGATTGAATCCATGGCGGAGCGCCTTGGAGAGAAAAAGAGCCTAATCTTAGTGGCTGAGAAAGCTGGGGCGATCCTTGGTTTTAAAATTGGCTACGAATTAGATGATTACACCTTCTACAGCTGGTTTGGTGGCGTGGCCCCAGAAGCGCGTAATGAAGGTGTGGCACAGATGTTGTTGGAAGCACAAGAAGATTGGGTCGCTGAGCAAGGCTACAAAACGTTAAAAGTGAAATCTCGTAACCAATTTCCAGCTATGCTTCGCTTGTTGCTAAGAAATGAATACATCATTGAAAAGTTTGAAGAAAAACCGAACCTACGTGAATCTCGTGTGCACTTCATTAAGGCACTATAAAAAATAAATGAGATTTTTTCTCATTTAGGTGTTGACTGTTAAATGAGAATCATTATTATTAAGTCTGTCTTAGGGAATGAGGATAGTTCACAAGGACGTTGAATTGCTAATTAACTGCGGTTTATTAACTGAGTGTTGAGAAGGTAATGAAACATTTTCCCCAGAACTTGCACGAATTCTTTTTGACACGACATTGCTCACATTGCTTCCAGTGTAATTTATAGCTTCTTGGTAAAGCTGCCATACAAATGGAAATAGCTTCACCACTTCTGCTAGGCGACCCAATTGGGTCGCTTTTTTCTTTTCTGAGATTTCTAATTGACGCCTCTCTTGGCAACTTTTCCACATGTCATGATCATTTCAGGATCGTTGATCTTCTCACCTGTTGGTATTTATTTTCTTTAATAACAGTATCTTATGTTTGTTGTTTGAAGGTTTTATTTCCGTTGGATAACCAGTGGATAATTTCTATAAACAGAGTTATCCACAAGAAGGTGCAAATTTCGTGAATAACATCGGAAAATTTCCGCGACCTCGATCGAGCGAACAAGATAGATTCGGATCAGCAGTCATGGCATTCTAAGCAGATCTATTAAGTACTGATTTGGATACAGACAATTATGGCAAGTATTCCTGAAAATCCGTTGATTCTGATCGACGGCTCTTCTTACCTATATCGCGCTTTTCACGCTTACCCAGGCACGATGAGTAACGGTGAAATTCCAACTAACGCAGTTTACGGTGTAGTGAACATGTTACGCAGCATGATGCGTCAGTTTGCTTCTGATCGTATCGCAGTAGTTTTCGATGCGAAGGGTAAAACCTTCCGTGACGATATGTACCCGGAATACAAAGCGAATCGTCCACCAATGCCGGACGATCTTCGTTGCCAGATTGAACCTCTGCATAACGTTATTCGTGCGATGGGTCTGCCATTGATCTGTATTCCAGGCGTAGAAGCCGATGACGTAATTGGCACTCTGGCTTATCAAGCATCGCAACAAGGCATGCCTGTTTTGATCAGTACTGGCGATAAAGATATGGCGCAGTTGGTGGATGACAACGTTACGTTGATCAACACCATGACGAACGTCGTGATGGATCGCGAAGGCGTGGTTGAGAAGTTTGGTATCCCACCAGAATTGATCATCGACTACCTCGCGTTGATGGGCGATAAAGTCGATAACATTCCTGGCGTTCCGGGTGTGGGTGATAAAACAGCAACTGCTTTGCTACAAGGTATTGGCGGTCTGACAAAGCTGTATGAAAACCTCGACGATATTGCAGCGCTTGGCTTTCGTGGTTCAAAAACCATGGCGAAGAAGTTAGTGGATAACAAAGACAACGCAATGCTGTCTTACGAGCTAGCGACCATCAAGCTGGATGTGGAGCTGGAAGAGACGCCAGAATCATTGCTAAAAGCAGAACCAAGCACAGATGAACTGATCAAACTGTACGGTCAGTTGACGTTTAAGTCTTGGTTGAATGAGCTATTAGAAGGTGGCACAGGTGTAGTGGAAGCGGATGAATCAACCGGCGCAGCGCGTGGAGGTTCTGCTTCATCTAAAGCAGATATGGACACCTCAGCAGTAAAAATCGACCGTAGCCAGTACGAAACCATACTAGATGAAGTTTCATTTAATGCTTGGTTAGACAAACTAAAAGCGTCTGAATTATTTGCGTTTGATACTGAAACAGACAGCCTAGACTACATGGTGGCAAACTTGGTTGGTTTGTCATTTGCAACTGATGAAGGTATTGCAGCTTATGTACCTGTGGCTCACGACTACCTAGATGCGCCTCAGCAGTTGGATCGTGATTGGGTACTTGAACAGCTTAAGCCGATTCTTGAAGATGATGCTCAGGCGAAAGTCGGTCAAAACCTAAAATACGATGCGTCTGTGCTGGCTCGCTACGGTATCGAGATGAAAGGCATCAAGCATGACACCATGCTGGCTTCTTACGTCTACAACAGTGTAGGTGGCAAACATGATATGGACAGCTTGGCACTGCGCTTCCTACAGTACAGCTGCATTTCATTCGAGCAAATCGCAGGTAAAGGTAAAAACCAACTGACCTTCAACCAAATCGATCTGGATGAAGCTTCACCATATGCTGCAGAAGATGCGGACGTGACACTTCGTCTACATAACCGTTTGTTTGCCAACATCGAACAAGATGAAAAGCTAAAAACGGTATATGAAGAAATCGAAATGCCACTCGTGCCAGTGCTGTCTCGTATTGAGCGTACTGGTGTATTGATTGATGACATGAAGCTTAGCGCGCAGTCGGTAGAGATCGCGGCACGTCTGGATGAGCTTGAGCAAAAGGCGTACGAGATTGCAGAACAAGAGTTCAATATGAACTCACCGAAGCAACTGCAAGCGCTTCTGTTTGAAAAAATGGGTCTACCAGTTATCAAGAAGACGCCATCAGGCACACCTTCTACTAATGAAGAAGTGCTGCAAGAGCTGGCTCTGGATTACCCACTACCAAAACTGATTTTGGAATACCGTGGTCTGGCGAAGCTAAAATCAACGTACACCGACAAACTACCGAAGATGATCAACCCATCAACGGGTCGTGTGCATACTTCTTACCACCAAGCGGTGACTGCAACGGGTCGTCTATCTTCAACCGATCCTAACTTGCAGAACATCCCAATTCGTAATGAAGAAGGTCGTCGTATTCGTCAGGCATTCGTTGCACCTACGGGTTATAAGATTCTGGCAGTCGACTACTCTCAGATTGAACTGCGTATTATGGCGCACCTATCTGGTGACCAAGCGTTGCTTGATGCGTTCCGTGACGGCAAAGATATCCACGCGGCAACGGCAGCAGAAATCATGGGCGTTTCTATTGAGGACGTTTCAAGTGAGCAACGTCGTCGTGCGAAAGCGGTTAACTTCGGTCTAATCTACGGCATGAGTGCGTTTGGCTTGGCGAAGCAACTGGGTATTCCTCGTGGTGAAGCACAAGCGTACATGGACAAGTACTTCGAGCGCTACCCTGGCGTGATGCAGTACATGGAAGACACGCGCAGTGCGGCTTCAGAGCAAGGCTTCGTCGAGACTATCTTTGGTCGCCGTCTACACCTTCCTGAAATTCAATCTCGTAACGGCATGCGTCGTAAGGCGGCAGAACGTGCAGCGATCAACGCACCGATGCAAGGCACCGCTGCGGATATCATCAAGAAAGCGATGTTGTTAGTTGATCAGTGGATTCAAGAAGAAGGCAATGGTCGAGTGAAACTTCTGATGCAAGTACACGATGAACTGATATTTGAAGTTGAAGAGTCGTCTTTGTCCGAAATTGAAAGTAAAGTACAGAATTTGATGGAATCTGCAGCAGAACTGAAAGTGCCTCTAGTGGCGGAAGCGGGTCACGGTGACAACTGGGATCAAGCACACTAGTCATTTTTAAGCCAATTTAGCCTATTTAGTATGAGCCAGCGCACAAACGCTGGCTTTTTTGTGTCATTAAAAAAGCAAATCACATCTGAGATTTAATGTTGCTTAATAAAACCTTCATGAAAAAAAACTACAAAAGTTCTTTGCAAATCTGACCAATTGTTGTACATTATCTCTCGTAGGGTACAGAGGTAAGATGTTCTATCTTTCAGACCTTTTGTTTCACGTTATTGGATTAGGCTGATTCAGCCGCCCCAGTCAGTTTTTGACTGGGGCGTTTTTTATTGGGCGAAAGAAAATTTTTCTTTTAGATCAGTAAGTTAAAATAAACCCTCAAAAATCTTCTCTTTTGACCTCTCTAAGTCACTGCAAAATCTCGATTTTTCCTTCAAATTTATTGCGTTATTCATCCTGTAAATTTACGCCAGTCACACTATTATTTTTTCTTGAAAGAAACTAAGTTACTTCTTTTTGATGCTTTATTTAACTTAACTATCTGAATATTAAAGCTATTGAGAGATGTGGGAGTAACTATTTGTCGGTGGGCAGGAAATAAGATTGCTTTTTAACCTATTGAAATCGAATCTCAGTTCAGTAATGCTTCGCCACATAACAATAATTACCAATTTTTCTCTCCCGTTATCCCTGCCAGGAAGGTGGGGATTTTTATTGCCTGAAATTCACGGTTTTGGATGACGAATAAACAAAAGCCCCACCAAAAGGCAGGGCTGTGTCGAAAAAATTTAACAAATTTTGTTAATTATTCTTCGCCGCTCTCGTGAGCGTCTTGCTCGTCTTCTTCAAGCAAGTGCGTAAATGCTGGTGCAAACCATGTGTCGAGTTTGGCACGTAGCTGATCTACGCCTAGACCTTTTAGCGAAGAGAACACATCAACCGATACGTCACCACCAAAAGTTTCTACTTGTTTGCGGATTTTCAGTAGCGTTTGTTTGCGAGCACCGCTTTTCAGTTTGTCTGCTTTAGTCAGAAGAACTTGAACAGGGATGCGGCTGTCGATCGCCCAGAAAATCATTTGCTGGTCGAGATCTTTCATTGGGTGACGGATATCCATCAGAACCACCAAGCCTTTTAGGCACTCGCGTTTCTGTAGGTATTCACCTAATGATTTTTGCCATTTGTTCTTCATCTCAATCGGTACTTGAGCGAAGCCATATCCTGGCAAATCGACAATGTGACAACCTTCTTCCACTTTGAAAAGGTTGATCAATTGAGTGCGACCTGGGGTCTTTGATGTCTTCGCTAAGCTTTTTTGGTTAGTAAGACGGTTAAGTGCACTCGATTTACCAGCGTTTGAGCGTCCTGCAAACGCAATTTCGACACCTTCGTCCTCAGGTAAGTGACGAATATCGGGTGCGCTGGTGATGAAATGCGTGTTTTGGTAATGAATTTTTACGCTCACTGTTAACTCCATCTCGACTTTGTGTAGTCGATTGATTACTTTTTTGTGAAATTGTGTAAAATAACCGTGCTCGGCATAAGGTCGCCTATTGTACCATGAGTGTACGCGGTATGTTCACATTCCGTGGTACTGGAAGCTTGATAATTATAATGGAATGTCATGAAGAAATTAGCGCTAATTTTGAGTCTTTTAGCCAGTTGCTCAGTATGGGCCCAAGGTAATATTGAAGCTGGTAAAGCAAAATCACAAACTTGTGTCGCCTGTCACGGAGCGGACGGTAACAGTGCAATCGCAATGTACCCGAAACTTGCAGGCCAACACGCTAAGTATCTTGAGAAGCAGTTAAAAGATCTAAAACTAGGTATGACTAGTGGTGGTAAACAAGGTCGTTACGACCCTGTAATGAGTGGTATGGCAATGCCACTGAGCGATGAAGATATCGCTGATCTGTCTGCATACTACGCCTCTCTACCAATCTCAGAGAGCTCAACACCAGAAGACGTTGTTGAGAAAGGTAAAGTACTGTACACCGCTGGTGATGCAGAGCGCGGTCTAACCGCATGTATCGCATGTCACGGCCCTCGTGGTAACGGCACTGAGCTTTCAGGTTTCCCTAAAATTTCTGGTCAGCACTCTGACTACATCAAAGCTCAGCTAGAGAAGTTCCGTGATGGTAACCGTGGTAACGACATGAATGCCATGATGCGTGACATCGCGAAGAAAATGACAGACGAAGACATCGAAGTTCTGTCGAAATACGTTGGCGGTCTGCACTAAACCCCTACAAAGTTCGAGCACAGTTACACAAAAATGCCCTAGCGCTTTCGCTGGGGCATTTTTGTTAGTGACCTTACTTAATCACGGTCTTATTTTCTTAATACCTATTTATTAGTGATATCAATCACACATGGTTTTTGGGTATGAAGAGATAGTTAGCTCGGTGCTTTGTGAGACATTTGCCATACTTGGTCGATACTATTTCTCTCTTTTGTTTTTAAGTTATTGATAAAAATAGTTAATTATTTTTGACGAAAAAAATCCTATCAATAATTTCTTTCAATGACTTGTTGGTTTTTATCCAATCCGTAAAGTAGAAGCTGTTCACAAGGAGTGAATCTCAGGAATTTAGACCATGGATATAAGGTCTCCAAGGACGCAAACGAAGGACGTTTGGTAGTCGGAAAAGGGACTTAGATAGGCAAGGAGCCTATCAGATATGGATGGTCATCTAGTCTAACGGTTAAGACAGCGAAACGGATCAGGCTTCAGGAAGTAGCTCAGTAAACAGGAAGTGAAAGGATAGCCAAAACTCATCAGGACGATGAAGAACAACACTTTTTGGCAGGGAAAGCTCGAAAAACAAAAGGATTCTTGGTGCACCCGATGTGTGCAACACAGTTTCGCCACTTATCGGTGGCATTCAGAAAGCGACAGTCTCACTGTCGCTTTTTTTATATTCATTTTTGCCAATCAAAGTTTTTTAACAAAAACTGCTGAAAAAGTATCCAACAACACTCCAATCTGTGTCCACTTTCTGGTATGTTTCGCATCCCTGTTTGAGGAAGTCAGCATGCACACCTGTCCTTTATGCCAGAATCAGCGCACTCACCACTTTTTTGAAGACAAGCGACGCGAGTATCTTCAGTGTGAGCAGTGCAGTTTGGTGTTCGTCAATCCAGACCAACGTTTGGATGCGGAAACTGAAAAAGCTCACTATGATCTGCATGAGAACAATCCCGAAGATATGGGATATCGACATTTTTTGTCGCGAATTGCTGACCCAATCGCAGAGCGAATTTCACCACAATCGAACGGAATCGACTTTGGTTGTGGTCCAGGCCCAACGCTTTCATTAATGTTAGAAGAGGCGGGGCACAACATGGCGTTGTATGATCTTTACTATCACCCTGATACATCGGTGCTAGAAAGGCAGTATGACTTCATGACAGCAACAGAGGTGATCGAACACCTCTACCACCCTGATATGGTGTGGAAGCAATGGTTGAATTTAGTTAAGCCAGGTGGCTGGATAGGCCTGATGACGAAAATGGTCATCGATGTTGAAGCCTTTCAATCATGGCACTACAAGAACGATCCAACTCATGTGGTGTTCTTTAGCCGTGAAACGTTCCAGTTCCTAGCTGAGCGGGATAAGCTCGAACTCGAATTTATTGGTAATGATGTAATTTTACTGAGGAAAGCCCAGTAATGAGCCGTAGTAAAAAATCTAGAAAGCCAGGTGCCGCTGGCGCACCTGAGTTTGTTGTAACTCGTAACCGTACAGAATCTGACGTTCAAGGCCGTCTGCGCAAGCGCGCTAAAAAGCGTAAAGGCTTGAAGACCGGTAACCGTAACTCAGAAGTAAACGAACAGAAGAAGCAATCTGCTGCACAAAATCGCGATCCGCGTTTAGGTAGCAAGAAGAAGATTCCTTTGATCGTTGAGCCTGTGAAGAAGCAAACGAAGCAAGAGCGTCGTCTATCAGCTGCACAAGAGCTAGAGATGCTAGAAAACGATGCGCAATTGAACGTATTGTTGGATCGCATTGAAGCGGGTGAGAACCTAGGCACAGGTCTACAGAAATACGTAGATGAGAAGCTAGATCGTATCGAAAGACTGATGGATCAACTGGGTCTGCTTGAGCCGGAAGAAGAGGAAGACTTTACCGCTCCGGCTGCTAAAGGTACTCGTAACGACGATGATCTGCTAGCAGACTTCGACGATATCAACTTCGACGACTACAAAGGATAAGTAATTCATGAACGTAACCTTATTAGCGATTGCGGGTGCAGTGATCATTATCGCGCTGGCTTCTTATGCAGGTTACCTTCTGCTTCAATTGAAAAAGCAAAAGGAATTGCAGCTGAAGCATCAAAAATTGGCGATCGATAAGCGTAACGCCAACATTTTTGAGAACGTGCATACCTTGTGTCAGGCGGGCATCCAAGGCCAGTGTGATTTGTCGGAAATCAGTATTCGTGTTTACAACATCATGGACTATGTTCAAGGTGAAGACCGTGTTGATTTTGACGCCACATATCCTGCGATTTCAGAGCTTTACCATGTCGTGAAAGATATGGCGCGTGGCGAAGATCGTCAGCAGCTTGCCAAGAAAGAACGTATGCAGCAGAACCTGACGCGTCATAAAGCAGAACAGCGCTTAACAGACGCGATCATCGAAGAGCTCAAAGTGTTGCAAAAAAACGTTAAGCCACTGAATAACCAAATCAATATTCAGATGATCTAATTGCTGCCCCTAATGGTTTCCTTATAACTATTAGGGGTATCGTGATCACGCTAGCACTTCTTTAGTTTTATACTTAAAAAGCCGCCTGTGGCTGCCGTAGTTGTCATCGTCGTATGGCAGAATAACGGTTTCTGAATATTGGGGGACGGCTTTCGTCTCCCTCGCATTTTACGGAAAGTACCACCATGTCGAATCAACATACTGAATCGAAACAGCAAATCGTCTGGGATCAAGCGGTATTGGATAAGTACAACTATTCCGGTCCGCGTTACACGTCGTACCCGACAGCACTGGAGTTTCATGAAGCGTTTACCATTTCGGACTACGATATGGCATGCACTCAGTACCCAGATCGTCCGCTGTCTCTGTACGTTCACATTCCGTTCTGTCATAAGCTTTGCTACTACTGTGGCTGTAATAAAGTGATTACTCGCCATTCGCACAAAGCTGACGAATATTTGGATGTACTTGAGCACGAGATCCGCCAACGCGCGTCACTATTGGGTGAACGCCAAGTGACTCAATTGCATTTTGGTGGTGGTACACCAACTTTCCTATCTGAGAAGCAGATTACGCGTGTGATGGACTTGTTGCGCCAAGAGTTCACTTTCAGTGCCGATGCGGAAATCAGTATTGAAGTTGATCCACGTGAGATTGAGCTCACTATGCTGGATCACTTACGCAGTGAAGGCTTTAACCGCCTAAGTATTGGTGTGCAAGACTTCAACAAAGAAGTTCAGCAGCTTGTGAACCGTGAGCAAGATGAGGAATTTATCTTTGCGATGGTTGCTCGTGCAAAAGAGCTTGGCTTCCGCTCTACTAACCTTGATTTGATTTACGGCTTGCCGAAGCAGACCAAGGCATCTTTTGCGAAGACACTAGAGCAAGTGCTAGAAATGCAGCCGGGTCGTTTATCGGTGTTTAACTACGCGCACATGCCACAACTGTTTGCTGCGCAGCGTAAGATTAAAGATGAAGATCTGCCAAAAGCGGAAGAGAAGATGGCGATTCTGCAAGATACCATCGCAACGCTAACGGGCGCTGGCTACCAATTTATCGGTATGGATCACTTTGCTATGCCTGATGACGAGCTTGCTGTGGCTCAGCGTGAAGGCATTTTGCACCGCAACTTCCAAGGCTACACTACACAAGGTGAATGCGACTTGGTTGGCTTTGGTGTTTCGGCGATTTCAATGATTGGTGATGCGTACGCGCAAAACCAAAAAGAGTTGAAGAAATACTACGCACAAGTGAATGAATCTCGCCATGCATTGTGGAAAGGCGTATCACTGGATGCGGATGACCTATTACGCCGTGAAGTGATCAAACAGCTTATCTGTAACTTCAAGTTGGACAAGAAGGCCATTGAGCCTGAGTTTGGTGTGAAGTTCGATCAATACTTCAAAGAAGACTTAGGTCTACTGCAAACCTTCATCAATGATCAGTTGGTAGAAGTGGATGACAGCGAAATTCGCGTTACCCTGCGTGGCCGCCTTCTTATTCGCAACATCTGTATGTGTTTCGATAAGTACCTACGAGCAAAAGCGCGTCAGCAGCAATTTTCTCGCGTTATCTAATCTCTAAGCAGATTTCGAATACAAAAAATGCCAGCAGATGCTGGCATTTTTTATGTCTTTAGCGGCAATTAAACGCGATCTTTCACTTTTTCTTTCAGCTCAGTTTTTTCTGCGTCTGATAGGAAAGCGATGTCTAGGCCGTTGATTTGTGCTTGGCGAATCTGTTCTTGAGTCAGGCCTGCTGCTGGTGCAGCTACTTCGTATTCGTAAGGCAGTTCAATACCTTCCACTGCTGGATCGTCCGTGTTCAGACACGCAAGTACACCGTGATCTAGGAACTGCTTCAGTGGGTGGTTTGCCAATGACTCAACCGTGCTGGTTTGGAAGTTAGACGTTAGGCACGATTCAATACCAATGCGATTTTCTGCAAGGTAGTCCATCAGTTTAGGGTCGTGAATTGCTTTCACGCCGTGACCGATACGCGTCGCACCTAGCTCTTGAATCGCTTGCCACATGCTTTCTGCACCCGCAGCTTCACCAGCGTGGACAGTCACATTCAGACCTGCGTCGCGCACTTGCTTGAAGTGAGAAACAAAACGATCACCCGGTTGGCCAAGCTCATCACCAGCTAGGTCAACAGCGACCATGTGGTCTTTTTGGCTAAGGATTGCATCTAGCTCTTGTTGGCAAGCATCAGTACCGAAAGTACGGCTCATGATACCGATTAGGTTTGCTTTGATACCGAAGTCGCGCATACCCGCTTGCACGCCATCAACCACGGCTTCCACCACGCCTGCTACTGGCAGTTTATGTTTCATTGCCATGTAGTAAGGTGAGAAGCGAAGTTCGGCGTAGTCGATTTGCGCGTTCAGTGCGTCTTCAACGTTTTCGTAAGCAACGCGGCGACATGCGTCTAGATCGCCCAGCACCGCCACACCCCAATCAAGCTTAGAAAGGAAGGCTACAAGAGATGGCTCAGCTTCAACAATTTGAACGTGTGGTGTTAGCGATTCGATATCGTAAGCAGGCAGAGCAATACCAAATTGCTGACCAAGCTCAAGAATAGTCTTAGTACGAATGTTACCGTCAAGGTGACGGTGCAAATCAGTTAGGGGAAGATTCTTAGTTATCATTATGTCGATCCGGGTTGTTTGTTGTGAACAGGAACTCAGCCCAAACATTATCAATGACAATACATGGGGAAGATTTGCAGTTAAGTATAAATAACAGTTAGGTAGATTGTCAGTAGAGGATGACTAGGAATTCAACGATTTCCGTTGTTTTCTACTTCATGTTAACCAAATGTGTTGGCCACTCTTCCATCGGCATAGGACGGCTGTAATAGAAGCCTTGCACTTGATTACATCCAAGCGAGCTGAGCAATTGTGCTTGCGCAGCGGTTTCTACCCCTTCTGCCACAACGTTAGTCTTCATGCCCTTGGTAATGTTGATGATCGCTGCAACTACAGAGCTGTCTAGATTCTCTTTAGTGAGGCGATTGATGAAGGTGCGATCTATCTTCAAGCAGGTAAACGGCACCGCATGTAAGTAAGCTAATGACGAATATCCTGTACCGAAGTCATCAATCGCAATACCCAGCCCCATCTCTCTTAGTTTGAGAAGGTTATCCAACGTTGTTGGTGCACTGTCGATGATGCGCGACTCGGTAATCTCTAACGTCACGTTGTTTGCTGCAAGGCCAGTTGTGCGCAGAACTTTCGCAACGGACTCAACGAAGTTAGGGCTCGACAACTGATGAACTGACACATTCACGTGCAGTTGGAAGTCTTGCGGCCATTGCTTATTGTCGATGGCTTTGCGAGTGTCACTACAAGCTTGGAAAAGGATTTGCTGACCAATGGTTTTGATCATACCGCTTTCTTCTGCGATAGGAATGAAATCGAGTGGTGAAATCATGCCTGATTCACTGTGCCAGCGTGCCAAAGCTTCTGCTCCGCATATGTTGCCCGTTGCGAGGTCAATGATCGGCTGATAAAAAGGTACAAACTCTCGGTTATCAATACCCGTCTGGATCTTCGCCAACATCTGAGTTCTGAACTTAGAAGCACTCGCCATCTCAGGACTGTAATGGCAAACGCTGGTACGGGAATCCTGTTTGGCATAGCTGAGCGCAATACTGGCGTTACGCAACCATAGCGACATGGTTTGCTCTGGTTGTGTGCGAACGACACCAACAGAAATCTTGACGACAACGGTTTCACCATCAAGCATGAATGGGGCTGCCAGCAGCTGTTGTAAGCGTCGCTCCATTAAACTGATGTCTTCATCTGAGTGTGTCGTTGGCATGAATACCGCAAATTCATCACCACCAATTCGAGCGAGTGTCGCTTCGTCATGAAGTTGCTGTTTGAGTCGCTCTGCAATATGAATCAGCAACTGATCGCCGTTGTGATGGCCGATACTGTCGTTGATATCCCTAAATTTGTTGATCCCAATAAGATACAAACTACCTTGGCCCGAGTGAGTCAACGTTTCGCTCACTTCTATCAAACCTTGGCGACTGTATAAGCGGGTAAGAGAATCAAATTCAAGCTGTTCACGTAGCGCTTTAAATGAGGCTTTTAGATTTCCCTTCATTTCATTAAAGGCTTGTACCAGGACGGTAGTTTCGTACACGTAGCCCGGCTTAGGCATGGTGCTATCCCAATCCCCTTTGGCTAAATGCTGTGCGGCTGTTGCGGTGGCATTGATCGGGCGAGTAACCCGATTAAATATCAGCATGCTAATAACGATGCCAAACAAACTGACTAAAAAGCCGACTATCCAACTCTTTTGTTGGCTTTTCGGAAGCGTACCGAGTAGCTCTGTTTCTGAGATTGAAGTGCCAATAAACCAAGTTAAGCCATTGGCATCATAGTACGGTGTGATGCGGCTAAAGGTACGTTGGCCATTAAAATCGAATTCGAATGTATAGGGTTGGTCGCTGTAAGTGAGTGATTGTCCACTTACACGAGCAGCGCTCATTTGAATAATCGGATCGATGCTTTCTTCTGCTAGCAGGCGCTGCCCTTTGTCTGAAAACTTTGTTCCCCATGAAATCACGCTGCCTTGCCCTGAATGAGCGACTAAGCGATGTGCTTGGTCCATGATGTAAACAGAGGCGTTGGTCTCTTGTTTGAGCTCTTGTAGAAACTGATTGAAGGTATTAATGCGCACATCGGTTACCAACACACCAGCAAATTTGCCCTGCTCAAAAACCGGAGTCATGGCAGATAGCGTAATGTCTTGGCGCTCGTCAGCATTGGCGTAAATCGGTGACCAATGTGGCTTTTTATCTTGAGCAACAGGCTGATACCAAGGGCGAGTGCGAGGGTCATACGACGCAATAACCGTGCGAATGTCGTCACTGATTTCTTCACTGCCGTAAATCACTAAATTGCCATCGGTTCGGTGGTCTTGCACCATAAGGGTATAGGTGTCAGCTGACTCACGTCGAAAGCCGGTAAAGTCACCCGTTTCTGAGCCAAAGGCAATCACATCCAGCTGCGGCATCGAGTGGTACAAGTCTTTGAAGGCACTAAGCAGATAAGCTTGAACGTCTTTGGTGTCGTTTGGGTGGTAAAGGTTGTGATAACTGACATTATGCCCTAGAGCATTAACGGCAGTGAAAGGCTTGCGCAGGTAGTCATTAAGGTGGTCGTGAACACTCTCCGTGAGGACAGAAAGCTGTTTGTCACTGATGTCGGTGACGACTTCTTCGTAGCTCTGTTTTTGGACGTAGACAATCACACTGATAGCCAGCAAAAAAATCATCACAAATGGGATGAGAACAGCAGTGCGTAGTGTAATTTGAGTCGTCGCGTTTGACATTGCCTAGTCACATAAGGGGTGTCGTACCATAATTGTACTGACACTTAGGTTATCAAGCGAGCGAAAAAGTGTGCGCTTGATAACCATTTGTCAAACTCGTAACCGCTCGAGATCAGTACAATTCTTTTAATTTCCGGGTTAGGGTATTGCGTCCCCATCCAAGTACTTTAGCGGCATCTTGCTTGTGACCTTTAGTGTGTTCTAACGCCGCTTCCAATAAAATGCGTTCAAATTCTGGCAAAGCGTAGGAAAGCAGTTCTTTATCCCCAGCTTCTAGCGCATGGCGTGCCCAATCCGCTAATTGTTCTTGCCAACTGCCGCTGGTGGCTTCGGTGACGATTTTCTTCTCTTCCAGCAGCTCTGCAGGCAAGTCACTTGGCAAGACTTCGCTACCGCTTGCCATCACAGTCAGCCAACGACAGATGTTTTCTAACTGACGTACGTTACCCGGCCAATCGAGACGGTTAAGAATTTCGACAGAAGAAGGATGCAGTGTTTTGGTTTCGACACCAAGCTCATCAGCAGCTCGAACCAAGAAGTGCTGCGTCAGCTTTTCGATGTCTTGCTTACGTTCTCTAAGTGCTGGGATTTGTACTCGAATGACGTTTAAACGGTGGAATAAATCCTCACGGAAATCGCCTTCATGAACCAGCTTTTCTAGGTTTTGGTGGGTTGCCGCCACGATGCGAACATCAACACGAATTGGTGAGTGGCCGCCGACTCGATAGAACTGACCGTCCGCCAAAACACGTAATAAACGCGTTTGGATATCCAGCGGCATGTCACCAATTTCATCCAAAAACAGGGTACCGCCATTAGCTTGCTCAAAACGACCTTGGCGGACGCTATTCGCACCAGTAAACGCGCCTTTTTCGTGACCAAACAGTTCCGATTCAATCAAATCTTTTGGGATCGCGGCCATATTGAGGGCTATAAAAGGTTTGTTGGCGCGCGGGCTGTGGCGGTGTAGGGCATGAGCAACCAGCTCTTTACCAGTACCGGACTCACCGTTGATCAGAACAGAGATCGAAGAACGCGATAAACGACCGATGGCGCGAAACACTTCCTGCATCGCAGGGGCTTCACCGATAATTTCAGGTGTGTCGGTTGGAATATCATCTGGTAGAAGCTGCTCGCGCTTGTTCTCTTGGCTATGAGCTATCGCACGTTCGACAAGCGTTAGCGTCTCGTCAATATCAAATGGCTTTGGCAGGTATTCGAAAGCGCCCTTTTGGTAAGCGTTCACCGCCGCATCCAAATCGGAATGCGCGGTCATGATGATCACGGGTAGGTCGGGGTAATCACGCTGAACTTGCTTTAGCAGCTCCAAGCCATCGATACCCGGCATGCGAATGTCCGAGACCAAAACGTCTGGTACTTCACGCTCTAGCGCCATTAACACGCTTTCTCCGTCCGCATAGGTTTCGCATTTTATGTTGGCAGAGGAGAGGGTTTTCTCCATTACCCAGCGAATCGAACTGTCGTCATCGACGACCCAAACATATCCTTTACTCATGTAATAAATCCTTGCAGCAAAAGCCTAAAAACTGACGAATCGAAAAGCCATTTAATCAAGTCAGATTGGCAGATAAATTGTAAAAGTCGTGTGACCTGGCCAGCTTTCGACATCAATCTTGCCGTTGTGCTGGTCGATCAAATTTTGTGAAATAGACAAGCCAAGTCCCGTTCCGCCCTCACGGCCACTGACCATCGGGTAGAAAAGCGTGTCTTGTAGTTCTGGCGGGATCCCCGGACCGTTGTCGGTTATCTCAACACGCGCCGCGAGTTTGCAACGCTGACCATGAATATTGGCTTGATGCACCGTTCTGGTGCGTATGGTTATTTTGCCATGCTCTTGATGAGAGAGGATTTGCGCCGCATTGCTAACAATGTTGAGCATCGCCTGTTCGATTTGGTCAGCGTCCATCAAAATCTCTGGCAAGCTCGGATCGTAATCGCGCTCAATCACAACCGAATGTTGAGATTCTAACTCAACCAATTGACGCACTTTTTCAAGCACTTGGTGTAGGTTCTCTTGGGTCTTTTTGCCCGGTTTTTGAGGTCCTAGCAAGCGATCGACTAATGCTCTCAAGCGGTCGGCCTGTTCAATAATGATGTGGGTGTATTCCGTCAAAGAAGGATCGGGCAGCATTTTCTCCAGTAACTGTGCTGCGCCGCGTAAACCGCCAAGTGGGTTTTTGATTTCATGCGCCAAACCACGCACCAAAAGCTTCGCCGCCTGCTGTTGGGCATGTTGGTTAAGCTCTTGAGTAAGCCGGCGTTGTTGGTCAATCTTACGCATTTCAACCAACAGCATTAACTGCTTCTGCCATGTGATCGGGCTGACAGTCACTTCTAACATCAAAGGGCGGCCATCAACCACAAAGGTTACGTCACTGTCAGTGATACTTTGTCCGCTCTGCAATGGCTGAGTGAGCAAGGCGAGATCCAGTGACGCATGCTGAATCAACTGAGACAACGACTGCTCAACAATGCGCTTAGCACTTTGCGAGAACAAGAGTTCAGCCGCTGGGTTGGCGTAGCGCACGGCTAATCCATCATCGAGAATCAGCGTCGCTGTCACCATGTTATTGAGAATGGCACTGGAGAGACTAGTATCCACATTACGTCCTTGTTTGCGTTGTGATTGTGCGCTGCACTATATTGGTGCAATAGAACGTAAGTATGGCGAATAAACCTCAGAAGAAAAAGTGAAAAGCGCCATCAGAGTGCGGTTTTTTTCACTTAATATTCTACTTTGCCCCTTTAATGGTCGGCTTGATACTCGCTCTATGTAAATGCACCGTTATAGGGCTAGTAGATGCAATAAGCTTGCCGCTTCTTTTGGCTTGTACTGCAAGGGTGTGTGTACCACGATCGATGTTCTTCAATTGCCAAGTTAAACGGCTTTGTGGCGCACCATATGGCTTACCATCAAGGAAGAGTTGTAGCTGCTCACCAATGCCCAGTTTGCGGTTGGCTTCGAGTTGGATATTGATGGAGCCAGGGTTGCTGCGAATGGTTTCATCATGCTGTGGCGTGAGCATAGAAAGGGAAAGAGGCAGTGGCTTTTCTGCCTTTGTTTGCTCATCTGTTGTCGGCTCTGATGTCGTTTTTGCTTGTGGTGCCAGAGACTCGGTACTTTCTACTTTTGGTGCTGGCGCACTGGATTCTAGATTAGGTAGCGAAATGGCTTTTGCGCCTTGGTTTGGAGTATCGCTAAAATGCACAACGCCGTCTTTATCGACCCAAGTGTAAGCGACTTGAGCAGAGGCTGTTGCGGCGATCAGTAAGCCACTTAAGGCGCATAGCGATGGTAAAAGCTGAACTTTCATTGCTCACCTTCTTTTGATAGATGATTTCACGTTTGGATTGCTTAGCTCTTTGACTTATCAAGTAAAAGAGTTTGAGCGTATTTTAGTTATCCCTCCATGTTAAACGCCCATATAGGGCGAGCGAATACAAAAAAGGCCCGCCTGCGAGGCGAGCCTAATATTTTGTTTCTGTGTTTACATTTTACACAGTTGAGACCTTATACAGAGTAGTAAAGTTCGAACTCAAGTGGGTGAGTTGTCATGTTTACTTTCTCTACATCTTGAGACTTAAGACCGATGTAAGAATCGATGAAGTCATCAGAGAATACGCCGCCTGCTGTTAGGAACTCACGGTCAGCATCTAGTTCATCTAGTGCGTCTTTCAGTGAGTATGCAACTGTTGGGATTTCTGCTGCTTCTTCAGCTGGTAGGTCGTAAAGGTCTTTATCCATCGCTTCGCCTGGGTGGATCTTGTTCTTAATACCGTCAAGACCAGCCATTAGCATTGCTGCGAAACATAGGTATGGGTTAGCCGCTGGGTCACCGAAACGAACTTCGATACGACGCGCTTTAGGGCTTGGTACCACTGGGATACGGATAGAAGCAGAACGGTTACGAGCTGAGTAAGCTAGCATTACTGGTGCTTCGAAGCCTGGTACAAGACGCTTGTACGAGTTAGTTGCTGGGTTAGCAAATGCGTTGATTGCGCGAGCGTGCTTGATGATACCGCCGATGTAGTAAAGTGCAGTTTCAGATAGGCCGCCGTACTTGTCACCAGCAAATAGGTTTACACCGTCTTTTGCTAGAGATTGGTGAACGTGCATACCGCTACCGTTGTCACCAACTAGTGGCTTAGGCATGAATGTTGCCGTCTTGCCAAACGCGTGGGCAACGTTGTGTACAACGTACTTGTAGATTTGGATTTCGTCAGCTTTCGTTGTTAGCGTGTTGAAGCGAGTTGCGATTTCGTTTTGACCCGCAGTTGCTACTTCGTGGTGGTGCGCTTCAACAACTAGGCCCATCTCTTCCATTACTAGACACATAGCAGAACGGATGTCTTGAGATGAATCTACAGGAGCTACTGGGAAGTAACCACCTTTAACGCCTGGACGGTGACCTTTGTTACCTTCTTCGTAATCAGAACCTGTGTTCCATGCTGCTTCTACGTCGTCAATCTTGAAGAAAGAACCAGACATGTCAGTCGCGAACTTAACGTCGTCAAATAGGAAGAACTCTGGCTCAGGACCAATAAGTACTGTGTCTGCAATACCAGTAGAACGCATGAAGTCTTCAGCGCGTTTAGCGATAGAGCGAGGGTCACGGTCGTAGCCTTGCATTGTTGCAGGCTCAAGGATGTCACAACGGATGTTTAGCGTTGCATCTTCAGTGAATGGGTCAAGCACTGCAGAAGATGCGTCTGGCATCATAACCATGTCTGATTCGTTAATGCCTTTCCAGCCAGCAACTGATGAACCATCGAACATTTTACCTTCTTCGAAGAAGTCTGCGTCGATTTGGTGAGCAGGGATAGAGATGTGCTGCTCTTTACCTTTTGTATCAGTGAAGCGTAGGTCAACAAACTTAACTTCGTTTTCTTGGATCAGTGATAAAACGTTTTCTACTGACATCTTGGATAACCTCCAGTGTTAATAAAGCGGTAAGCTCGATTTATGAAAATTTGATTAAATCCAGCATTGATTAATCTGTTTGACATTTTATTAATCGATGCTGGTTTCTCTAAAGCCAAAACCGTGCCAAAAAAATTATTCCATTAATTTCAAGGAATTAAGTTTTTAGATACTAGTTTGGTGCAAACGTTTGCACCAAAATGATCTCTGATTGCACCATATTGGTGCTAATTTAAATTATTGCACCACAATGTGACAATCACGTTGCTTATCTAGCCCAGATTTTGAGCAAGAGTCAATTTGTAATAAGCAACGATTGGAATAAAATTGCGTTGAATCAATTCGAGTAACGGAAGAAAGTGGGCGCTAAGCGTAAAATTGATAGAAAAGCTAAGGAGTAGATCACATATTTCTAGGCTTTTTGCTAAAATCTGGTACATTATGGCCGTTTTTTTAATCAGCAAATGTCGCCAGAGAGCACCCGTTCTCGGCATGGGGGCATTTCATCTATCTAAGTGAATCAATATCCATGGCTACTCCACAGATTGATAAATTAAGAAATATCGCGATTATCGCGCACGTTGACCACGGTAAAACAACGTTGGTTGACAAGCTGCTACAACAATCAGGCACGCTAGAGTCTCGCGGTGAAGCTGAAGAGCGAGTCATGGACTCGAACGACATTGAGAAAGAGCGTGGCATTACCATTCTTGCTAAAAACACAGCAATTAACTGGAATGACTACCGCATCAACATCGTAGATACTCCGGGACACGCGGACTTCGGTGGTGAAGTAGAACGTATCATGTCGATGGTAGATTCAGTACTACTTATCGTTGACGCAGTTGACGGCCCAATGCCGCAAACGCGTTTCGTAACGCAAAAAGCATTCGCTCACGGTCTTAAGCCAATCGTTGTAATCAACAAGATTGACCGTCCTGGTGCTCGTCCTGATTGGGTTATGGACCAAGTATTCGACCTATTCGACAACCTAGGTGCAACTGACGAACAGCTAGACTTTAAAGTAGTTTACGCTTCAGCACTTAACGGTTGGGCTGCACTAGAAGAAGGCGAAACTGGCGAGAACATGGAACCACTGTTCCAAACTATCGTTGAAGAAGTAACTGCACCTCAAGTTGACCTAGACGGTCCTCTACAGATGCAAGTTTCTCAGCTAGATTACAGCTCTTACGTTGGTGTTATCGGTGTTGCTCGTGTAACTCGTGGTAGCGTTAAGCCAAACCAACAAGTAACAGTTATCGGTGCTGACGGTAAAACTCGCAACGGTAAAGTGGGCACAGTAATGGGCTACCTAGGCCTAGATCGTCACGAAGTTGAGCAAGCGAACGCGGGTGATATCGTTGCAATCACTGGCCTTGGTGAGCTAAAAATCTCTGACACTATCTGTGCACAAAACGCAGTAGAAGCACTACCTGCGCTTTCTGTTGATGAACCAACAGTAACGATGACGTTCCAAGTAAACACGTCTCCATTCGCTGGTAAAGAAGGTAAGTTCGTGACTTCACGTAACATCCTTGAGCGTCTAGAGAAAGAATTGGTACACAACGTTGCACTACGCGTTGAGCAAACAGACGATCCAGACAAATTCCGCGTATCAGGTCGTGGTGAACTTCACCTTTCTATCCTGATCGAAAACATGCGTCGTGAAGGCTTCGAGCTTGCTGTATCTCGTCCAGAAGTAATCATCAAAGAAGAAGATGGTCAGCTAATGGAACCGTTCGAGACTGTAACGATCGACGTTATGGAAGAGCACCAAGGCGGCATCATGGAGAACATCGGCCTACGTAAAGGTGAGCTGAAAGACATGTCTCCAGATGGTAAAGGCCGTGTACGTATGGACTTCGAAATGCCATCACGTGGTCTTATCGGTTTCCAAACTGAATTCATGACACTGACTTCAGGTTCTGGTCTTCTATACCATACATTTGACCACTACGGCCCACACAAAGGCGGTAACATCGGTCAACGTGTTAACGGTGTACTAATCGCGAACGCGATGGGTAAAGCGCTAACAAACGCACTGTTTAACCTACAAGAACGTGGTCGTCTATTTATCGGTCACGGTGTTGAAGTTTACGAAGGCATGGTTATCGGTATTCACAGCCGCGACAACGACCTAACAGTAAACGCACTGAAAGGTAAGCAGCTAACTAACGTTCGTGCATCTGGTACAGATGACGCACAGGTTCTTACTCCGCCAATCAAGATGACTCTTGAGCAAGCACTAGAGTTTATCGATGATGACGAACTAGTAGAAGTAACACCTGAAAGCATCCGTATCCGTAAGAAATTCCTAACGGAAAGCGATCGTAAGCGTGCTTCACGTTCAGCAAAATAATCTGCTGTAACGGATTCTATTAAGAAAAACCCGAGTTTCGCTCGGGTTTTTTTGTATCTAAAGGAATGAGGCTATGAAGCCAATTGTGATTACCGGTGGCCCTGGTGCGGGCAAAACTACCTTATTGAACGCGTTGGGAGAGTTGGGTTACGCCACCTTCTCAGAAGGTTCTCGTACCTTGATCGAGCAGCAAAGTCAGTTGGACAACGGCGTCTTGTCTTGGACCAACCTACCTGAGTTTGCCAACTTATGCCTTGAGTTAATGGGCAAGCAAAAGCAAGAAGCGCTGAATCATCCGGTCGCTTTCGTTGACCGTGCTATCCCAGACATCGTGGCATACCTACAAGTAGGCGGTTGTCCTGTTGAGCAGGCATTCTTGACTGAGAGTGCTGGGTACCAGAGTAAGGTGCTTACTTGTCGGCCTGAGGCATCAATCTATGTTCAAGACGATGTGCGTCCACATAGCTTTGAAGAGGCGCTACAAATCCATCAAACCCTAGTCGATACCTATGTGGAACTGGGTTACGAAGTAGTCGAAGTACCATGGGGAAGTGTGGAAGAACGAGTGGCGTTTGTTCGACAAGTAATGGGCTTAGTGGCCGAGGTGGAAGGTGAGAAAGGTGATTAGAGCTCGGTAGGTATTCAGCACACCTAGCGAAGAAATGAGTTTTGGTCGCTAGATAGTAAAACCTCCTCACGAGGAGGAGGCTTTATCGAATTACTTTTGATTCAGTTGCTGCAAGAACTTATCTGACTCAGCAATCGCAGCATTCATCTGCTTAATCGCGTATTGGATGTCTTTCTCTAGGCTAGAGAATTCACCTTTCAATGAGCCAATCGCGCTTGCGTTCAAGTTATGCTTTAGATAAAGCGTGTTGTCACGCAGTGTGTTCAATACTGGCGTCATCTTGTCTTCCGCACGCTTCATCGCGCTAAGCATGGTTTTGTAAGATGCTTTTGTCTCACGCAGTTTCTGTTCGCTAGAGCGACGTAGTTTGGCACTGGTGTACAGGTCTAATTCGCCTTGCCATTCCTCAAACAGAGCATCCGATACATCTTCAATTGCAGCAATGCGGTCACGCACATCTTGCGCCGCTTTTTCGCTGTCTTCGTATTTATCGTTAATGTTGTTGTAGACGCTTTCTAGTTCACCGCCGTCAAAGTTGGTTAGAGCAGAAAGGGCTTCTAAAGCACTGGTGAACTCTTCTTGTGCGTCTTGTTGCGATTCTTTGGCGTCTTCTACGCGATCAACCATAATGTCACGTTTGTGGTAACCCACTTGTTCCATTGCTGAATAATATGCGGACTGACATCCTGTCAAAGTGAAAATTGATAGTACAATTGCTAATAAATAAGGCATTCTTATGTCCTCGACGCTAATTTATGGGATGAACTATGAACCAGTTATCAGAGAGTTACAAGGTGAGATTGAGCAAGCTCGTGCCGGGGAGCGTCGCGTTTTTCAAATATTTGCTCAAGCGTATGACGCACGATCGCGTTAACGTTAATGCAGGCTATCTAGCTTACATCACTTTGTTGTCTATTGTGCCAATGTTGACGGTACTTTTATCGATATTGTCGAAGTTTCCGGTGTTTGAGAATGTGGGTGAAACCTTGCAAGGTTACATCATTGATAACTTTGTCCCAGCTTCTGGAGATGCAGTAAGAACTGCGCTACAAGAGTTTGTCTCAAACACAGGCAAAATGACCGCCGTGGGTGGTGCATTTTTGTTTGTTGCCGCTTTGATGCTGATTTCGAATATCGACAAAAACTTAAACTACATTTGGAGAGTGAAAGACAAACGTCGTCCTGTGTTCTCTTTCTCTATGTATTGGATGGTGTTGACGCTTGGCCCTATCTTAGTGGGCGCGAGTATTGCTGCAACTTCCTATGTGACATCGCTAAAGCTGATTGAAAACGAAACCTTATCGGGCGCATATAACCTGTTTTTACGCTGGTTGCCTCTATTGTTGTCCTTCTTTGCGTTCATGGGGCTGTACTTCTTAGTACCAAATAAAAAGGTTTATCTATCCCATGGTGCGGTTGGTGCTGCCATTGCCGCTGTGCTGTTTGAATTGAGCAAGAAAGGCTTTGCCTTCTACATTACTCAATTTCCGTCATATCAGCTGATTTACGGTGCGCTCGCTGCGATTCCGATCCTGTTTGTGTGGGTGTATCTGTGCTGGCTGATCGTATTGATTGGCGCGGAAGTCACTGCTGCTCTGGGCGAAAGAGAGCACTGGAGTGACGACCTAGAAATGATACACTCGACCGCTGAATTGCAATTAACAGATGAAGGAAGCGAGAGTCGTGATAGCGCTAATTCAACGAGTCAGTGAAGCCGCCGTTCGTGTAGACGGTGAAGTTGTCGGTGAAATCGACCAAGGTCTACTTGTCCTACTTGGCGTAGAGAAGGACGATGATGAAGCAAAAGCAAAACGTTTGATGGAGCGCGTAACCACCTATCGTGTGTTTGAAGACGATGAAGGCAAAATGAACCTTAACGTCAAACAAGTGAACGGTAAGGTTTTGGTGGTGTCTCAATTTACGTTACCAGCGGATACCAAAAAAGGCACTCGCGCAGGCTTTTCTCGTGGTGCGCACCCTGCGGATGCAGAACGTCTGTATGACTACTTCTCTGACTTGTGTGAGCAAGAACTGCCAACACAACGCGGCCGCTTCGCAGCGGATATGAAAGTGTCATTAATTAATGACGGTCCAGTGACTTTTTGGCTACAGGTCTAATCTGGCAACCACAACATCATGGTCTAAGCTTTAAGCCCAAGTGAATTGAATTTGCTTGGGTATTTTCCTCTAAGGCTTTCATTTGATTTGTACTTTCAAAGGATTGATATGTTCAAACTCATAACTCCAAAAACAGAAAATCAGCTCAACAAGTACTATCAATTTCGTTGGCAGTTGCTGCGCGAACCTTGGCGTATGCCAGTAGGCTCCGAGCGTGATGAGTACGATGGCATGAGCCATCACCGCATGATTACCGACAGTCGTGGTCGTCCGATGGCGATTGGGCGTTTATACATTACCCCTGATAATGATGGTCAGATCCGCTACATGGCGGTGAAGAACAATCGTCGTAGCAAAGGCATGGGCTCATTAGTGCTGGTGGCGCTTGAGTCGTTAGCTCGTCAGGAAGGGGCGAAGCGTCTGGTATGTAATGCTCGTGAAGACGCGATTGCGTTCTATGAGAAAAATGGCTTTGAGCGTCGCGGCGAACTGACCGACGAGCGCGGCCCCGTGCGCCACCAACAAATGGTCAAACAGCTTGATCCAATGGCCGATGTATTGCGTCGCCCAGATTGGTGTACCGAGTTGCAACAACGTTGGGAAGCGCAGATCCCGATTGCGGATAAAATGGGCATCAAAATCAACCAGTACACTGGTTATCAGTTTGAATGCAGCGCGCAGCTCAACCCTAACCTGAACCCGCACAACACCATGTTTGCTGGTTCTGCGTTTACCTTAGCAACGCTAACTGGCTGGGGCATGACGTGGTTGCTGATGAAAGAACGCGGTTTACACGGTGATATTGTGTTGGCGGATAGCTCGATTCGTTATCGCCATCCTGTTGAAGAGAACCCAGTCGCAAGCACGTCATTAGATGGTATCAGTGGCGACTTGGATAGGCTCGCTTCAGGTCGTAAAGCGCGTATTGTTATCCACGTAGTGATTTACAGTGGAGATGTGCCAGCGGTGGATTTTGTCGGTACGTACATGCTGCTGCCAAATTACTCTAAGCTACTCAGCTGTTAGATTCTCAGACTTTGGTATTTCTTGCGGCGCATCTTGGTTTTCAGATGCGCCTTGTTCTGCCTAGGTTTCATCGATAGCTGAGTTCTCGCTTTCTTTCGATGATTTTTCTACAAGGTCTGAGCCTTTTTGTTCTGTGATAAGTTGCTCTTCAGAGTGCGCAGCTGTGGTCGACTCTTTTTCTTCTGCCACTTCCTCACTTAACTCTTCTTCAGGTTGTTCGATGTTGATTGCGTCGATGTTTGTCACGCCGGTTGCTTCGGGAGCGCTCTGTTTTGGTTCCACTGGCTCTGTCTGCTTTGGTTTGTTTAGGCACTCATTTGTTGCAACTTCGCCACTCAGCACATCACCTTTGAGCATTCCACACGATTCTCTAAGTTGATAGCTCACGCCGCTCAGTGGGTTGTTCGCCATATCAAACTCTCCAGATAGCTTACCTGAGATAGCTTTGCCGGAAATGGTCACGGGTTCTAGCTTCACTTCGCCGCGCTGAGCCTTTAAGCGCAATGGGCTGAAGGTGATTGCCTTGAGCGACTCATTTGCTTGTGACTTCAAGGTGGTATCGCGTAGGTTAGCTTCCACTTCTCCCGATAAGCTGTAAGCAAGCATGTTTTGATCGCCTGCCAAGCCTTTTAAATCAAGACTTAAGTCAGAGAAGCCATTGACCGCTAGTGCCGTTGGTAAGTATGGATGAAGTAACTGCAGTGGAATACCATCCGCATTGAGGTTAAGCGCCCAAGGTTGGCTGGTGGTGCTGAGATCGATTTGCCCTAGGCCTTCGATATAGCCTTGCTCTAACGGGGCAAATAAGCGTGTCAGTTGCCAGAAGCCATTGTCACTCTGGGTTGAAATCGCTGCGTGTGAGGTGATGACTTGGTCGTAACTCGCGTTGACGACGCTGGCATCAAGCTTGCCGCTCCAAATGCCCCAGTGACCATTGCTGTGTTTAACTTCGAGCTGGTCACCTTCCAAATTCAAGCCAGAAAGCTGCCAGTAAGGTTGTTTGGATAACTGGATAACTTGGCTGCGTTCTATCTCTAACTGCTTCACATCGACTTGCTGGAGCTTCTCTGTGGCTTTTTGCCACCAGTCGGTCTTGTCATCTGGTTGGATAGCCCATTTTAAGCCGCTGATGGTCGCATTGTTGATTTTCCAATGGTCAGGTTCGAAGTCGCCAGATACCTGAACGCTACCTTGCTGCCAATCCAAGCTCAGTTCTTGCAATTTGACAGCCCCTGGCTTGAGTTGGGCGTTTAAACGAGGCTCAACCGCGGTTTGGTCTTGGAAACTGACACTGTCAGCTTGCAGAGAAATCTGTGCCGTTGTGCTCCACAATGACAACGGGAGCGAGGCGTTTTCTACCGATAACTCAAGGTTTTGCCAATGCCAGTCTCCGTATTCGATATCTGCATTGAGCAGATCGAGGCTGTTTATATGGTTGATATTAACGGGCAACGCTTGCCATGGTTTGGCAAGTAAGGATTGCAGTTGTAGATTGTCGATTTTCAGCTTATCAACGGTCACGTTAATCAACGACCAACCTTGTGGGTATTGTTCGCCTTGACCAGAGACTTCACTGCCACGCCATTTAAACGATGCGCCATAAAGTGTGCTGTCTTGCGCTTTGTAGTCCGCATCGACAAGCAGTTTATTGAAAGCTTCACCATTCCAATACAATTGTTCGGCAGAGAGTTGAACCTCGCCATAAGGCATTTGCTGCGTGTCACTTGACCAAGTAGGGTCTTGGATTTGGACGTTCAAGCCATTAATGCTGAATGCATCATCGGCGTAATCGATGTTCTTTAAGGCGATTTGGTGGAAGTAGACATTGTTGAGCTTTGGCATTGTTGGCATACCTTGCTGCAGGCTCAGTCCATCAATCAACAGGCTATCGACAATCCATTTTCCATCGCGACGAACATCAGGGTTTAGCCATAGATCGACTTGCTCGATGAAGGGTAATTTGTCTTGTTTGATCGCTATCCCACTAAGGGTTAGGTGGTAAGGAAACTCGTATTGAACGTTGTCTGCTTGCAGTGGCAAGTCGACTAGATCGGAAAACAGGTTCCACGTTTGGCGAGAATAAGAGGTGGTCAGCATGCCCACAAAGACGGCTGGAATCGCGATCGCCAGTATGACGATAAGAAGTAGAATTCGACCTGCTGTTTTCATCCCTGCCAAAACCTGTCTGTAAATTGGAGTAAGTGAGTATCGACTTACTTAGATAGGCTTAAGCTTGTATCAATCTCAGGTTGGATTCAATAAAAAGCCCCTCAAAAGAGGGGCTTGAAGATTATTTTTGTAGCTAAGTCACGAAGGCTTAGCGAGTGGCTTAGTCTAGCTGAGGGCCAGCTGCCACTAGTGATTTACCTTCTGCGTTGTCAGTGTACTTATCAAAGTTGTTGATGAAGCGCTCTGCTAGGTCTTTCGCTTTGCTTTCCCATTGTAGTGGGTCAACGTAGGTATCACGTGGGTCAAGGATGCCTGGATCCACACCTGGTAGCGAAGTTGGCACTTCTAGGTTGAAGATTGGAATGTGCTTAGTTTTCGCTTCTTCAATCGAGCCATCAAGGATCGCATCAATGATGCCGCGTGTATCTTGGATAGAGATACGTTTGCCGCTGCCGTTCCAGCCGGTGTTGACTAGGTAAGCTTCTGCGCCTGCTGCTTCCATACGTTTCACTAGCACTTCTGCGTACTTAGTTGGGTGTAGAGTTAGGAATGCTGCACCAAAACATGCTGAGAAGGTTGGCGTTGGTTCAGTGATGCCGCGCTCAGTACCCGCTAGCTTAGCGGTAAAGCCAGACAAGAAGTGGTACTTAGTTTGCTCAGGAGTCAGTTTAGAAACCGGAGGAAGAACGCCGAATGCATCAGCCGATAGGAAAATCACTTTGTTTGCGTGACCGCCTTTCGATACTGGCTTAACGATGTTGTCGATGTGATGCAGTGGGTAAGACACACGAGTGTTTTCAGTCTTAGAACCGTCATCAAAGTCGATAGAACCATCGCTACGAACCGTTACGTTCTCTAGTAGTGCGTCACGGCGGATGGCGTTGTAGATATCAGGCTCAGCTTCTTTCGATAGCTTGATGGTTTTCGCGTAACAGCCGCCTTCGAAGTTGAACACGCCGTCGTCATCCCAACCGTGCTCGTCATCACCAATTAGTGCACGTTTAGGATCGGTAGATAGGGTAGTTTTACCTGTGCCAGATAGACCGAAGAAGATCGCAACATCGCCTTCTTCACCCATGTTTGCACTACAGTGCATTGATGCGATGTCTTTTAGCGGAAGGAAGTAGTTCATCATTGCGAACATGCCTTTCTTCATTTCGCCGCCGTACCAAGTACCACCGATCAACTGAGTGCGCTCTGTTAGGTTGAACACAGTGAAGTTTTCAGAGTTCAGACCATGCTCTTCCCACTTCTCGTTGGTGCACTTCGCACCGTTCATTACCACAAAATCAGGTTCAAACGTTGCCAACTCTTCTTCTGTTGGGCGAATGAACATGTTTTTCACGAAGTGTGCTTGCCACGCTACTTCGGTGATCACTCGAATGCTCAAACGAGTGTCTGGGTTTGCACCACAATAACCGTCAATCACAAATAGACGCTTGCCTGAAAGCTGGTTGGTCACTAGCTCTTTTAGGTCGTCCCATACTTCTTTGTTGATTGGTTTGTTGTCATTTTTCACTGCGTCAGAAGTCCACCACATGTGTTCTTCTGTCGTTGCATCTTTAACAATGTACTTATCTTTTGGTGAGCGACCAGTAAAGATACCAGTGTCTACGGCAACCGCGCCGAGTTCTGTAACCACACCACGTTCATAACCTGTTAGGTCAGCACGGGTCTCTTCCTCAAACAGCATTTCGTAGCTTGGGTTGCGAACAACCTCTTTAACGTTGTGCAGTCCGTGTTTGGTTAGATCAAGTGTTGCAGCCTTTGTATGTTCCATAACGGTCATAGGTGCTCCTTATAAGGATTTTTGTAGGGATTTTGTAAGAATGTTTTAATTTTTATCTGCTCACCATGCTAGCAACGGGGCGGGGAGAAAACAGGGATATAGTTCAAAAATTATCCATGATTTCAGTGTGGTTTTAGGTAACCCGTCACATATTGGTGCGAATAGTTTATCGTGGCCGCAAACCTTTGCGCTAGGGCAAAAGAATTATTAATTATTTAAAATTAAGCGGTTGCTTTATTACGTGGGAGGCTAAGTTATACGAGGGTTTGATCACAAAAAGGCCAGCGTGATGCTGGCCTTTTGATGGGTAAATTACATGCTTGTTAAGCTATGAAAATTAATGCACGGTTTTATTGCCGGAAGTTGCTTGCGTATACAGTTCGGTAATTTCAGGTTCGTCGAACGTGTATGACGTGCCGCAGTAATCACAATGTAAAGAAATTGTGCCTTCTTCTGCCAAAATGTCATAAATTTCAGTTTTATCAACTGTGATGATCGCCGCGCCACTGCGCTCGCGAGAACAACCACAGTGGAATTCCACAGGTTGTGGCTCGTATAGACGAACTGAGTCTTGGTTGTATAGACGGTAAAGCAGTTCATTTGCTGGTAGCGTGAACAGCTCTTCGTTCTTAACCGTTGCTGTTAGTTGCTCTAGGTGTTCAAAGTCTTCAGGTGTACCTGTACCGTCTGGCATTACCTGGATCATCATACCTGCCGCATGCTTTTTGCCTTCGTGCTCACCAGTGCGGATCCACAAACGCGTTTTTAGCTGCTCTGAGTTTGCGAAGTAGCCTTCGATAACGTCAGCCAGTGTTTCACCTTCTAGGCCAACCACGCCTTGGTAGCGTTCGCCTTTTTTCGGCTCGATGGTGATCACTAGGTAACCTTTACCCATCATTTCATGCAGCGTTGCGTCATCAGCAATATCGCCTTCCCAACGAGCTACGCCACGGATCTTCTGATCGTGGTCGCCGTTGATGACTGCCAAAGATACAGGGCCATCACCTTGTAGTTGGATAGTGATTGAGCCTTCGAACTTCAAAGTTGCAGTTAAAAGTGTGGTTGAAACGAGTAGCTCACCCAACAGTTTTTGCAGTGCTGCCGGATATTCCTTGCTGGAGATAATACGTTGGTATGCTTCATCCAATTGAACCAACTCGCCACGTACAGAAAGATCTTCAAATAGGTAGCGGTTTAAAACATTATTTGCCATGGAGTGCTTTCCTCGTCGGTAATTCCGGCTTTTATTGGTGTTTGAACTTAATGATGTCGCGGCGCTGCTTTTTGTCTGGGCGGCGTTCCGGACTAGGGTTGTGGGCGTTGAGTTTACGCTGTTTCGCGAACTCTTCGCGTTGGCTAACGCTCTCGTCAGTTTCGCGATAGAGCGTTTGAGCGATTGGCGCGCCCATTCGACGATCAGAGATTTTCTCGATGATCACCGTCTTCTCTTCATTACCTTGGCGAAGACGAATCTCAGCACCCAACTCAACGATTTTGCTTGGTTTGCTTCGTTGCCCATTATAGTGGACTTTACCGCCATCGACCATATTGCGTGCGATGGAACGGGTCTTATAAAATCTGGCAGCCCATAACCATTTATCTAGCCTTACGGCTTCATTTGTGGAACTCATACGACTCTACACTATCTAATCACTGCAAGAATGATGCAGTGACTGGTGGATTATTCACCTACAGATGGAGCCAAGGCTGTTTTTTTTCAAGGGAGTTGGCAAAAACTGCATAAGAAAAAGGTATGAAAAGGAACTTGTGATATAGTTCACTGCTCTTTGTTGAGTAGTAATTTTATTGCAATTTTAGCAAGATAGAGTCGACAATCTTTACTTATACTTAAGGTCGGCCGACGTCAGAATAAAGGAATCAATTCAGTGAAGCGTTTAGAGCTAAGTGCAGGATTAGCAAGCAGCCCGCTACTGGCTCAGATTAAGTCCAACAATCACACCATACAAGCGAAACTCAGTTTGTTCTTAACTTGTCTATTCATAGCAATGACAGGTTGGATATTGGGTAAAGTGGTGTGGCTAGCAATGCCTCAAACTTCTGATGTGACTCAATGGAAGCCATCAGCAGGTGCTGTTGCGTCTACGAATAAAAAGGACGCGATTGATTTCAACGCCCTTCAAAATGCGAACTTGTTCGGAAAGTACACCGAGCAAAAGCCGGTCGTAGTAGAACAACCTGTTGTGCAAGATGCGCCTAAAACTCGCTTAAACCTAACACTTGTTGGTGCAGTTGCGAGCAGCAACGCAAAAACGAGCCTAGCGGTGATCGCCAATCGAGGCAAGCAAGCCACTTATGGGATCGGCGAAGAAATTGATGGCACACGTGCAGAATTAAAAGCGGTATTGGTCGATCGTGTGATCATTGACAACCAAGGCCGTGATGAAACCCTAATGCTCGAAGGTATCGAGTACAGCAAACTGTCTGAAACACGTCCAGCAGCCCGCCCGCAAGCGGCGAAAGCGGATAAATCATCAGCGGTGAGTGAGAAGGTCGACCAAATTCGTGCGGAGATTTCCAAAGATCCGCAAAGCGTATTCAAGTACATCAACATTTCTCCAGTCAAAAAGGATGGAGGAATCGTCGGTTATCGCGTCTCACCAGGTCGTGATGCGGCGTTGTTTAATGATGTCGGTCTAAAACCTGGTGATATTGCGGTGCAATTAAATGGGATCGATTTAAGTGATCCTTCATCTTCAGTAGAACTGATGCAAGTGATGAACGATCCGCAAGAACTGAATTTGACTGTTGAGCGCGATGGCCAGCAGTACGACATCTATATCCAATTGTAATACTTAGGCAAGCTGCGTAAGTTCAGGGAGACATACGTGAAACATTGGTTTAGCAAAAGTACTTGGTTACTTGCAGGGACACTACTCTGCGCTCCGGGTGCGATGGCGAACGAGTTTAGTGCCAGCTTCAAAGGCACTGATATTCAAGAATTCATCAATATTGTTGGTCGCAATCTAGAGAAGACCATCATCGTTGACCCGTCTGTACGCGGTAAGATTGACGTACGTAGTTACGACGTTCTTAACGAAAAGCAGTACTACAGCTTCTTCTTGAACGTTCTGGAAGTGTACGGTTATGCCGTTGTCGAAATGGACAATGGTGTGTTGAAAGTCATCAAAGCGAAAGATTCAAAAACGTCAGCAATCCCGGTTTTGGGTGATGACAGTGCGCAAGGCGACAGCGTGATTACCCGTGTGGTTGCGGTGCGTAATGTGTCGGTTCGTGAACTTTCTCCGCTACTGCGTCAACTGATTGATAACGCAGGTGCCGGTAACGTGGTGCACTACGATCCAGCTAACATCATCTTGATCACGGGTCGCGCTGCGGTAGTAAACCGCCTAGCGGAAATCATCAAGCGCGTTGACCAAGCGGGTGACAAAGAAATTGAAGTCGTAGAGCTGCGCAATGCGTCTGCTTCTGAGATGGTGCGTATCGTTGATGCCCTGAACAAAACGACCAACCAAAAGAGTACGCCTGAATTCCTAGAACCAAAAATCGTAGCGGATGAGCGTACTAACTCCATCCTGATTTCTGGTGACCCTAAAGTTCGTGCACGTCTGAAGCGTTTGATTCGTCAACTTGACGTTGAAATGGCGACCAAAGGCAATAACCGCGTGGTTTACCTAAAGTACGCGAAAGCGGAAGACCTAGTTGATGTACTAAAAGGTGTATCTGACAACCTACAGGCTGAGAAGCAAGCAGGTCAAAAAGGCGCATCAAGTGCACAGCGTGGTGAAGTGGTGATTGCCGCTCACGAAGCAACCAACTCGCTAGTTTTGACTGCGCCGCCAGATATTATGATGGCACTGCAAGATGTGATCGCTCAGCTTGATATTCGTCGTGCACAGGTTCTGATTGAAGCGCTCATCGTGGAAATGTCAGAAGGTGACGGCATCAACCTAGGTGTCCAATGGGGTAACCTAGAAACCGGCGCAGTGATCCAATACGGCAACACTGGCGCACAAATCGGTAATGTCATGGTTGGTCTTGAAGAAGCGAAAGACACAACTAAAGAAGAGAGTTATTGGAATAGTGACACCAATAAATGGGAAACCCGAAACTACACGGAAGAGGGCGACTATTCGACACTAGCCGCTGCACTTGGTGGTGTTAATGGTGCGGCAATGAGCATCATGATGGGTGACTGGACGGCGTTGATTACCGCTGTGTCATCGGATTCAAACTCAAACATCCTATCTTCTCCAAGCATTACAGTGATGGATAACGGTGAAGCGTCCTTCATCGTTGGTGAAGAGGTGCCTGTAATTACAGGCTCGACAGCTGGCTCAAACAACGATAACCCATTCCAAACGGTCGATCGTAAAGAAGTCGGTATTAAACTGAAAGTGGTTCCTCAAATCAACGAAGGTGACTCAGTTCAGCTAAACATTGAGCAAGAAGTGTCTAACGTTTTGGGTGCAAATGGTGCGGTTGACGTACGTTTTGCTAAGCGTCAGCTAAACACCTCTGTGATGATCCAAGATGGCCAAATGCTTGTGCTTGGTGGTCTCGTCGATGAACGTGCTCTGGAGAGTGAATCTAAAGTACCGCTACTGGGTGATATCCCAGTGATTGGTCAACTGTTCAAATCAACCAGTACGCAAACTGAGAAGCGCAACCTGATGGTATTCATCAAACCAACCATCATCCGTGATGGTATGACGGCAGATGGTATTACTCAGCGTAAATACAACTTCATTCGTGCAGAGCAGTTATACAAAGCGCAAGAAGGCTTGAAGCTAATGGACGACTCAAATATCCCAGTGATTCCTGAGTTTGGTCAAGATCGTAAGCATCCTGCTGAAATCCAAGCGTTCATTGATCAGATGGTAAAGAATAATGGTTGATATGTTAGACACAGCGCCAAGTATGCGCCGTCTGCCATTCAGTTTTGCCAATCGCTTTAAACTGGTTTTGGAGACGGAGCACCCTGAGCGCCCTCCAATTCTGTATTACGTAGAGCCGCTTAACCCTGCGGCTCTGGTTGAAGTACGTCGAGTACTGAAACAAAACTTTATTCCTCAAGTGATGGACAAAGAAGCGTTCGATAAAAAGCTCACTGAAGCTTATCAACGTGATTCTTCTGAAGCCCGTCAGTTGATGGAAGACATTGGCGCAGACAGTGATGACTTCTTCTCATTAGCAGAAGAACTGCCTCACGACGAAGATTTGTTGGAATCGGAAGATGATGCGCCAATCATCAAATTGATTAACGCCATGTTGGGTGAAGCGATCAAAGAAGGGGCGTCGGATATCCATATTGAGACGTTCGAGAAAACCCTTTCGATTCGTTTCCGTGTCGATGGTGTATTGCGTGAAGTCTTAACCCCGAGCCGCAAGCTAGCACCTTTGCTGGTTTCTCGTGTGAAGGTTATGGCGAAGCTGGATATTGCGGAAAAACGCGTACCTCAAGATGGTCGTATTTCACTGCGTATCGGTGGTCGTGCGGTGGACGTGCGTGTATCGACCATGCCTTCATCGCATGGTGAGCGTGTGGTAATGCGTCTACTGGATAAGAACGCGACTCGTCTTGATCTGCATAGTTTGGGTATGACCCCTTCAGTGCATGACAACTTCCGTCATTTGATTGGTCGCCCTCACGGCATTATCTTGGTAACCGGTCCGACAGGTTCGGGTAAGTCGACGACCTTGTACGCGGGCTTGCAAGAGATCAACAGCAACGAACGCAACATTCTGACTGTTGAAGATCCTATCGAATTCGATATCGATGGCATCGGCCAAACACAGGTAAACCCTAAGGTTGATATGACCTTTGCGCGTGGTCTACGTGCGATTCTTCGTCAAGACCCGGATGTAGTGATGGTTGGTGAGATCCGTGACTTGGAGACTGCACAAATTGCCGTGCAAGCCTCTTTGACTGGTCACTTAGTGATGTCAACGTTACACACCAACACCGCGGTTGGCGCAATAACTCGTCTGCGTGACATGGGTATTGAACCCTTCCTGATCTCTTCTTCGCTATTGGGCGTGCTAGCACAGCGCCTAGTTCGTACCCTTTGTTCTGACTGTAAAGAGCCATACGAAGCGGATAAAGAACAGAAGAAACTGTTCGGTCTGGAAGAGCACGAATCGCTGGTTCTGCATCGTGCAAAAGGCTGTGAAGTGTGTAACCAAAAAGGTTACCGCGGTCGTACTGGTATTCACGAACTGCTGATGGTGGATGAGAAAGTTCAAGAACTGATCCACAGTGAAGCGGGTGAACAAGAAATTGAAAAAGCCGTACGAGCGCACACGCCAAGCATTCGTAGTGATGGCCTAAGCAAAGTCAGTCGTGGTATCACTTCTCTTGAAGAGGTGATGCGAGTGACCAAGGAAGCGTAATGGCAGCATTTGAATACAAAGCGCTAGACGCGAAAGGCAAACAAAAGAAAGGCACCATTGAAGGGGATAATGCTCGTCAGGTGCGCCAACGCCTAAAAGAACAGGGCATGATCCCTGTAGAGGTGATGGAAGCCAAAGCCAAAGCTGCGAAGTCTTCAGGTGCATCAGTTGGATTCAAACGTGGTATCAAAACCGCAGAGCTTGCCCTAATTACGCGTCAGCTATCAACGCTTGTGCAATCTGGCATGCCATTGGAAGAGTGTTTGAAAGCCGTTTCAGAGCAGGCTGAAAAGCCACGTATTCGCTCAATGATTGCGGCCGTGCGCTCGAAAGTCACTGAGGGTTATCCGCTTGCAGACAGTTTGGGTGATTACCCACATGTGTTTGACGAGCTATTTCGATCTATGGTGGCGGCTGGTGAAAAGTCCGGTCATTTAGACGCGGTACTAGAGCGTTTGGCGGATTATGTAGAAAACCGCCAAAAGATGCGCTCTAAACTGCTTCAAGCCATGATTTACCCAGTGGTGCTGGTGGTGTTTGCGGTGGGCATTGTGTCGTTGCTGCTTTCTTCAGTGGTGCCGAAAATCATTGAGCCAATCATTCAAATGGGGCAAGAGCTACCACAGTCTACGCAAATGCTATTGTCTGCGAGTGAGTTTGTCCAAGAATGGGGCTTAATCATTTTTGTTGTCTTTGTGGTGTTCTTTTACGGTTTAAAACTGGCACTACAGAAACCAAATTTTCGCTTGGCTTGGGACCAAAAAATTCTTAGCTTACCGCTAATTGGCAAGATTTCTCGCGGTCTGAACACATCGCGATTTGCTCGCACCTTATCGATTTGTACTTCAAGTGCGATTCCTATTCTTGAAGGCATGCGTGTGGCAGTTGACGTTATGTCGAACCGTTATGTGAAACAACAAGTGTTAGTGGCGGCAGACAACGTACGTGAAGGGGCAAGTCTGCGTAAAGCGCTCGACCAAACTCGCTTGTTCCCACCAATGATGCTACACATGATTTCCAGTGGTGAGCAAAGTGGTGAGCTTGAAAGCATGTTGACGCGAGCGGCGGATAACCAAGACCAAAACTTTGAATCGACGGTCAACATTGCACTTGGCATTTTTACTCCAGTATTGATTGCACTGATGGCGGGTTTGGTACTTTTCATCGTAATGGCGACATTGATGCCAATGTTGGAAATGAATAACTTAATGAGCGGATAGAATTCGAGTTAAGACGTGTCTATTGAAGGCATGGCTTGAATCTAACTTTCGGAGAAAATAATGAAATTTAAACGCAGTAAGCAACAAGGCTTTACACTTCTAGAAGTGATGGTTGTTGTGGTTATCCTAGGTATTTTGGCGAGTGTTGTTGTTCCTAACTTGCTAGGTAACAAAGAAAAAGCAGACCAACAGAAAGCGATCACAGACATCGTGGCATTGGAAAACGCGTTGGACATGTACAAGTTGGATAACAGCGTTTACCCAACGACTGACCAAGGTTTAGATGCATTGGTGAACAAACCATCTAACCCAGAGCCGCGCAACTACCGTGACGGTGGTTACATCAAACGTCTTCCATCTGATCCATGGGGTAACGAGTACCAATACCTAAGCCCTGGGGACAATGGCACGATTGATATCTTTACTCTAGGCGCTGACGGCCAAGAGGGCGGTGAAGGTCCAGCTGCAGATATCGGCAACTGGAACATGCAAGATTTCCAATAAGCGCTAGCTGAAACCAGCACTAATGAAGCAAATGCAAAAACATCTCGGTTTTACATTGATAGAAATTCTATTGGTGCTGGTTTTGTTATCTCTTACCGCCGTGGCGGTGATCGCTACCTTGCCTACTAGTCAGAAAGACCTTTCCAAACAATACGCGCACAGTTTTTTTCAACGCTTACAACTGCTCAATGAAGAAGCCGTGTTAAGTGGCAAAGACTTTGGTCTGCGCGTTGATGATGTTAAATCCACCTACACCTTGTTGAGCTTGACCCAAGATGGTTGGCAACCACTTGAGTTAAAGCAAATCCCAAGTGAGACAAAACTCGAAGGGGATATTTCATTGCAATTGGATTTAGGCGGTGGTGCTTGGGATAAAGACGATCGATTGTTCGAACCTGGCTCTCTGTTTGATGAAGACATGTTTGCCGAGGAAGAGGACAAAGAGAAGAAGAAAGTGAAACCACCTCAAGTGTTCATTTTCTCAAGTGCTGAGATTACGCCATTCACCCTATCTTTCTTTCCTGAAGAAGGAGATGCATTCAACGATGGTTGGCGAATCATTGGTAAAGAAACAGGCGAAATCAAATTGTTAGCGCCTGGGGAAGAAGCGGAAGACGATGACAATTCGATATTCTAAGCCAAGCCGTATTGGCTCGTCGCACCGCAACACGCGAGGTATGACATTACTTGAAGTGTTGGTCGCTCTAGCGATCTTCGCAACGGCAGCGATCAGTGTGATTCGCTCAGTGAGCCAGCACATCAATACCGTCAGTTATTTAGAAGAAAAAATGTTTGCAGCCATGGTTGTGGATAACCAAATGGCCAATGTGATGCTCTCGACGGAAAAACTCAAAGCCAAAAAAGGCACTGAAGAGTTGGCGGGGCGTACTTGGTATTGGAAGGTCACTCCTGTTGCCACCGCGCAGCCATTGCTGAAAGCATTTGATGTCAGCGTCGCAACTGAGAAAGAAGCGAGCCCTGTTGTCACGGTGAGAAGTTATGTTGCTGAGTAATAAGCGATATAAGGCGCCAACAATGAAATCAAATCGAGGTTTTACCTTGATTGAGGTACTGGTTTCGATTGCGATTTTTGCCAGCATGAGCGTGGCCGCTTACCAAGTCGTATCGCAAGTGCAGCGCAGTAATGTTCTGTCGCAAGAACGCACCCAACGCTTGAATGAACTGCAGCGTGCGATGGTGATGATGGATAATGACTTCCGTCAGATGGCCATGCGCCAGGTGCGCACCAATGGTGAAGAGCCATCAAAGCAGCTGCTGTTTTGGTCCGAATACCTGCTGGATTCGGATGCGAAAGGCGTGCTGTTTGCGCGTTTGGGTTGGCACAACCCACAACAGCAATTTCCACGTGGTGAAGTCACGAAAGTGGGCTACCGCATTAAAGATGAAGTGCTGCAACGTGTGTGGTGGCGCTACCCAGATACGCCAACAGGGCAAGAAGGCATTGTGACGCCATTGCTTACCAATGTCGAAGAATTCGATATGCGCTTCTTTGATGGAAAATCATGGAAGAAAACGTGGGAAAACGGCAGTGAGTTACCCAAAGCTGTGTCTGTGATATTGAAGCTGAAAGACTACGGAGAGATCTCTCGTACTTACCTGACACCAAATGGAAAACTGGTATCAAGTGGTCAAGATAACTCTGGTGGTGGCAATTCATCAGGAGACAGCAACTCATCCGGTGGTAACAGTTCATCTGATGGGAACGATTCATCTGGAGGCAGTAATGGCTAGTCGTCAACGTGGGGTCGCGCTCCTTATCGTGCTGATGTTACTTGCCATCATGACCACGATAGCCGCAAGCATGTCAGAGCGATTGTTTCTGCAGTTTCAGCGTGGTTCGAATCAAATTAATTACCAACAAGCTTACTGGTATAGCTTGGGGGTAGAAGCGTTGGCTGAGATTGGTATCGAACAGAGCTATGAAGACGACGATAACATCAACTTAAGTCAGCCCTGGGCGATAAAAGAGCAGGTCTACCCGTTGGATTATGGTCAAGCCGCTGGCCGCATCATCGATAAACAAGCCTGCTTCAATTTGAACGTGTTAGCGAGTGTACAACCCTCCGGGGATTCGACAAATCGTCCATACTTAGTACAAGTCTTCCAACGATTGATGGAAGAGAAAGACGTTGAACCTTATCAAGCTGAAGTGATTGCAGACTCGACGTGGGAATACGTGGATAGTGACAGCACGGTGCGCTCTACGGCTGGTGTTGAAGACAGCACTTATGAAGCGATGAAACCGCAATACCTGCCACCGAATGGTTGGATGGCCGATGCCAGTGAACTGCGAGCGGTTTACCAAGTGAGTGGGGATATTTACCAGAAGATAGCCCCAATGGTCTGTGCGCTCCCTAGCGATGACTGGCGCTTGAACATCAATACCATTGAAGTCGAACAAGCGCCTATTTTGGTGGCAATGTTCACGCCGGGCCTTAGCAGCAGCGATGCGGTGCAGTTGATAGAAAAGCGTCCTTTTGATGGTTGGGACAGCGTAGATGAATTTTTGTCTGAGTCAGAATTAGCTGGCTTAAGCGATGACGTAAAGAAAAATGCCAAAGGTTACTTAGGAGTCGACAGCGCTTTCTTTGAGCTGGATGTTCAAGTACTGGTGGATGAATCCCGAGTACGCCTCCGTAGCCTTTTACAAAGTACAGATAGAGAAACGGTGACTGTCGTTCGCCGTCGTTTTGGAGGAATCAGTGAGCGAGTTTCTGACCGTTCGGCTGAGTAGCGAACAACAAAGTACCATTCCATGGTTGGTATGGTCGACACAACAGCAAGAAGTGATTGCCAGTGGTGAGCTTGCCGGATGGGAACATCTGGACGAACTGGTTGCTTACGCCGATCAGCGACAAATTGTGGCGCTACTGGCGAGTAATGATGTTGTGTTAACAAAAGTGGATATTCCGCCAGGTGCTGCGCGTCAGTTTGACAGCATGCTGCCTTATTTGGTGGAAGATGAAGTCGCGCAAGACGTGGACAACCTGCATTTCACAGTATTAGACAAGCAAGCGGAAGCAGCACGAGTGTGTGCTGTCGAGCGTGCTTGGATTCAAACCATTTTGCAGCGTTTCTCCAGCCAAGGCCTTGTTATCAAGCGCATGCTGCCTGATGTTCTTGCGATGCCTGTTGACGAAGAAAGCAGTTCTGCCGTCCAACTGGGCGAGCAATGGCTGATTCGTCATTCTCAAAATCAAGGTGCGGTTGTCGATGCGTCTTGGCTTGACCTGTACTTATCCTCTTACTTACAAAGTCATGAAGGCTGGAAGCTCGATTGCTACAGTTCTGTGCCTGAATCTGCAGTGTCAGACATTTGGATCGCTAAGCCAGAAGAAATGGCGATGGCGCTTCTGGCGAAAGGAACGACAGAAAGCAAGGTCAACCTACTGACTGGTACTTTCAAGCCAAAATCCTCTTGGGGTAAGTACGTTAAGGTTTGGCAAAAGGCCGCGATTGCTGCGGGTGTATTACTTGTCGTGTTGGTTGGTCAGCAGTTGTTGATGGTGCATAAGTACGAAGCACAGGCCCAAGCGTATCGTGAAGAGAGTGAACGTATCTTCCGCCAAGTTTTCCCGAATAAAAAACGCATTCCTACCGTTAGTTACTTGAAGCGTCAGATGACCGATGAAGAGCGTCGTCTGTCTGGTGGTTCGAGTGATGTGGCGATGCTATCTTGGATCGCGGCACTGCCTTCGACATTAGGTCAGGTTAATGATCTTCAGATCACTAGCTTCAAATATGATGGTCAACGTGGCGAAGTTCGTATTCAAGCGAGCAGCTCTGACTTCCAGCCATTCGAGCAAGCTCGTGTGAAATTGGCAGAGAAGTTTAACGTTGAACAAGGTCAGCTGAACCGCAACGGCAATGTTGTGATGGGCAGCTTCGTGTTGAAGCGTCAGTGAGGTGATGATGAAAAACTTAATCGCACAAGCTCAAACTTGGTGGAGTAGCATCTCACAGCGTGAACAACGTTTGGTGATGGGCTGTGGCGCAATTGCTGTGCTAGGTATCATTTATTGGGGCATCTTGCAGCCAATGAATCAACGTGCAGAGCTAGCGCAGTCTCGAATTCAAAGTGAAAAGCAGCTATTAACGTGGGTGCAAAACAAAGCCGATGATATTACCGCACTACGTAAAAGCGGTGGTGTCAGCTTCTCTAATCAACCATTGAACCAAGTAGTCTCCTCATCGGCTCGCCGTTACAAAGTTGAGCTCATTCGCGTACAGCCGCGTAATGACAGTGTCCAAGTGTGGATCAAACCATTGGCGTTTAACCAGATGGTGGATTGGTTGCGTTATCTAAAAGAACAACAAGGGATTGAGGTGGAATTCCTAGACATCGACCGTACCGACCAAGCCGGTATGATTGACGTAAACCGCCTGCAATTTAAGCGAGGTTAAGGTGAAGAAAGCCGTTCTTTATGTGGTGATTTTTATTGCCTTTTTCTCGACCAGTTTGATCGCTGGCTTGCCAATCTCTTGGGTATTGCAACAAGTGCCGACGGTAAGAGGTTTGGATATTCAAGGTGCGCAAGGCACGGTTTGGCAAGGCAGTGCATCCAATGTGCGTTGGCAGCGTCAAAACTTAGGTGAAGTGAACTGGGACTTCCAACTTTCAGGTCTATTTACTGGTAAAGCAGAATTCGCGGTACGTTTTGGTCGTGGGAGCGATATGGACGTGCGTGGACGTGGCTTGGTTGGCTACAGTCTTACCAGCGGTCCATACGCAGAAAACTTAGTGGCGTCGATTCCAGCAGCCAGAGTGGTGGAGCAAGCTCGCCTTCCTGTACCTGTTGGTGTGGATGGGCAGCTTGAGTTGAACATCCGTCATGCGACGTATGCGGCACCTTGGTGTAAGACGGCTGAAGGCACGCTAGTTTGGAGCGCAAGTGGTATTCAAAGCCCACTTGGCAGTCTTGAACTAGGCCCTGTCATTGCTGATTTAAACTGTAAAGACAGTGTGCTTTCGGCATCGGGTGAGCAAAAGAGCAAGCAAGTATCGGCGGCGTTTTCTGCTGAGCTAATGCCAAATCAACGTTACTCTACCAAAGCGTGGTTTAAGCCAGGAGCAGAGTTCCCATCAGGCATGAGTGACCAGCTGAAATGGTTAGGTAATCCAAACGCTCAAGGGCAATACGAGTTTGATTACAAAGGGCGTTTCTAGCCAAATCTGTCATTCAGAACATTATCAAAGAGCTGCCAGTGTGCAGCTCTTTTTGCTTTTGGATCATGGTAGGCCAAACCCTCTATTCGCTGTACAAGAAATCCAGCTGATTATGGGTCTTGGAGTAAATTATTGATTTTTAATTGAATAATTTAAGTGTGTACAGCTAAGGAAGTATTTAGATCATAGTAGGCCAAATACTTCTATCGCTGTACAAGAAGAAAAAAGAAAGGCCACGAACTCGATTCGTGGCCTTTTAAAATCTAGCAATGGGGCTGATTGGATTGGGGTTAATCTTTGCGCTGGAGAATCTCATCCCAAGGTAAATCCGCGTCACCCAGTACGATGAAGTTCGGGTTCTCCAACGTCTCGCGCTCATTGTAAGACAGCGGTTCAAGTTGCGTACTAAGAATTCGCCCGCCCGCTTCTTCTACAATGCATTGTGTAGCAGCGGTATCCCACTCGCCAGTTGGACCTAGACGTAAGTAACAGTCCACTGCACCTTCAGCGACAAGGCACGCTTTAAGTGCGGCAGAGCCGAGTGGAATTAAATCATAGTTCCAAGCGCTACTCATGCGGCTCGTGATGCGGTTGATGTCTTGGCGACGGCTGATTGCGATAGCGATGTTTTGCCCAGGTTGTTCATGTTTGTGAGTGTGGATTTTCACGCTCTCAGACATGTCTGGAATCTTCCACGCGCCCTTGCCGTTGTATGCATAATAAGTCACGCCAGAAACCGGACCGTAAACCACACCCATGGTTGGCTTGTTGTTGTCGATAAGGGCGATAATGGTCGCGAAGTCACCGCTGCGCGCGATGAACTCTTGTGTACCATCAAGTGGGTCAACCAACCAGTAGCGTTCCCATTGCGCACGTTGCTCTAAGCTGATGTCCGCGGCTTCTTCAGAAAGCACGGGGATATCTGGCGTAAGTTCGCTTAAACGCTCGGTGATCAATTTGTGCGCTGCGATATCAGCACTGGTGACTGGGGTCTCGTCACTTTTGGTGTAAGCTTCGTACTGCTTTTTCTCGTAAATATCGAGAATCAATTGTCCCGCGCTGCGAGCAATTTCGATGACTTGCGGGAGCAGGTGAGATAAATCTTTTGTCATTGGCATAAGTAATGGTCCTTTCTCACAATTATGGTCCAGCTCTTCGGCTGCGATTAGTTTTGTTTGTGAGTGGTGTTTTGTAAGTGTTTCAGTGCCAACATCAACGCTGTGATGCTTCGTGCTTCACAAAAATCTAAGTGCGTTAATAGTTCTTCCGCTTGCGCTAATGGCCAGCGAACGATTTCTAATGGTTCTGGCTCGTCACCTTCTTGTTTCTCAGGGTATAGGCTCTGTCCTAAGAACAGTGTCATTTTGCTGGAGAAGTAAGAAGGTGCAAGGATCACCTGTTTTAATGGCGTTAGCTCATGAGAGCCAAAACCAATTTCTTCTTTTAACTCTCGATCGGCCGCTTGTAATGGTGTCTCTCCTGGGTCGATAAGACCTTTCGGAAAGCCCAGTTCGTAGCGTTCTGTGCCTGCCGCGTACTCGCGTACTAACAGTAAGTCACCTTGCTCAGTGACAGGCACAACCATCACGGCATCGCGACCACTTGGTTTCATGCGTTCATAAGTACGCAGCTCGCCATTAGAGAAGCGAAGGTCGAGGGCTTCCACAGCAAACAGCTTAGATTGTGCGACCGTCTGACAAGAGAGAATCTCTGGTGGGGTCCTTTTCGACATAACGCTGGCTCCTTAGTGTCGTTAACTCATCGAGGGAAATGAGATTTCTTAATATATGAGAAGAAAGCTCGAGTTTCTAGCGTGATGATTCAGCTTAACTCAATTGAAAACAAAAATGGGAGGCAAACGCCTCCCATTTCTCGTCGATATGCATTACTAGCAAGCCATGAACGACTTAGTAGTAAGAGTGATCACCACGATCGTGCTCAGTTGCATCGCGAACTGCTGTCAGTTCACCAACGAATTGATTAAGAAGCTCTTTTTCAATGCCTTCTTTTAGTGTCACATCGACCATTGAACAGCCGTTACAACCACCGCCAAATGCAACGATTGCGATGCCATCGTCTGTGATTTCAACTAGGTTTACATGACCACCGTGACCTGCAAGTTGCGGGTTCACTTGAGTTTGGATTACGTACTCAACACGCTCTACAAGCGGTGCATCGTCAGACACTTTACGCATTTTTGCGTTTGGCGCTTTTAGCGTTAGCTGAGAGCCCATTTTGTCTGTCACAAAGTCGATTTCAGCGTCTTCTAGAAACGGTAGGCTTAGCTCGTCAATGAATGCCGAGAAACCGCTGTAAGGGATTTCTGTGTCAGTGCCTTCAACCGCTTCTGGTGGGCAGTAAGATACGCCACACTCTGCGTTTTGGGTTCCTGGGTTAACAACGAAAACTCGGATGTTAGTGCCTTCAGGTTGTTGGCCTAAAAGGTTGGCGAAATGCGTTTGCGCAGTTTCTGTAATAGTAATATTTGACACGACGAATACCTGAGTAAATTTGTAGGCTATTGCTGCTATTCTACTCCTGTTAACGCCTCGGTCTAGTCTTTTTGATGCTAAGACATGGCGAAGCGATCTAGAGCGAACCGGGCGCAGGAGTTCTGCAGATGCAGTAAATATCGATGCTTTCTACGCCAACTTCAAGTAGTAAATGACATAATTGTCGGACCGTACTACCTGTTGTAACCACATCATCCACAATCGCGACGTGGGAAAAGTCCACCTCACCTTGTAGGGCAAATGCCCCTTGCAAATTTTGCTCGCGACTGGCTTTTTTGTTTCCTCGTTGTGATTGGACGTTTTTGACGCGTTTAAATACCTTGTTTTCATAGCGCACATCTAAATGATGGGCGAGGTGTTTGGCCAAGATGTGGCTCTGGTTGAAACCTCGTTTTAAGAAGCGCTGCCAGTGAACGGGCACACTTGTAATCACTGGGGCAGGCTGCTCAACTCGCTCTGCTAATAATTGAGTGAGCGCGCCCACATGCCAGACTTCGCCGTGATCTTTAAAACGCTGTACTTGTTGAGAGAGCGGGAAGTCATAATCACCCAAGGTATACAAACGCTGCCATGGTGGTGGTTCTTTCAGGCATTCTCCACACTCTGTTGCGGCTTGTGATTCCTTTTCTGTCATTTTTAAACCACAACGCATACAGCGCTCAATTGGTGTGAGGTGGTCAAAACAGCTGTCACACCAACGCATTAGGTTGGGCGTTTGGCGGTGAGGCATGGGAAATCGACACAAACCACATTGGCTGCCAAGTACGCGATGCATGATGTTTTGCCATTGATGAGATAACATACAATCCATCCGAGGTGAGCGAGTCACCAGACTAAAGCTTGGATTGCGTGGTAAGGAATAAGATAAGTGGGAGAGAACGAGAGCATGAGCACGAATTTACACTGGCAGTCATTTGGTCAAGGACCAGATTTGGTGTTGCTTCATGGTTGGGGTATGAATGGTGCGGTATGGCAGCAGACCGTCGAGTCTCTTCAACCTTATTTCCGAGTGCATGTGGTCGATCTTCCGGGGTACGGACACAGCGCAGAATCCCACGCCGAAGACTTAGCAAAAATCGCTGACCTTGTTCTGCAAGACGCACCAGAGAAAGCAGTCTGGCTTGGCTGGTCATTAGGTGGCTTGGTGGCAACCCACATTGCACTTAATGCTCCGCAGCGTGTAAGTAAGTTAATCACGGTAGCCAGTTCACCAAAATTTGCTGCTGAACGTCCTTGGCGTGGCATTCAACCTAACGTGTTAACCGCATTCACCGATCAATTGCTGGAAGACTTCTCTGTCACTATTGAGCGTTTTATGGCGCTGCAAGCGATGGGCAGTCCGTCTGCGCGCAAAGACGTAAAACAACTCAAACAAGCCGTACTATCGCGTCCGCAGCCAAACCCTGATTCCTTGTTGGTTGGTTTGAATATTCTTGCCGATGTGGATTTGCGCGATGCTTTGGCCTCTCTTTCGATGCCGATGCTGCGCCTTTATGGTCGACTTGATGGTTTAGTACCAATCAAAGTGGCAAGTGACTTGAGTGAGCAGTTGCCGAGTACTCAGCAGTTTGTTTTCAACCAATCTTCTCATGCGCCGTTCATGACCGAACATGAAGCGTTTTGTCTCCAAGTGCGAGAATTTGCTGCTTAATTAGCGAGCCTACAAATCTAAGCGAATAAAACCCTAAAGCTGCTTAAAAATTGGTCGATATAAGTTTTAGCGAACTCTTCTTGTGGGAGGAGTTTGCTGTATTGACGAGTTGGGCGACTCTGAGGAGGGTTCGCAATGATTGTGTCATCGGCTAACGTAAGCGTGCCACTGATCGCCCCATCCGTTAATGTGCAGACGGAACAAGCTGCTCGTGAAAATAAAGTCCGAGAACCTGTGACGCCAACAGTCGCACTGGCGAAAACCAATGCGGAGCGCAAAGTAAAAAGTGATGAGAAGCGGCGACGCCAATCCTCGTGGGACCCATCGGAGCATCCAGACTACGAAGTGGAACCCGAGGTGGATACCCGTTATCACGAAGAACCGGAAGACACGCTAGAACGTCTGTTCGGTTTGCTTGCGCTCAAGAGTTACAGCGAAGATCAGGGTAAGGGTTACGCGATACGCTTTCGATTACCTAAGCGCATTTTGGATGCTGCGGTCAAAGAGGGATTGATGGAAAAGCGCAGGAAGGTGATTAAGTTTCATTATGGTCACTCGGTCGCGCCCCATACACCGTCAGAAGTGATAGCAGTATTATGACGACTCAATATCCTACTCAAATAAAAACGCTCCAAGCAGATCAACTGATTGGAGCGTTTTCTTTTTAGCTATGAACACGAGTTAGCGGTGAAGCCTCGTTATTAGTGGTGAAGCTTAGACGAGATTACTTTTTCGCTTTAGCAAACGCCGCCGCAAAAGCACCGCCCATTGAGCTGTTAGATGACGAGTCATCACGGCGAGGCTGACGACGTTGCGGTTGGTCATTACGACGCGGCGCTGCTGATGAGCGTTGGCTACGGTTGTCTTGACCCGGTTCGTCGTTCATACGCATCGATAGACCAATACGCTTACGCTGCACGTCCACTTCCATTACTTTGACTTTGACTATGTCGCCTGCTTTCACCACTTCACGTGGATCCGACACAAAGCGATCTGTCAGTGCAGAAATGTGTACGAGACCGTCTTGGTGAACGCCGATATCAACAAAGGCACCGAAGTTGGCTACGTTAGACACCACGCCTTCTAGAATCATGCCCGGTTCCAAGTCAGAAACTGAGTTTACGCCTTCTGCGAACGTTGCCGTTTTGAATTCTGGACGCGGGTCACGACCCGGCTTGTCTAGCTCTTTGATGATGTCTGTAATGGTTGGCACACCGAAGTTATCGTCGGTGTAATCGACCGCATGCAGACCTTTTAGGAAGCTTGAATCACCAATCAGTGCTTTGATGTCTTTGTTGTTCTTTTCAGAAATTGCTTTTACCACCGGGTACGCTTCTGGGTGAACCGCAGACGCATCAAGAGGGTTCTTACCATCCATGATTCGTAGGAAGCCTGCACACTGCTCGAATGCCTTAGGACCTAAACGAGGTACTTTCTTCAAGGTTGTACGAGCTTCGAAGCGACCGTTTTCATCGCGGAAGTCGACAATGTTCTGCGCGATGGTGCTCGACAAGCCCGCTACGCGCGTCAGTAGCGCCGCAGAAGCGGTGTTCACATCAACACCGACCGCGTTTACACAGTCTTCCACAATCGCATCTAGGCGTTTTGCTAGCATTGATTGGCTAACATCGTGCTGGTACTGACCCACACCGATCGACTTAGGATCGATTTTCACTAGCTCAGCCAGTGGGTCTTGCAGACGACGAGCAATCGACACTGCACCACGCAGAGACACGTCCATATTTGGGAATTCTCTCGCTGCAAGCTCGGATGCTGAGTAAACCGATGCACCCGCTTCACTCACAATGATCTTCTGAACTTTCAGGTTGCCACGTTTGATGACGTCTGCGACAAAACTGTCGGTTTCACGTGAAGCCGTACCGTTACCGATCGCAATCAAATCCACGTTGTACTTGCGCACCAAGTGATCAACGATTTGCGCTGATTTGTCGTATTGCTTTTGTGGTGGGTGAGGGTAGATGGTTTCGGTTGCAAGCACTTTACCAGTCGGATCGACAATAGCGATTTTAGAGCCCGTGCGCAGACCCGGATCGAGACCAAGTGTTGCACGAGGACCTGCAGGCGCAGCCATCAACAAGTCTTTTAGGTTGGTGGCAAATACTTCAATCGCTTCGATTTCTGCGCGCTCTTTCATTGCGCCCATTAGCTCGGTTTCCATGTGCATCGATACTTTGATGCGCCATGCCCAGCCGATCACTTGCTTACGCCATGTATCCGCAGGTGCGCTGCTAAGTGTCACGCCATAGTGGTCAGCGATAATTGTTTCGCAGTAAGACTGACGAGCGCCTTCTTCCTGTTCTGGATCGGCATTCATTGCCAATGTCAGGAAGCCTTCGTTACGACCACGTAGCATCGCCAGTGCGCGGTGCGATGGTACTTTGCTTAATGGCTCGTTGTGGTTGAAGTAATCTTTAAACTTCTCACCTTCTTGCTCTTTGCCTTCAACGACGCGAGCACCCATTTCCGCATTGCGGTTTAGGTGACCACGAATTTTTTCTAGCAGGTTTGCGTCTTCCGCGATGCGCTCCATGATGATCGCGCGAGCGCCATCCAGTGCGGCTTTGGTGTCTTCCACGCCTTTGTCTGCATCAAGGTATTTACTTGCTTCGCTTTCTGGCTCAGTTTGCGGATGATTCCAAAGCTGGTCTGCGAGCGGCTCAAGACCGGCTTCAATCGCGATCTGACCTTTGGTGCGACGCTTTGGTTTGTAAGGTAGGTACAAGTCTTCAAGACGAGTCTTGCTGTCTGCCTGAGTGATCTCTTGTTCTAGCTCTGGCGTAAGTTTGCCTTGCTCTTGGATCGATTTCAGGATGGTCTGACGGCGATCGTCCAGTTCACGAAGGTAAGACAGACGGCTGTCTAGAGTACGCAGTTGGGTATCATCAAGGCCGCCCGTCACCTCTTTACGGTAACGTGCAATAAATGGGACCGTGTTACCGTCATCAATAAGGGTTACAGCAGCGTTGACTTGCTCAGGGCGAACATTCAGCTCTTGAGCAATCATGCGACAGATAGCTTGGCTCATCCGTGTATTCTCTTTAATTCTGTTTGGGTATTGGTTGTGTATAGAACATTGGGGTCATTCATGGAATTTGCAATGTTTTAAACTAGTAACTCAAAAATTTACCGAGCGCTGGTGGACATCAGTCAGATTTGTGTCAAAACTGTAATTAAATTGAGAACTTATACATTTGGTTATCGACTAACCCCTGTACCTTAGCTCATACGGAAAACAATGATGAAGAAAATGTCTTTGGCTTTGGCGCTCTCTAGTGCCTTATTAGCGACGCCGTTCGCTTGGTCGCAACCCCTTTCTGCGACCACTCAAGATCCTATCTATCAACTTGATGACAAACTGGTTTTAGGTCGTGTAGAAAGTGTTTACTACAGCGACATTCCTGAGCTAAGCGATGTGCCATTTATCGGTAAGATTGATACTGGCGCCGATACCACGTCAATGCACGCTGAAAACATCCACGTGAGCAGTAGCAAACCTGAATACAAAAGTCTGAAAGACGACAAATTGATGTGGGCGATCATCGATGACCTTGGTGGGACGAAAGCCAAGTGGGATTCAGACAGCTTCAAACCTTACCAAGTGACCGTGAGCTTTACGATTCATCATCCGTACACAGGTAAAGAAATTAAGATCACCGATGATCTTGAACGCATCAGTGCGATCCGTAGCCGTACCAGTGAAAAACCAATTTTGCGCCCGACGGTAAAAATGCCGATGACCATTGCAGGACACACTGTCGATACCGTAGTCAACCTGACCAAGCGTACTCAATTTTCAGCGCCGATTTTGATTGGTAAAACTTACCTCGATAACAACGCGTGGGTGTTTGCTGGTTATGATTACCTGCAAGAGCAGCCAAATGCACAAATGATCGGTAAGAAAGAAACGGTGAATGTTGAAGGCGTGCCATATCGCATCAGTATTTCTACTACCAGTCGCTACACCAACGTCCATGCGCTGAACATCAAGGTCGATAAGAAGAAAAAACAAGTCTCTTTCACCCTTGAAGGCGAAAACGGTAAGCGTCACCCAATGACACTGCCACTTGTTCGCATGCTGAAAACCAGCAAGAGTGAGCGTCCTTTGGTTTACCTTCCAGTGCAAGTGAGTGAAACCGAGACTCAACAATGGCTGGTCTATCTGCGTGATCGCAGCGGCTTTAGTTCGCAAATCCGTTTGGGCAAAGACGTGGCAAGTCAGCACTTCGTGATTGATACCGATAAAGAGAACTTGCTAGGCGGGGTCGAGAAATCATTCAAGAGCGCGCTTAAATCGAAGCCTCTTGTTATCTCTCCTGAAGAGACAGTGAATATCGATGGTCACGTGTTATCTGCTTATCCGACATTTGCGGTGAAGACTCCGTTGCTGCGTGTGGATGGTTTTGAACTGACCGAGAAAGACAAAAAAGAAGTTGTGACCTTCTACCTGCCAAGCTCGAAAGGCAAGGAAGAGAAAATTACCAAACGCGTACTGAAGAAGCTTAAAGTCGGTGATTCGGTTCGCCCAGTTGTTGAGGGGGAATTCCTGTTTGGTGACGAAGAGAAGACCATCGACTTCGCGATTGATGTTTTAGAGAAAGACGACCAAGAGCAGCCGTTCTTTGTATTCGGCCACAACATGGCCAAAGGCGGAGTGCTGCTGAATACTCGCGCTGACCACTTACTTGATGCGCGTCCACTGTTCAGAGCTGGTCACATTGAAGTGGCAGAAGTGGAAGGCATGTCTTTCCCTGTGAAATTGGATACAGGCGCGGATGTGAGCTCAATTAATGCCAAGAACATCAAACAGTTCAAGAAAGATGGCAAAGACATGGTGAGCTTCACCTACGAGAATGACAGCGGTATGAAGAAAGAGTTTACCAAGCCCGTTGTCGACGTGATGCGCATTAAAGCCAAGAAAGGTGAGAAAGCCAACGTACGCCCTGTAGTAGAAATGCACGTCAAGCTTGGCGAACTAGAGAAGAAGATTCGCGTTAACTTACAAGACCGTAGCCGCTTCCATTACAGCATGATTCTGGGTAAGAACTTCTTGAAGCACGGTGCGATCGTTGCCAGCGATACCAACTACATTGTGACCGAGAAGCCTGACTACGAAGAGTAACCTTCAAGGTTGATATCCAAAACGTAAAAGCCGCACTAAAGAGTGCGGCTTTCTTTTTATCGGGTCACTCAATCAGTTTTCTTCGGCTTGGTAGCGAATACTATTGATAAACCATTCTTTGTAGCCTTCCGGCGTTCTCACTGCGAACTCGTCATCGACTTCTTTTTTTAGTAGTGCACGCGCCATTGGGGAATCAATCGAGATATAACCTTTTGCATCACCATAGATTTCATCGGGACCAACGATACGGAAATTCTTCACATCTCCCGCTTCATTCTCAATTTCCACCCAAGCGCCAAAGAACACTTTGCCTTCTTGCTGAGGTGAGTAATCCACCACTTTGACTTGCTCTAGACGCTTTCGTAAGTATCTGACACGACGGTCAATTTCACGCAGGCGTTTTTTGTTGTATTGGTAATCTGCATTTTCACTTCGGTCGCCCAAGCTTGCTGCCCAAGTGACTTTTTTGGTGACTTCTGGGCGTTCTTCTCGCCATAAAAAGTCGAGTTCTGTTTTTAGGCGATTGTAGCCTTCACGGGTAATTAAATTGGTTTTCATTAGAAGCAAATCAGCCGTTATTGGATTCTGTTGATCATATTAGCCTTGATTTTGTCTGACTGTAAATTATTGTGATGAGGAGAAAAATAATGCGAAACATCGAAATAATTCATCAAAACCGTGGCTAAGATAAAAAGAGTAACAATTTGAACAAGCACGTTTGAAAAAACAGTGATACATTTTTGACTATAGATGCCTCTGAAAGGATGTTTCAATGCAGGAAAATCATAAAATATTAGTGGTTGATGACGATGCTCGTTTGCGTGCTCTGTTGGAGCGTTACCTTTCTGAGCAAGGTTTTCAAGTGAGAAGTGTCGCTAACGGCGAGCAGATGGACCGTCTTCTGACCCGTGAAAACTTCCACCTTATGGTGTTGGATTTAATGTTGCCGGGCGAAGATGGCTTATCGATTTGTCGTCGTCTACGTCATGCTAACAACATGCTACCTATTCTGATGCTGACAGCGAAAGGCGATGAAGTCGATCGTATCGTTGGCCTTGAAGTGGGTGCAGACGATTACCTACCAAAACCGTTCAACCCGCGTGAACTGCTGGCTCGTATTAAAGCAGTACTTCGCCGACAAACGGTTGAACTGCCAGGTGCGCCAAGCACGGAAGAGAAAGTGGTTGAATTCGGTGACTTCCGTCTGAACCTAGGTACGCGTGAAATGTTCCGTGGTGATGAAGCGATGCCACTGACTTCGGGTGAATTCGCAGTGCTGAAAGCGCTAGTGACCAACGCTCGTGAGCCGATGTCGCGTGATAAGCTGATGAACATGGCTCGTGGTCGTGAGTACTCAGCGATGGAACGTTCTATCGACGTTCAAATCTCACGTCTACGCCGCATGCTAGAAGACGACCCAAGCAAGCCACGCTACATCCAAACGGTATGGGGCTTGGGTTACGTGTTCGTCCCAGACGGCAAAGAAGCGTAATACCTTCTAAGGCCTGCCGATAATACTCGGCTGCTCATATTCCACCCTCAAGCCTCCTTCCTGTTTGAGGGCTGGAAACTCGCAATTAATGTTGTTCACTAGGAACAGTCCATTAGGGATCCTCCATGCGAATCCGAAGTTCATTTACACAATCCATTTTGCTGTTCATCTCTTTGCTTCTCGCTAGCCAAGTCTTTTCTTACTACGCCGTTTTTAACTACGCGTTGATGCCAAGTTTGCAGCAGTTCAACAAAATTCTCGCCCACGAGTTGAATCTAGTACTCGATGAAGATGGTCTACTCAAAGCTGATGCTCCGCTGCGCCACCAACTGCTGGAAAACTTGGGTGTGACGGTACACAGCGTTGATAGCGAGATGATGAATGAGTTCAATCATGCGATGTCGATTGATTTGATGTCGGAAGAGATGACGCAAGAGCTCGGCTCACCAACAGAAGTGCGTTTGCTGCTTGGCAGTGAAAGCTACATTCTGTGGATGCGCATCGATCAGTTACCTAACTCCATCATCCGTATTCCGCTTTCTGAACTGCAAGAAGAAGACTTTGCTCCGCTGTTCCGTAATAGCTTGATCATGGCGCTTCTGATCATTGCTGGTGGCTGGTTGTTTATCCGTTTACAAAACCGACCTTTGATTGCGCTAGAAAAAGCTGCGAAAGGAGTCGGTCGAGGTGAAATTCCGCCGCCGTTACCGGAGAAAGGTGCTTCAGAAATCCGCTCTGTAACTCGCGCATTCAACCAGATGTCGAAAGGCATTCAAGAACTGGAAGAAGATCGTGCGCTACTGATGGCAGGCATCAGTCACGACTTGCGTACGCCACTGACGCGTATTCGCCTTGCGACAGAAATGATGTCACCTGAAGACAGTTACTTAGCCGAAGGTATCATCAGTGATACCGAAGAGTGTAACGAGATCATCAGTCAGTTTATGGACTACCTCAAGCCAGTAAATAAAGAGTCGTTTGAGCAGGTGGACATCAATACTATCACTAGCGATGTCGCAACGTCGGAAGGGGGTTATGAAGTCGAAATTGAAACGGATCTCAACCCAACGATGCCAACCGCAAAAGGCAGCCCAATCGCGATCAAACGTGCGGTGAGTAACCTCGTGGTCAATGCTCTGCGTTATGGTAATGGCTGGGTGAAAATCAGTACGGGCGTCACTGCCGACAAACAGTTGGTGTGGGTGTGCGTTGAAGACAACGGCCCGGGCATCGAGCAGTCGCAAATCGCCAAGCTGTTTGAACCTTTTACTCGTGGTGACACGGCGCGAGGCAGTGAAGGGACCGGATTGGGCTTAGCCATTGTGAAGCGTATCGTCAGCCAACATTCTGGTTCGGTTGTGGTACGTAACCGCAGTGAAGGCGGGTTAAGCGCACAAATCAGCTTCCCAACCAAGTAAGCTTTCTTTGTCCAATTGATTCCAATAAAAAAGCCCAACCAAAGTTTGGTTGGGCTTTCCGATCATCCTAGTGCAAGGTTAGGATTCTTTTACCTCTTGAGCAACCAGCTCGTCTTCCTCTTCCAGCTTCTCTGGAAGCAGTAGGTTCAGTACGATAGCGGTGATGCCGCCTGCTGCCACGCCCGTTGAGAAAATACTCTTAATAAACTCAGGCATGAATTGCAGAATTTCTGGTTTTTGTGCAATGCCCAAACCCATCGAGAACGACAGCGCCATAATAAGGATTGCGCGGCGATCGAGATCGACACGAGAGATGATGCGCACGCCTGCAGCGGCAATGGTACCGAACATCACGATAGTTGCGCCGCCCAGTACAGGCTCAGGAATCAGCTGAACAAAGCTTGCTACACCCGGAAAAAGACCCAGAATCACCAACATTCCTGAGATGAAGTAACCCACGTAACGGCTTGCTACGCCAGTGAGCATGATGATGCCGTTGTTTTGGCTGAAGGTAGAGTTTGGGAAGCTGTTGAATACCGCAGCAATCGCTGAGTTCAGACCGTCAGCCAATACGCCACCTTTGATGCGCTTCATGTAAACCGGACCTTTCACTGGCTCACCGGAAACTTCAGACGTCGCGGTGATGTCACCGATCGCTTCTAGTGCCGTGATAAAGAAAATCAGAACCAGTGGAATAAACAGCGACCAGTCGAAGCTTAAGCCGTATTGCATTGGGATTGGCAGCGCGATGAGGTCAGTTTCGCCCAGTGTTGAGGTGTCGACCATGCCCATGAAGTACGCCATGACATAGCCAACTAGCATTGCAATCACTATAGAAGCTACGCGTAGGTAAGGGTTCTTTGAACGGTTAAGAATTACGATCAAGCCAAGTACTGTGCCAGCGAGAGCTAACTTGTCTAGGCTACCGAAAGATCCGTCGCTCATTGCCGCGTAGCCACCGCCCATTGACACCAAACCTACTTGGATAAGTGTTAGACCGATAAGCGTCACGACAATGCCAGATACCAATGGCGTGATGATGCGGCGTGCGTGTTCTAGGACGCGAGATAGCAGGATTTCAGCAAAAGACGCCACCAAGATAGTGCCGAAAATCGCTGCCATCATGGTGCTAAGATCAGCGCCACCTGCTTTAAGAGAAAGACCCGCACCAATGATTGGACCTAAGAAGTTAAAACTAGTGCCTTGCACTGAAAGCAAACCAGAGCCGATAGGGCCAAAGGTACGGATTTGAATAAAGGAAGACACGCCAGATGCAAACAGTGACATGCTGATGATGGTGTTGGTTTGGTCAGCAGGCACACCCAAAGACTGACAAATGATCAGAGAAGGGGTGATAACGGCTACGAACATCGCCAATAAGTGCTGAAGTGCAGCAAAAATGGTCTGAGGTAGTGGTGGACGATCGTTTAACTGATAGACCAGTTCCGAAGTTCGGTTTGAAGTTGTCATGTTTGTCTCGCTAGTCGCAATAATTCTTGCCCCAGAGCTCGCTGAATGGGAGTGCTGGGTGGAGTTGACGTTATGACCTGTGATTGCTGTTAATCAGTGTCAACTCAGGTTGGTTTGATGTGACAAGGTGCACACCATAAATTTTGAGCGCGATTATAGAGGGATTTATTCAAAAAGCAAACGTTTGCTTTGAGCTAAAAAGAAAAGGCGAACTAAATTGTTCGCCTTAATCTCTTATGCTTTAGAGTAAATGTCACGCTCACCTAACCAACGGTCAATAATTGCTGTCGCATTCGTTGGGTAGTTGTCATGAATGTAACGCGCAATGCGTTGAACTTCCGGAATTAAGCGCTGATCTCGCACTAAGTCGGCAATTTTAAAATCTGCCAAGCCAGTTTGTTTGGTACCAAGAAGCTCACCCGGTCCACGAATCTCTAAGTCTTTCTGTGCAATCACGAAGCCGTCGTTGCTTTCACGTAATACGCCTAAACGTTTTTGGGCGGTTTTTGATAGTGGTGAGTGATACAGCAACACACAATGGCTCGCCACTGAACCTCGACCAACACGACCTCTAAGCTGGTGCAACTGAGCTAAACCTAAGCGCTCTGGGTTCTCGATGATCATCAAACTGGAATTGGGCACGTCCACGCCCACTTCAATCACCGTAGTTGCGACCAGCAAATGCAGCTTGTTGTCTTTGAAATCTTGCATCACCGCCTGTTTCTCTGCGGGCTTCATTCGTCCATGCACGAGACCAATTTTTACGTCAGGCAGTTTACGTTGCAGCTCTTCTGCAGTATCGGCGGCGGCTTGAGCCTCCAAGACTTCAGACTCATCAATTAAGGTACATACCCAATAAGCTTGTTTGCCTTCGTTTAAGCAGGCATTGCGCACTCGTTCGACGATATCATCGCGTTTGGTGTCTGGAATTGCGACCGTCTGAATTGGTGTTCGACCTGGCGGTAATTCATCAATCACCGACGTTTCTAAGTCAGCATAAGCTGTCATGGCTAACGTTCGCGGAATTGGCGTTGCTGTCATGATGAGCTGATGTGGATAAGCGCCTTGTTTCGCGCCTTTCTCGCGCAGCTCTAAGCGCTGGTGGACACCAAAGCGGTGCTGTTCATCAATAATGACCAAAGCAAGATGATGAAACTCAACATGCTCTTGGAAAAGAGCGTGAGTGCCCACTACCATTTTCGCTTCACCACTGGCAATTCGGGCTAGTTCGGCTTCTTTGGTTTTACCTTTCAATTTACCCGCAAGCCAACCGACCTGAATACCCATTTTCTCGAACCAATTGGCGAAATTAATCGCGTGCTGTTCGGCGAGCAATTCGGTAGGTGCCATTAAAGCGACTTGATAGCCGTGTTCAATGGCTCTGACGGCAGCAAGCGCAGCAACTAGAGTTTTCCCCGAGCCTACGTCACCTTGAACAAGGCGCATCATTGGGTGTGTTTTCTCTAAGTCAGCTTCAATTTCTTTGACGACTCGTGCTTGGGCATTGGTCGGTGAGAAAGGTAATTGAGCCAGTAGCTGCTTTTTCAATGAGTCACACGACGCTAAAGGCAATGCAACATCTTGTTGTCCTTTGCTGCGCACTGCCAACATAGAGAGGTTCTGCGCCAGTAACTCTTCCATGATCAAACGAATTTGAGCTGGGTGTTTACCTTCATCAAACTCATCCAAATTAATGGTTGGAGGCGGTCGATGAATCGTATGCAATGCTTGCGACATGGTGATCTGGTGATTGTACAAACCAGAAGGCAGCAACTCTTGTACAGCAGCTTTATCGAGGAGTGATAAAGCTTGTTCCGTCAGGTTACGCAAAGTGATTTGGCGTAATCCATCGGTGGTTGGATAAACGGGGGTTAAGCTTTGTTCCACATCCGGCTTTTGTTCACTTACATAAAACTTGTAGTCAGGGTGAACAATCTCTAAGCCCATACCACCACGCTTTATTTCACCGTAAGCGTGTACTAACTTACCATTCGAGAAATTGTTCTTCATCGCGGCAGTAAAGTTAAAAAAACGTAGGGTAATGGTGCCATTGCCGTCGCTGATTTTTACCGTCAGCATTTTGCGTTTGCCGAAAGTAGTATCGACAGCCATGACTTTGCCCTGTACTGCCGCCCAAAGTCCGGCATGCAGTTTGGCGATTGGGTAAATGCGAGTGCGATCTTCGTAACGAAGAGGAAGATGAAACAGCAGATCTTGAACGCTATGCAAGCCAACTTTGGCGAGTTTTTCTGCGACTTTGGCGCCAACTCCAGACAGAGAGGTTAAAGGAACAGCAGATAACATTTGGGCAGACATAGTGGGCTCAAGAAAATAGTTAACATAGCAGTATGTTAACCACTAAGCTGTGTTTTTGTACAGGATTAAGTTAGAGAAAGGGATATGGGAACGCTTACGCTCTGAGATTCGAGAACGCGGAAACAAACTTAACCAGTGAGGCGAGAAAGAGCCATATCGATTGACGATATAATGTTATCTCGAAGCAAAGCGTTCTCGCCTCTCGAGGCTATTTATTTCTTCTGCATCTCTTTCCACCATGATTCGTCAGCCATAATTTGGCCTTCTTCATCAAGTTGTGGATATTCTAGCCCTTTGCGTTTCGCTACCTTTGCTAAGACTGGATGGCCACGCTCAAACAAAATGCGGTTGATGGTCTCTTTTGGTAGAGCGCTCTCTTCACGTTCGTACATACCAGCGGCTTCACGCTGACGCTGCGCTTCATAAAGAATCACAGCACTGGCGACTGAGACATTCAAAGACTGCACCATACCGATCATTGGAATAATGATGTCTTGGTCTGCGAGTTTCTTCGCTTGCTCTGAAGCACCAATTTTTTCGCTACCCAGAATGATTGCCGTTGGCTTGGTGTAGTCGATTTCACGAAAGTCGACCGCGGTGTCCGAAAGGTTAGTGACCAGAACTTGCATGCCTTGTGCTTTGAGCTCGGTAATCGCAGTTTCAATTGAATCGTGAGTATCCACTTCAACCCAATTGCGAGCACCTGCTGAGGTGTGGGTCAGTGTGCGCATTTTGTCGGGCCAAATCGCATGAACTTTGTGTAAGCCTGTTGCGTCTGCTGTGCGGATCACGGCGGAAACGTTGTTCGGCTTATGAACTTCTTCAAGACACAGAGTGAGGTCGGTTTGGCGTGCTTTTAGCACCTGATGAATGCGGTTGTAACGTTCTAAATTCATAATAAATAGGGATATAAAAAAATCGCCACCCAGAGTGTGGGTGGCGATAGAGTTTAGTTCTTTCTTCGTCTGACTCGAGTCGCCTGTGGCATGGTCTTAATCTTACGCATGATGCCAGCAAGGTGAACACGATCTTTGGTGGTTAGCAGAACGGTAACGGTGTATAAGCGACCGTCGCGTTCTTCGGTTGAAAGACCGTGAATGTTCGAACCGGTTTTCGAAATCACATTGGTCAATTCCGCTAGCGCACCTTGGTTGTTGAGCATATCGACTTTCAGTTCAGCAATGAACTCTTTGTCGTACTCTTCAGACCAAGCGACAGCCATGTATTTGTCTGGTTCTTTCTGGTATCCGCGAACGTTTGGACACGTTTCACGGTGAACCACAAGACCACGACCTGGCGATACGTGAGCAATAATGTGGTCATCCGGGATAGGGTGACAACAATTTGCGAAAGTCAGTAGCAGACCTTCTGCACCACGGATTGGCAGTTTCTTGTTAGACTCGTTTGGAATTGAGCTTGTGGTGGTTAATTCATCAGTGTCACCCAATAAGCGACGTGCGATGACGATACTCATCAATTCACCCAAACCAATGGCTGCTAACAGATCATCGACGCTTTCTAGGCGCAGATCAGTCAGCACTTCTTGGATGTTTTCAGGGTAGATTGAATCAATCGAATGACGACCCAAAGCGTGATTCAGTAGACGACGACCTAAGGTAATCGACTCTTCACGACGCATGGTCTTCAATACTTGACGAATCTTAGTGCGAGCGCGAGAAGTCACGACATAGTTTAACCAAGCCGCGTTTGGACGAGCGCCAGGTGCACTGATGATTTCTACTGTTTGACCGTTCTTCAGTGCCTTACTTAGTGGGTAAGGGTTGCGGTCAACACGAGCACCAACACAAGAGTTACCGACATCAGTATGTACGGCATAGGCAAAGTCGACAGCCGTTGCGCCTAATGGCAATTCAACGATACGACCTTTTGGTGTAAAGACGTAAATCTCATCTGGGAAAAGATCCGATTTTACGTTTTCGATGAATTCGAATGAGTTACCAGCGCTTTGTTGTAGCTCAAGCAGGCTTTGCATCCAACGCTGAGCTTTCACTTGCGCTGTTGTGCCAGACTTATCGCCCTTGTCTTTGTATGACCAGTGCGCAGCGACACCTTTGTCCGCCATTTGATCCATATCTTCGGTACGGATCTGAACTTCAACTGGCACGCCATGTGGGCCAACCATAGAAGTATGTAGCGATTGGTAGCCGTTCGCTTTTGGTACCGCAATGTAATCTTTCATACGACCAGGACGCGGCTTATACAAGCTGTGTACTTGGCCTAGAACGCGATAACAAGTATCGGCAGTATCAACAACCACTCGGAAAGCGTAGATATCCATGATGGTGTGGAAACGCTGTTCTTTGGTTTTCATCTTGTTATAGATGGAGAACAGGTTTTTTTCACGACCTAACACGCGCGCATTCAAGCCAACATCTTCGAGTCGACCTTCAATTTCGCTGTGAATACGTTGGATCATCTCTTTACGATTACCACGTGCCGCTCTTACCACTTCTTTTAGAACGCGGTAGCGGTTCGGGTAAAGCGCTTCGAAGCCAAGCTCCTCAAGTTCCGTTTTGATATTGTGAATACCAAGACGGTGAGCCAGTGGCGCGTAGATTTCCAGTGTTTCGCGAGCAATACGGCGTTTTTTGTCAGGGCGCAGGGCACCTAACGTGCGCATGTTGTGCGTACGGTCAGCCAGTTTGATCAGGATAACGCGGATGTCTTGCACCATCGCCAGAACCATCTTACGGAAGTTCTCGGCTTGAGCCTCTTTCCTATCGCGGAATTTGAGTTTGTCCAGTTTAGATACACCATCAACCAGCTCAGCGACGGTATTGCCGAATTTCTCTTCGAGATCTTCTTTTGTAACGTCACAGTCTTCGATGACGTCATGCAGCAAAGCAGCTTGGAGGGTTTCGATATCGAGGCGCATTTCGGCCAAGATTCGAGCCACAGCGACTGGGTGGATGATGTATGGTTCACCGCTTGAGCGGGTTTGCCCTTCATGGGCATCTCTTGCTACCACATAAGATTGACGCAGAGCCTCAATTTGAGGCTCTGTTAGGTATTCTTGGGCAACGTCTTTGAGGCTATCGAATAGATACAAATTATAGGCCCGGGAGGTTGTTGAATTCTAAAGTCAGAATTAACGGTTGTGAGCGATGCTGCTTACTGCCGCTAGCTCTGCCGCTTCTTGCTCTTGCTGTTCTTGACGTTCACGAGCGTCTAGAACCTCTTTAGTAATTAAACCTTCTTCGATTTCGCGTAGAGCGATAACCGTTGGCTTATCGTTCTCTTCTGGCACTAGTGCATCTTTACCGCCAGTTTGCATTTGACGAGCGCGGCGAGCCGCAATCAGTACTAGGTCGAAACGGTTGCCAACTTTTTCAACAGCGTCTTGAACAGTTACGCGTGCCATGAGGACTCCAAATAGTTAACTAAATTTTGAATGACGAGAAAGTATACAGTCTCAGCGTAATATTTACTAGCGATAAGACGTGCAACAACAATGACTTTCTATATAAGCAATATAAGCTTCCTTACCGTAATAAAGAAGCGAAAATTTGTGTTTCTGCGCAGAATTACTCTGCTAGAAGTGCGTCAAGCATACCTTTATATTTAGCAGCTTGCTTTTCTTCCTTCAATCTTTCCGCACGTAGGATGGCTTTAAAGTCCATCAATGCAGTATCGAAATCGTCGTTTACGATCACATAATCGTACTCGTTGTAATGCGAGATTTCTGACTTTGCTTCTGCCATGCGTTTTGCGATAACGTCATCGCTGTCTTGACCACGAGTGGTTAGGCGGCGCTCAAGTTCGCCATTTGATGGCGGCAAGATAAAGATGCTTTTCGCTTCTGACATTTGCTCGCGGATTTGACGCGCGCCTTGCCAGTCGATGTCTAGGAAAACGTCGATGCCTTTGTTTAGCGTTTCTTCAATCCATACACGTGATGTGCCGTAGTAGTTACCAAACACTTCCGCGTATTCTAGGAAGTCGCCTTGTGCAATCAGAGCTTCGAACTCTTCTTTTGCGACGAAATGGTAGTGGATACCGTTTTCTTCGCCAGGGCGCATGCCACGAGTAGTATGAGACACAGACACTTTCATTGCGTATGTTGGGTTACGTTCCAACATTGCTGAGATCAAGCTAGATTTACCTGCGCCGCTAGGTGCAGATACGATATAGAGAGTACCTTTGCCCATTGTACTGTTCCACTTTTGGTTGGATTGAGTGAATGCCGAAAAGAAGTCTCGACCTTGTAGTTATGCCAATGATGCTTATCAGCGAGATTGGTATAACGATAGCACTGACGTTGATGATTTCTCCACCAAACCACTCAGGATTGGTGATAAACCCGCCAGAAAAATGGAGGCGAAGAGTATCATGAACTCCCTGTGGTTGCTAGCCGATCTTTTTGATCTTTGACGTGTGGGATGACTTCTCCCTTTATATATAGAGGCGAAAAAAGGGGAAGCTTTCACTTCCCCAGGCGTGCGACTGACTCACACTTAATCTTCGGAGCAACTTTAGCGTTGCACGTTACTGCTTTTCAGTGACTAGCCTTGTGACTCTAAGAAGTTTATCCAAGGGCTCACCGTAGGCTTGAAGGTTGGTGATTTTGCCGCCCCTTTCATTGCCTGCAGTGCTTTTTGAGGTTGTTTAAGCTCGAAGAAAGCCATACCACGTATGTATTCGAGTTCTGCTTGTTGCTCCCTCGTCGCATTTGAGGCTGCTTTTTGAGCAAATTTTGTTGCTTGTGAATACTGTTTATCTTGAATCATTAAGCGAGCAATCTGAATCTGGGTTTTTGCTGATGGTGCCATCTCATACGATTTCTTGTATGCAATGATCGATTCGTCTAGCTCTTTCGCTTGCTGCCAAAAACTTGCTAAGCGGTCGTAATTCGCCTTTGTTTTCTCGATATTTCCAGAAGCCATCTCTTTTTCAAGCGTTTTAGCTGCTTTATAAGGAATGCCTTGGTATGCCAAGAAGTTAACAAGTCTCAAGTACTCTTTTTCGCCTTCGAGCTTACCCATTTTATATACAGCTTCTAGGGCTGCTAAAGAGTTACGCTCTTGGCCAAGCTCCATATATACGCCGGAAAGCTGCATCCAATAACGCTTTTTCTCTGGGTATTTAGAGGTTAGCGTTTTCAGTACGCTTGCAACACTCTTCAGTTGGCCTAGTTCATAGTGAGAAGCGACCAGAATCAAGTACCAAGATTCACTTGGATTCTTCGTCATCGAGATTGCTTTCTTCGTTGGAGGAATTGCATTTCTGTAATCTTCCAATTGAATGTATGCACTAGCTAGAGTGATGTAAGCATGAGCTTGTGGTTTTTCTTTGGTTGTCTCTGCAACTTTAAACCACTCATTCATTGTTTTTACTGATAACTTAAACTTCTCTTCAGCCAAGTATAACTGCGCCAAGCTGTATCGAACTTGCTGAGCAACGGGGACGGGCAGGGCGTCCTGCTTGAGTGCCTCAGCAAAATACTTAGCTGCCTGCGTGTAATTATCCTGTAAAGAATAGAGAAAACCCGTTTGTTGAAGTAGTACTGCTCTGTCGTACTTTTTTGACTTTGTGCTGTTTAAAGCACTAGTAAGCTTCTCTTTCGCAGCTGAGTATTTCTCGGTCGCAATTAACTCTTGTACTTTATTTACGGTACGAAATGTGCGATCCGATAATTGTGGTGCTTCCTTCGCCATTGAAGGAGTGGCAGCTGCCACCCCAACAAGGAGAATTAAAGAAGCCACATTGCTTTTCCATAAACTTTTCATGGTGACTCCTTAGTTGGTTGAAAACTCTATTTCTTGCGACAAGCGCGTGCTGACAGGTTTTCCATCAACCAGTTTTGGCTTGAAAGTCCATTTAGAAACCGTTTTTCTTGCAGCCTTTCCTAGCCCTAAACGACGAGGCTTTTCTTTAAGGACTTTAATATCCTCAACGGCGCCTCTCGCGTTTACTGTGAACTCAAGTAAAACCACGCCTTTCTCAATACCAGCTTTAGCCGCTTTTCTTGGCATTTGGGGTTGGAATGTTGCAAGCGGTGTTGGACCGCCGCTACCAGCCATTTGTGCCCCGCCGCCTTGAGAATAGTGTCCAAGTACTGAACCACCAGTTACGTTAACTGGAAGATCAAGTTTTGGCATGTCCATCGGGATTTGATCCATCACCGGTTTTACCGTTGACGTCACCTTCATTTCTGGAGGTGGTGGCGGACGCTTCGGTGGTGGCGGTTTCGGAAGTTCGCGTTTTTTCTCCTGTATTTTTTCGTCCGGTTTAATGCGAATGAATTCAACCATACGTAGGTCATCATTCGACACTAGCTCGTGGCGCTCTTTGTTTACTAGCTTGTCCATCCCCCAGAACAATCCGAGGGAGACAATGAGCGCCAGTGCAATTGAGGCCAGATACCGCATAGGCTTAATCCTTATTGGTTGCGGCAATGGAGATGCTTTCTACACCTGCCATCTTAATCTGGTCCATAACCTTCACGACTACGCCAGCGTTAGCTTCTGTATCCGCTTGGATAACAACCGCGCCATCTGGGCTTTCTGCACGTAGACGTTCGATGTTGGCACGTACGGCGTCAACTTCAATACGACGTTTATCAACCCAAACATCACCCGCAGCACCGATGGCAACCATGATGTTACCTTTCTTAACGGTTTGCGCTGAGCTCGCCGTCGGACGATTTACTTCAAGACCTGCTTCTTTAACAAACGATGTTGTTACGATAAAGAAGATCAACATGATGAACACGATGTCTAGCATCGGGGTCATATCGATAGCAGCTTCGTCGCTGCTGTCATTGCTATAGCGTCTCTTCATGACCTATACCTCTAATTCCGTTTACTCAGGCAATGTGCTTTAGCTTGTCTTCAAGCTTCTGCGTGGTGACTTTGGCTAAATGATCAAGACGTGTACTAAAGAAAAGTCCTGATAGTGAAGCCACCATTCCCGCTAGTGTTGGGATTGTTGCCTTTGAGATCCCCGAGGCCATTGCTCGAGGGCTTCCTGTTCCTGTTACCGCTAAGATGTCGAATACTTGAATCATGCCGACAACGGTGCCGAGCAAGCCAAGTAGGGGACAAAGTGCAATCAATACTTTGACGATTGGCAGTCCCTTTTTATTCTCAATATCCTGACGAGAAACCATTTCTTGTCGGATCATCTTTGCGTTCCAGCTTTTATGTTCTGAACGCTCTTCCCAAAAGCTAACGGCTTTTTTCATTGCTTTGGGAGCGACGGCAGCGAAGTAAAACCAACGTTCTAGTAAGACTGCCCATAACATGAAGCTGAGGATAAAGATGGCGACAAGTACATCACCACCCATTCCCAAGAAGCGCCTAATTGATTCAAGTTCTCCAACTAACCACCACATAACGCCTCCTTAGCTTTCGGCTTTATGCAGTTTTTCCTGATAGCGAGCGATGAAGCCTGCACTCTGTTCTTCAAGAGTTTGAACCAAACGACGACCTTTACTGTGTACGATTGTGTATAGGAACAGCAGAGGAATTGCGACAACCAGACCAAGCATCGTAGTAACAAGTGCTTCTGAGATACCGCCAGCCATTAGCTTCGGATCACCTGTACCAAATAGTGTGATTGCTTGGAACGTACCGATCATACCCATAACCGTACCCAGTAGACCTAGAAGCGGTGCTACAGAAGCGAACAGTTTGATTGAGCTGATAAAGCGTTCAATGCTCGGTGCGTTACGCAGGATGATTTCATCCAGTTTCGCTTCAAGATCTTCAAGGTTGTCACCTTTATGTTCTTGGTAAGCTTGGATAACTTCACCCAATGGATTACCAGGGATAACAGTGTCAGATTTCGCTTGTTTGCGCATTTTGCCACCGATAACCAATAGACGTAGGTAACAAACGAGAGCGATAAGTGCACCAATTGCACCCATACCTAGGATGACGTAACCAACGATACCACCTTGGTCAATACGCTCCTGAACAGTAGGGCTTTGTACTAATAGAGACAGAATCACACCACGAGATGGGTCGATAAACAGTGGTTCGTATGTGCCGTCTGCTGATTCAAAACCACCCACAAGACGAGTGATGTTTTTGCTTGGTTGACGTGATAGCTCTTCGAACTTACCTGTTTGAGGTACGTAAGTGACGTATTTGCCATCTGCAATTGCGTTAAACTCACCAACTAGGGTTACGTCACGGACCGCTTCTTTACCTTCACCGTAAACAACTGTTGCTTCAGCTGTAGTTGTATCACCTGATGCAACTACCTGTTGTAGGATGGTGTGCCAAAATGCTTCAAGCTCTTGCGTTGATGGCAGCTCTTTACTTTCTGCTAGTTTAGACAGCAGTGCATCACGCTCAGGGAAAAGAACGGCATTTTGCGAAGCGGCAAATAGACCTTTAAACTCACCAGCATACTGGCGAACCACACCAAACATCTCACCTAAAGTACCTGAACGAACTCGCAGTGTTTCTGTCAGTTCGGTTAGCTGTTTGTCGTTTTCGTCAAACGTGGCTTTTAGTTCATCACCAAGTGCTTGTTGCGCAGCAAGTTCTGCACGAGCTTTTTCAAGAAGTGCAGCTTGTTGGTCACGGTTGTTTTTGAACTCAGCTTCACGAGCTTTGTTCTCTTTTGATTCGACGATACTTTCTGATTTTACGTTTTTCAGTAGCTCAGATAGGTTCTGAGGTGCTTCAGCTTGCGCACCAGAAATCATGAATAAGCTCGCTAGCAAACCAGCGGCTAGAGTTTTGAATCCTTTCATTTCTTATTCCTCCCCAGCAAATACAGGCAGTTTGATCAGCGCTGGTGGTGCTTGTTTCTTAGCGATACGAAGGCCTTGCTGTACAGCGATACGATAGTTTTCAGGTAGTGATTCCCATTGACGAGTTTGTTGGTTCCACATACCTGTTTCACCGCCATCCGGAGATTGGAATAGAAGCGCAGTACGACCAATACGTAGGAAGTCGTAAGTCACGGTCTCGCCGTTGCGCTCTAGGCTAGCTTTGTAAGATTCAATCGAGCGAGAGAAGCCTTCTTCGATTTGATACGCTTCCATCACTTTACGGAATTTTTCTGAAGTCGTTACGTCCGCACGGTCCATTAAGTCGCGCAGTTCATTGACACGCTTGGTACGCTCTTCTTTTTGGAAAGGAAGGTCAAGCACGACGAATTCATCAAGTGCATCGATCATTTTCAGCGTTAAAGGCACAACCTCAGTCGCTGTTTGGTCGATTTGAGCAATCTGGTTGTTTAATGAATCCAATTCGCCTTGTTGCGATTGAACCATACGATTGATTTGCTCGTTGTAGACTTTCATGCTGTCGATTTGGCGCAGTAGGCCTTTGTATTCAGCCAACATGCCTTCAGTGCTTTCAGCATAGGTGTCGATTTTTTGTTGTGAAACTTCTGAGGATTTGTTTGCTTTTGCTTGTGTTGAAACAACTGCTCCTGAGTTTGCTGCTAAAGAGCTGCTACTGATCGTGAGCAATGCTGCAGCTATGGCACTAAGGCCAAATTCCTTAAATTTCATGTTGCATCCTTGTCAGTGTTTAAGTCAGTCGAAAAGGGCGCGGAAATTTCCGCGCCAAATAGTTTTTAGAAGTCGTATGATGCTTCGATGTATAGTTGGCGACCGATTGGGTCATCGTAACCACTTGCGTAGAACGGAGATGTGTCGCTTAGAGGATCCGCAGGTGGAACTTTGTCAAAGACGTTAATTGCGCCAAGTGTTACTCGGCCGCTTTCAGTGAACTGGTATGACGCAGTTAGGTTCCAAGTAGTCATACTTGCAATTTCTGCTTTGTAACCAGCATCTTTTGCTGCATCACAGTCGTCGAAGTAGTAGCGGTTTGCAAAGCTTGAACACATACGGTCACGGTATTTACCGAACACGTTTACTGCTACATCTTCGTACGCCCAGCCTAGGTTTAGCGTTGCTGTGTACTCAGGTAGGAAGTCTGTTTCATCAACAACAGGCTCAGCATCGTTTTCTTGGTATTCCGCAACTAGGATCTTTGTAACAGCAAGACGCGAGTTAAAAGAGCCGTACGCATCAGTGTCGTATGCATAAGATACTGCTAGGTCAATACCAGAGCGCTCTTCAAATGCTTGGTTTACAGGGCCGTATGAAACAGATGCGATAGTGTTGTCTGCATTACGAACCACTTCTGTACCAGGGTATTTGCCTGGATCGTTGATTACATCCTGGTAGCTAGGCGCTGTTACGACGTCTTCCATTTTGATGTGGTACCAATCAACCGTTAGACCAAGATCATCAACAGGCTCCCAAGCAAGACCTAAGTTAATGTTGGTACTTGTCTCTTCTTTGAGCTCTGAGTTTGGACCGTTTACTGTATCGAAGTATTGAGTATCACACTCTGGGTACTTGTCTTTGTCTTGAGGACCGCTACCGCCAGCTGCTGCACAAAGAACTGGGTCAAAACCAGAACCAAATCCGCGAGTCTCTTGACCGAATAGACGTTTTAGGTCCGGAGCACGGAAGCCTAGACCGTAGCTACCACGAAGTAGAAGTGTGTCGATTGGACGGTATGCTAGAGCTACTTTAGGAGTGAAAGCACCACCAGTCGCTGAATCATCAAAGTAGTGGTCGTAACGACCTGCGATAGTCATTTCTAGATCTTCAATGATAGGAATCAATGCTTCTACACCAAGACCGATCTGATCACGTTCGCCACCACCAGATGTACCACCAAGGCCAGAGAATCCGCCTGCTGCAGTCGTAGCATCAATACTTTCGTTGTAGTCTGTACGGTTCCACTCACCGTAAACAGCGAAACCAGACATACCCGCAGGAAGTTCTACTAGATCACCAGAAAGTGAGCTGTTAAGAGAGTAAAGTTTTGAGTATGCTTCTTTGGTTGACGTACCTGAGTACTTATTTACAACATCTTGAGAAATCGGACCTAGTAGGTCTACATCACCGTTTTGAACAGCTTCATCTAGAGTTGTGTAAATTGCTGGGTTATCAGTTTCAACTGTTTGTTCAGAGTAACTAGCGTAAACATCCCAATCGTAAGCGTCAGCTAATAAGCCAGTTAGGCCTACTGTTAGGCCGTAAGAATCTGCTTCTGTGTTGCTTTCACGTGGACCAAACTCAACCATTCGACGCGTGTACTCACCTGCACCACGGAAGTGTGTGTCATCAACAACAACGTTGTATGGATTTGGTTCGAACTCAGATTCTGTTGATTTGTAACCAAAACGCGCTTCAGCCATAGCTGTAACATCATCATTCACATCAAGTTCACCACGGACTAGTAGGTCAACTTGTTTGTTTTCTGGCTTCAAAGTTCGGTATGCAGAGCGGTTGAAACCACACTTACCATCAGCACGATCGACACCGTGTTCACCAACGACTTCTTTACATGATGAGCCTACATCTGCCGGCGTTAGATGTGTGCCGTCATCACCGTAAAAGTTAGAACCGTAGCTAGAGTATCCGCTTAGCTGTGAGCGATTTGAAGCATCATTACCCGCCCAGTCGCGATCGGATTGCTTTAGCATTTCGTTGCCCGCGAATTGGCCGACAAACAAGATGCGTTTATCTTCGTAATCTTTACCAGCAACAACATCTAGGCGGCCATTTTGGTAACCTCCGTCTGTTGCATCACCAGCACGAACTTTGACAGAGACGCCATCAAAGTCTTTTTTCAGGATGAAGTTAACAACACCACCGATCGCATCAGAACCGTAGATTGCAGAACCTGAGTCAGTCATAACCTCGACTCTTTCGATAGCTGCCACAGGGATTTGACCAATGTCTTGGAAGTTTGAAGTGCCGTTTTCTGCTAATGGGTATTGAGGTAAGCGACGACCGTCAATCAAAATCAACGTACGAGAAGCCCCAAGGCCACGCAGGTTTACCGATTGAGCTGCAGGAGTGAAAGAGAATGAGTTCGTTTGCGCCATCACACCACCGGTGTTTTGAGTCAAACTATTTAAAACGTCCTGAGCGCTATTGAAACCTTTCGATTCAATATCTTTACTGCTGATTACTGTTACTGGCGATGGACCTTCCATATCCGTCGTGGAGATTCGTGAACCTGTTACCTTCATCTTCTGAAGTTGTTCAACTTGCTGCTCTTCTGCCTGCGCTGCTAGAGGGGCCACTGCTGCCGTCCCCAGTGCAAGGCTGATCGCAACAGATAAAGCGGTTGTGTTTTTATACATCCTTGTTGCTCCGATTATTATTATTCCTATGTCTGGCCATAACGGCCAATTATGACGTTAATATTTCGTTAACGTTCCGGACATGTATACCTGAGATGAAAAAAGGAAGTCAAACCAGTGGTAAACAGAGATAAAGAAATGTAAAAAAGATGTAAAAAACCAAAAGTGACATAAATCACAGAATAATTTACTGCATGACGTTTATAAATTGAGATTAAATTTTAATAAAACACCGTATTTTGTGTTTCTTGTAAAGTCTAATGACTTATATCGCCTATGCTTTTTAAGTGGGCGATTGGCACTGAATTTAAGTGTAAATCTAGATAATTGTTCTGCTTGAGGGTTTTTATGGAATGCTGGGCATGTTAACTCGATCGCACAAGGTGGTATCAGAATATGATACCCACCGTTATAAAAGGGCTCACTCGTATTTTGAGGTCAAATGGTAGTGGGGGTGTTTTGTCTAATTATTCTGCATATATGCATGTTTATATAGGGTTTTGGCTCTAAAGTGCCTAGATTGATATTCTGTATGAATTGGTTTTGTGGTTTTTTATAATTATTTACAAAAACATTTCTGTTTTTGGACATCGGAGGAAGTTTGTCATGTTTTGGATTCAAACACTTGAAGCTTACTTGGATTCAAGATAAATATGACGCTGAAATTATTGCAGTAGTGGAAAAAACTAGCTTTTGAAACTCAGGGAGTGTGTTTCAACAGCTTTAGTTACTACGGGATAGAGATGCACCATTTTGGGCCGGAATTCTCCTCTCCAACGCCGCCTAATAATGGACAGTAGACAAGGAGCAAGTTGTATATGCTGTCGTACTTTTTACGCCGTTTAGCGTTGGTTATTCCAACGTTTCTCGGGATTACCATTCTTATCTTTGCTATCACTCGATTCGTGCCTGGTGGGCCGGTTGAGCGCATGCTTTCACAAATGCAGGTGCAAGGTGATGGTGCCGCGTCTATGACATCAGCTGGTGGCAACACCGCCTTATCTGATGACCAAATTGCAGAGCTAAACGCTTTTTACGGACTGGATAAACCCGTGATGGAAGCCTACGTAGAATGGTTAAGCCGTTTGGTGACGTTAGATTTAGGTGAATCGACTCGATACTACGAGCCTGTATCTGACATGATCGCAGAGCGCTTACCGGTGTCTTTGTTCTATGGCGGAATGACCTTCTTTATCAGTTACTTTATTTCGATTCCGCTCGGCTACTATAAAGCGCTTAAACACGGCTCCGTATTTGATTCCGCCTCTTCTATCCTCATCTTTGTTGGGTACGCATTACCCGGATACGTCGTTGGTGTCCTGCTTATTACCTTGTTCAGTTACCACCTAGAGTGGTTCCCGATGGGGGGCTTTGTCGGAGACGACTTTGATGACTATGAAACCTTCTTCGAGCGCGCAAAAGACATCATGTGGCACGCTGTATTGCCGTTGATCTGTTACCTCATTGGTGACTTCGCTACGCTAACGATGACAATGAAAAATAACCTAATGGAAAACTTGTCATCTGATTACATCCGAACCGCGATTGCTAAAGGTCTGCCATTTAAGAAAGCAGTGCGTAAACATGCCCTGCGTAACAGCTTGATTCCGATTGCCTCCCACTTTGGTAACTCGCTGCTGTTCTTCATGACGGGCGCTTTCCTTATCGAAGTAATCTTTAATATTGATGGTATCGGTCTGCTTGGTTATGAATCCATCATGGAGCGCGATTACCCAGTAGTAATGGGGATCGTAGCTATCAACGCGGTATTGCTACTGATCGGCAATATCATTTCAGATATCTGTGTTGCTTTAGTCGACCCACGTGTGAAGTTTGGAGCGTAATATGATTAAAGTGAGCCCGTTAACTCAAAAGAAAATCCGTCACTTTAAAGAAATCAAACGTGGTTACTGGTCGTTCTTGATCTTATCAACCATGTTGATCTTGTCTCTCTTTGCTGAACTGTTGATCAACAGTAAAGCTTTGGTCGTTAAATACGATGGCAGCTATTACTTTCCGGTCGTAAGCGATGTACGTCTAGGTAGCGAGTTTGGACAAGCGTCTTCAAGTGAAGCGGATTACCGAGAGCTGCAGAAAGTATTTGAAGCGGAAGGCGGCGATAACTTCGTTATTCTACCGATTGTTCCTTGGAACCCATATGAGCAAGACTTTAGCGGTGATTTCCCACCGACAGCGCCAAGTGCCGAAGATAAGCACTACCTAGGCACTGATGTGATTGGTCGAGACATCTTAGCTCGATTGGTTTACGGCTTCCGTACTGCGATGGGATTCGCGCTACTTACAATGGCGATCTCGTACGCGATTGGTACTGCTGTTGGTTGTGCGATGGGGTTCTGGGGTGGCAAGTTCGACTTATTTGTTCAGCGTTTGATCGAGGTCTGGTCAATGGTGCCTTTTTTATACGTCATCATGATCCTCGTCTCGATAGTGCAACCAACCTTTACTCTGTTCGTCGGTATTAACGTACTCTTTGGGTGGATGGGGATGACCTGGTACATGCGTACCATGACCTACAAAGAGTCGGCGCGTGAATACGTAATGGCAGCGCGTGCATTAGGTGCATCGACTGGGCGTATCTTGTTTAACCACATCCTGCCAAACACCATGGTAATGATCGTGACACTCGCACCGTTTACCATTGCAGCCAACATCACCGCTCTGACCGCTCTTGATTACCTAGGTCTTGGTTTGATGCCACCAACGCCAAGTTGGGGTGAGTTACTACAACAAGGTAAGTCAAACTTAGACTCGCCATGGATTGTTTCTTCAGTAGTAAGCTCTATCGTATTGGTATTGGTGATGGTGACCTTCATTGGTGAAGCGATCCGAGCGGCATTCGACCCGAAAAAATTCACACGCTATGTTTAAGCAAGCATTGTGAGCAAAACATAAAAAAGGGAAGTTTTATGAAAAAATTATTACTAGCGTCAACGCTGAGCGCCCTGAGTTTTGGTGCGATGTCAGCAACGCTTCCGACTGACTTAAACTGGCAAACAAACTGGGATGAGCCACAATACGGCTCTCCCGAAGCAAAACGCGGTGGCACTTTCCGAGCGTACATGTCGAGCTTTCCGCAGACTTTGCGCAGCGTTGGTCCTGATGCGAACTCAGGTTTACGTTCTTATATCTTGGATGAAACGCCGGGCTTGGTGGTGCGTCACCCGGATACTCTGGAATTCATCCCTGAGTTAGCGAATGAGTGGGCGTTAGCGGGTGATAACAAAACCGTTTATTTCAAACTGAATCCAGAAGCAAAATGGTCGGATGGTAAACCTGTTACTGCCGACGACTTTGTCTTTATGTTGAAGTTTTACCGCTCGAAAGACATTCTCGAGCCTTGGTACAACGATTACTACAACAAGACTGTTGAAGATGTGATTAAGTTCGATGACCTAACGTTTGCGGTGAAAGCAGCGAAAGAACTTAACCCTGAAGAACTGTTGTTAAGAATGGGGGCGCTGCGTCCTCGTCCTGCTCACTTCTATGCCAACCCTAAGAAAGATGAAAACGGCGATGGCATTCATGACAACTTCGTTCGCTATTACAACTTCAAAAGTGAGCCAACCACTAGCGCTTACTATCTAGCTGATATTAAGAAAGGTAAGAGTGTTACCTTTAAGCACGTTGGTGAAGATTGGTGGGGATACACCAATAAGTACTACGAGAATCGTTATAACGTCGACAAGATTCGTATCACGGTTATTCGTGACAACGACATTGCTAAGAAGCACTTTGAAAAAGGTAGCCTAGATTCCTTTGGCTTGGTTTTACCTAACCTTTGGCACGACAAGTCTGATACTGCGCCTTACCAAAAGGGCTACATTCAGAAGTTTTGGGGCTACAACCAATACCCTGTAGGTGCTGGCGGCGTTTGGATGAATACCGCGATGCCATTATTGGATGACCTAAACATTCGTAAAGGCATCACTTACGCGATCGACTTTGATGGCATGATCGAAAACATCATGCGTGGTGACTACAGTCGTAAACCTAATCCAACAGGTTACGGGCATGGTAAGTACACCCTGCCAGATGCGAAAGCACCAAAGTTTGATCCAGAAAAAGCGGCAGAGGCGTTTGCAGCAGCTGGTTTCGATAAGATTGGTTCAGATGGTATCCGTGTTAACGACAAAGGCCAGCGTTTGAGCTTCGAGTTGACCTATGCAACGCCAGTGCACACGCCTCGTATTGCATTTGTGCGTGAACAAGCGAAGTTGGCTGGTTTGGACATTGAACTTAAGCTGATCGATGGCTCATCAATGTTTAAATACGTACGTGAGAAAAAGCACGATTTAGCGTTCCTAGATATGGGTACTTCTGAGATCCCAACGTATTGGGAATACTTCCACTCAGTGAATGCCAACAAGCCACAAACTAACTCTTTCACAAACTACAGCACGCCAGAGCTTGATGAGAAAATCATTGAGTACCGTTTCAACATGGATATGGATAAGAAGATCCAACTGGGTCATGAAATCCAACGTGACATCATTGATGCACATGTGATTGTTCCGGGTTACATGGTGCCTTACGTTCGTTACGGCCATTGGCGTTGGTTGAAGTTGCCAGAGAAACCAATGAACCGTATGACCGAAGCACTATTTAGCGGCGGTATTATTGGTGATGGTACGTACTGGATTGATAAAGACATCAAGAAAGAAACCCAAAAGGCAATGAAGTCGGGTAAGACTTTTGAACCGGTTGTTGTCGTTGATGACACGTACAAGTTGTAAGGATGTGTTATGGAAAACGATGTAATCCTGAGTGTTAAAGATCTAGAAGTTGAGTTCACCACGGACGATGGTCCGGTAAAAGTGCTGCATGGCGTGAACTTTGATGTTCGCGCTGGGCGTACCCTTGGTCTTGTAGGCGAATCCGGTAGTGGTAAGAGTGTCACCTCCATGTCCATCATGGGTTTGTTGCCGAAACCTTACGGTAATATCGTCAATGGCGAGATTGATTACCGTGGCACGAACTTGGTCACGCTACCAGCAGAAGAAATGTACGCCATGCGCGGTGATCGCATTTCAATTATCTTCCAAGATCCAATGACCGCGCTGAATCCAGTGCATTCTATTGGTCGTCAGCTTTGCGAAGTGCTAGAGCTGCACCGCCCTGAGTTGGATAAAAAAGCGCGCGAATCTTACGCTGTTGAAATGCTGGCGAAAGTAAAAATTCCGATGCCGGAGAAACGCTTGAACGAGTACCCGCATAATCTATCCGGCGGCATGCGTCAGCGTGTGATGATTGCGATGGCATTGGCGTGTAAACCTGACATTTTGATTTGTGATGAGCCAACCACTGCACTGGATGTAACGGTTCAGGCGTCTATTCTTGAATTAATGAATGAGCTTCAAGAAGAAACGGGCATGGCGATGATCTTCATCACTCACGATCTTGGTGTGGTTGCAGAAGTGTGTGATGACGTAGCCGTGATGTACGGTGGTCGTATTGTTGAAAAGGCCGAGATTTTCGAGCTGTTTGACAACCCACAGCACCCATATACAGAGCGTTTGATGGGTTTGATGCCAAGCTTAGATAATGAGCCTAAGCAGATGATCGATATTAAACCGATCGATGCCAGTATGTTTGCTAGCTAACTGGTGCAAAGTGAACAAGTCATAAAAGAGGATGTTATGGCAAAAGAAGTATTAAGAATTGAAGATCTTAAGCAGCACTTTGTATCTGGTAAGGGACTGTTTAAGAAAGGCTACACCATTAAAGCCGTTGATGGTGTGTCGCTATCAGTAGGTGAGGGGGAAACTCTTGGCCTAGTAGGTGAATCAGGCTGTGGTAAAAGTACCCTAGGTCGTACTATTTTGAAATTGTACGAGCCAACTGAAGGTAAGATTTTCTTTGAAGGCAAAGACATCACCAAATTGTCTGTGAAGCAAATGCGCTCATTGCGTAAAGACATGCAGATTGTCTTCCAAGACCCAATGGAATCGCTAAACCAACGCCATACTATCGGCATGATTCTCGAAGAGCCGTACGTGATTCACAACATCGGTACGTCTGCAGAGCGCAAACAGTGGGTGAAAGAGCTACTTGTTAAAGTTGGCTTGCCAGAAACCGCGGTAAACCGCTATCCGCATGAGTTCTCCGGTGGTCAGCGCCAACGTATTGGTATTGCTCGTGCGATTGCCCTTAAGCCTAAATTGCTGATTTGTGATGAGTCGGTATCAGCGTTGGACGTATCGGTTCAAGCGCAAATCCTAAACCTGCTATTGCAACTGCAGCAAGAGATGAACCTTGCGATTATCTTTATCTCGCATGACTTGTCTGTCGTGAAACATGTGTCTGATAAAGTTGCAGTGATGTACTTTGGTAAAGTCGTGGAAGCGGGTAACGCGAAAGAAATTTACGCGAACCCTCAGAACGATTATACCAAGAAGCTGTTGTCGGCGATTCCAATTACGCATCCTAAGTATCGTAAGAAAAAGCGCTTGGCAGAAAAAAAGCAGCAAGTGGCGTAACGCCACCACCCAAATAAAACCAACTTATAAGATAAAAACGCACCACTTTGTTGGTGCGTTTTTTGTTGTAGGAGAGACTTTCTATATTCAGCTAATTCAAATTAGCGTGCTACACTGCAAACTTATTCCTTTGATTTGTTTGGATAGTTGACCATGCCGTCGCATTTACCTAAATCATTTAGTCGTCCCTTTCTGAAACTTTTTCATCTGCTTGAAGCCGTACTTTTGGTGGCCATTACTTTGGCGACTGTGTGGGCGATGGTGGAAGAGTTTGTCCACATTTACGTCCAGAAGCGTGTTTCACTTGATGACATCTTATTGATGTTTATCTACTTGGAAGTGCTCGCGATGGTTGGGCAGTTCGTGATGAACGGTAAGATACCGGTTCGATACCCGATCTACATTGCCATGATGGCGATTGCTCGCTATATCACGCTTGGTATGAAAGAGCTCGATTCGGTGATGATAGTATGGCTCTCGTTAGCCGCATTTATCTTGGCGGCGGCAACCTTGGTTATTCGAGTCGGCCATCATTATTGGCCGTATATAGATAATCAAACCGCTGAAAAAGACGAATAGTATGAAGCCTCGCCCAGTGCGAGGCTTTGTTTTTGTGTGAAGGGAAATCACATCCCAATAGCTCGGGGGTAAAAAAGTGTAAAGTCATCTCATGCCATCTTGTTTCTTGCCTTATTGATGAGTATCTTCACGCTAACCTTTTTTAACTGCTTTGATGAGAGATTGTGATGCTAGCGAAACGCACATCGACAATGTATTTTCTGCTGAGTGTCTTGATTGCATTTGTGCTTTCAAGTGGTATTGCTCGTGCAGAAATGCCATCAATCGCAGCAAATCACATGATATCAGCAACAGAGCCTTTGCATATCAGTTATTGTGATTTGACCTTTAGCTCGGCAGAAAAGAGTGAGCCGGGGTGTTGCGAACCGGGCGGAACATGCTTTGAGAAGCAGTGTTGTTCCCATGGTCACGCATCGGGTACGGCTGTTGTTGAGACCCAGCCAAGATCTTACGAAGCTCCATTTCGAGATGAGTTGGCGGTAAGCAAAGCCGCGCTCTACACCAGTGCAGACATGCACTCTCACTATCGTCCTCCGATAGCTTAATTCCTATCTCGCAGCGTTTCGCTGCCAACAATGTTACTGCACGAATTGCCGTGCGAATTTGTTACGTGTGTAAATAGCTCTCTATTTGCACCATCCTGTGATGGGAATGAAAAATGAAAACTAATCTAATTGCTCGTACCGAGCATCTTGCTGCGTGCCTACCAAACCTTGTTATCAACCGACAAGCGGGAGGTCGCCATGACGTATAAGCATCTACCTATTATCTTGTTTGTGTCTGTGTGCTTGATTTGGGGCACCACGTGGTTTGCGATGGAAGTGGCAGTGCAAACTATTCCGCCTATCTTTGCGACCGGACTGCGTTTTCTGATTGCCGCGCCGCTATTAATCATGTTGGCGAAACACCTCAAACAACCTCTGTTCTTCCCGAAAGGCAAAGTGTTCTGGATGTTTGTCGTCGCGATTTTCTATTTCGCGATTCCGTTTACCTTGATGATTTTTGGTGAACAATACATTTCATCGGGTCTTGCTTCGATCATCTTCGCCAACATGCCGATTGCGGTGATGGTGACATCAAGCCTGTTCCTTGGGCTTAGGTTGCGTAAATCTCAGATTGCTGGTCTTTTAGTCGCGGTGTTGAGCTTAGTTTTGATTTTAGCGAAAGAGATGAGTTTGGGTGGAGAGGATTACCTGCTGGGCTTTCTCGCTTTAGGTGGGGCGGTCGCGATTCATTCGGTGATGTACGTGTTTGTTGAAAAGTTCTGTAAAGGCATTCCAGTGCTGACTTATAACGCCTTTCCAAGCTTTGTTGCCTCGGCGTTACTCTTTATGACCTCATTGATTGTCGAGCAGCCGGATCTCTCTCAGTTTTCGATGGATTCGATTACCGCTGTGATTTATCTCGGTATGTTTGCTAGCGTCGGTGGCATCGTGGCGTACTTTAAGCTTGGACAAGTGTCGACTCCGTTTACTGCCTCGATCTGTTTTCTGTTTTTCCCGTTGATTGCGCTGAGTCTTTCAATATGGATTGCGGGTAACAGTTTGTCGTTGGTTTCTGTCGCTCTGCTGCTGCCATTGCTCGGAGGTATTCTTGTGACCAAAGCTGAGCCTGCATTCTGGCAGCGTTTTCGCCTCAAGTCTGCAGAGCAAAAGCCTGTGCTATGTGAGCATTGTATGAAGAACATCAACGCTTAACACCGACGAAACACCATGAAAAAGCCCCATTTGATTGGGGCTTTTGACGTAATGCTATTTACCTTGCTCGTTACGCAGATACATGATGGCAACCATGCTAAAGCCAATAAATTGCCATAGATATTGTCCATCACTTGCACCTGTAATGGTTTGGGTGAAAGCCATACAACCCGTTACGAACAGAGATGCAAAAGCCGCATAGAGTAGCCACGGACGTTCTTTACCAGCCATAAACTCACCTGCCAGTACCGAGCGAATCACCAATAAAAACGGTAAGCACTGCAAAGCAATGAGAATCGGGAACATAAAGTCAAACGTTGGGCTTAGTAGTGCATGACCGACTTGGCTCTTATCCCACGTTCCAACGATATAACCTTTCCAGCCAGCCCAAGTATCACCGGCATAGGCGGTATCAGGTGTAATGATGCCAAGTAGCACGCCCATCACTTTATCGATAAAGCCATTTTTGAACCAAAAGACGAACAGAAAGATCTGGATTGGAATGATCTGAAAGGCAAACTTCTTCAACATGTGTGTATCCCAAGAAATGAATGATTTGGTTTACAAGTATGTGGAAGGCGTGTTTTTTACGCTTGATGCAAGGCAAGCGAGTTGAACTCCAAACAAAAATCAAACATCCAGAATACCCATCAGCATTGAGGAGGTTGACCGAACAATCGGTGAGAGCAGCGGTTTTTCGCTCTGGCTTATTAGAGGCTATTTGGCTGTTTGGAATAGGTTTGCTTTTTGTGAAGATTCAATAAGATCAAACAGTTGCCCGTTATTCTCTTTTTTCATCTCAGTATAGCGTTGGTAATTGTATTGCGAGCCTTTCGGGTTATCTGCGAGTTTATCCGCCACACTGAGTAAGTAAAAACTGATTGGGCTTGGCGTGCTTTCTGCTGCGTAAAACAAGTACGGGAAGGCTTGATTAGGGTGCTGGTTGATAAGCAAAGCGAGCCCCAAAGTGAGGTTGGCAATATCACAACGTGGGTTCAGTTCGAACGCCTGCTTAGCTGAGTGAAGTGCCTGTTCTCGGTCTTCTTGTTTGTGCTCGCGTAAGTAAGCTAAAGATTCAGAGTAAGACAACAAAGCGCTAACCAAATAGCTGTCTCGCCCTTGCTGTTGAATCGTATTTAACTGCTGAGCAATATCCGAAAAAGCGGGACCACCCTTACCTTGATAGAAAAGAGAAATCCCTTCAGAGATCACTTTCCAATCGTCATAGTTACTGATGGACGTCACGCGGTGGCTAGCCACTTCGTAATCGGAACTCATTGGTGCAATGATGGCTTTGATTTCTAAAATCACATCGCCTATAGCATCGAAGAAATTATCTTGGTTAAAGGTCTTTTCAACCTTTTGGCTCTGGTTGGGTTGATGGTTGTTTTGCACCAAGACGCTAAGCACATAATTGCCATCTGCTTTCTTAATCCAACTTTTGAGCTCAACACCGTGGTTGGCAAGAGACTGCTTACTTTGTTTGGATAACTGAGAATAGTGATAACCGGATAGGTTTTTGTCTGAATTTAGCCCATAGAAGAGATAGTTATATACGCTTTCTGCCATTTCAAAGTCGCTGGTGGAGTCAAGCGTAATATCATGAATATAAACGGGCACTACGTCACTTTGTTGTGTTGTTATCACCGTTGTGTCATCAATGGTGTCACCATTTTGTACTGTCCAAGCCACAATAAGTCCAACCGTCAGGATTACCGCTACAGCTAAACCCATACGCTTGTTTTTAGGCTTGGCGGTACGAGTAAGAGGAGTAGATTCTTCAGGGATTGGAGTGTGCGTTATGTTTTGCTCAGTCACTTCGATATCAAATAAGTAACCTTGCTTAGGAATGGTCTGAATGATGCGATACGGACGCGTTTTATCTTGAAGCTGACTGCGCAGCAAGCTAATGACTTGTCTTACCAAGTTGTCGGAAACTTGCGTCCTTTGCCAGACATCATCGGCGATTTGCTGGGGACTCAGTACTTTCCCACGGTTCTCGATAAAGTAGCTCAGCAATCTTGCTTGCAATGGCTCTAAATGAATCTTCTCACTATCAATCATCAACTGATTTTTGTCAGGATAGAAAGAAATAGGGGAGTCATGTTGCAGGACAAAGCAATGCGGACGAGTCATAGCGATTCAATGGTTTAGAAGTAACCACACAAGACTATTGGTTTTATATATAGGAAGCAAGTGAAGCATCAGCAAATAAAAAGCCCCGCAGTGCGAGGCTCTTTAGATATCTCATCGAGGTCTTTTATTATTCGATGTTCTGGATCTGTTCACGCATTTGCTCAATCAGAACTTTCAGTTCAACACCTGACGCAGTGATGTCTGTGCTGATAGATTTTGACGCTAGCGTGTTCGATTCACGGTTGAACTCTTGCATCATGAAATCTAGACGACGACCGACTGCGCCACCTTTCTTCAGGATGTTTGTGGTCTCTTTCACGTGAGAATCAAGACGATCTAGCTCTTCTGCTACGTCTGATTTCTGTGCCAGAAGGATAAGCTCTTGCTCAACGCGAGATGGGTCTAGCTCTACTTTCGCATCTTCAAATTTCGAGAACAGACGCTCACGTTGCCACTCTAGGATTTCTGGCATGCGTGCGCGCACTTTCACAACTTCTGATGTGATCGCTTCTAGGCGTTGCTCGATAAGCGCTTTCATGTTGTCGCCTTCACGACCACGCGCTTCGATGAACTCGCTGATTGCTTCGTCAAAAGCGCCAAGCAGTTCTTTGTTAACTTCATCCATGTTTTGCTCTGGAGTTTCCATCACGCCAGGCCATTGCATTACTTGGAATGGGTTGATGCGGCTTAGCTCGCCAGTCATGTGCATCACTTGCTCAGCGGCTTTGATCACTTGGTTTGCCAGTGTTTCATTGATGCTTAGTTCAGCTTTTGCTGCTGGGTTCGCTTCAAAACGCAGGCTACATTCTACTTTGCCGCGTGCTAGGCGCTTACGAAAACGCTCACGCAGTACTGGTTCAAGAGCACGGAACTGCTCTGGCATACGGAAGTAAGTTTCTAGGTAGCGTTGGTTTACACTGCGGATTTCCCACACTGCGCTGCCCCAATCGCCTTTCACTTCTTTACGCGCGTACGCTGTCATACTGTAAATCATTGAATTTTCCTGTCTTCTAATTTGCTGAAAATTACCCCGCAATAGTAGCACAGCAAGATGGCAGTGGCTTTGCTATTCTGAGTCGAGATTGTCCAGATAGCTTTATTTAATCGATTCCGTTATAATCTGCGCCCAACCAAATCGTCTTCTCCTCATTACTTAAGGTAGATGCCCATGCGTCCAAACGATCGCAAGGCGGATCAAGTTCGCCCAATCAAAATTACTCGTAACTACACAGCTTACGCTGAAGGCTCAGTGTTAGTTGAATTTGGTAACACCAAAGTGTTGTGTAATGCGACCGTTGAAGAATCTGTGCCTCGTTGGCTAAAAGGTCAAGGTAAAGGCTGGGTAACGGCTGAATACGGCATGCTACCTCGTGCGACTCACTCTCGTACGCGTCGTGAAGCAGCGAACGGTAAGCAAGGCGGTCGTACAATGGAAATCCAACGCTTGATCGCACGCAGCCTACGCGCTGTGGTTGATCTGCAAGCGATGGGTGAGTTTATGATCACAGTTGACTGTGATGTTATCCAAGCTGACGGCGGCACTCGCACTGCATCTATCAGCGGCGCAAGCGTTGCAATGGCAGATGCGTTCCAACACCTAGTGGATAGCGGCAAGCTAAAAGCAAACCCAATGAAAGGCCACGTAGCGGCAGTTTCAGTTGGTTTGCTAGGTGATGATGTTCTGTGTGACCTTGAGTACGTTGAAGATTCAGCGGCAGACACAGACATGAACGTTGTGATGACAGAAGAAGGCAAGATGATTGAAATTCAGGGCACCGCAGAAGGTGAACCGTTCAGTCACGAGCAGCTGATGGCTCTACTAGAGTCGGCGAAAGTCGGCATTACGGAAATTGTCGCAGCGCAGAAGGCGGCGTTAGCCAATTGATTTTAATAGCTCCCATTATGGGGGCTATTTTTTTATCTCGACAATAGAGAAATGAATGGTTGTCGAGAAGAGACACAAGAAACCAAGGACATAGAGAGAAAATAATGAAAGCATACCAGCGTGAATTTATTGAGTTTGCACTTGAGAAAGAAGTTCTTAAGTTTGGTGAGTTTACTTTGAAATCTGGCCGTAAAAGCCCGTACTTCTTTAACGCTGGTCTTTTCAATACTGGTCGTGACCTAGCGCGTCTTGGTCGTTTTTACGCAGCAGCACTTGCAGATTCAGGCATTGAGTTTGATGTACTGTTTGGCCCTGCGTACAAAGGTATCCCCATCGCGACGACAACTGCAGTAGCGCTAGCGGATCACCACGACATCGACACGCCTTACTGCTTCAACCGTAAAGAAGCAAAAGACCATGGCGAAGGCGGTAACCTTGTAGGTTCGGCGCTTGAAGGTCGTATCATGCTAGTAGATGACGTAATCACAGCAGGTACCGCGATTCGCGAATCAATGGAAATCATCCAAGCAAACGGTGCAGACCTAGCAGGTGTGTTGGTTGCGATTGACCGTCAAGAAAAAGGTAAAGGTGAGCTGTCTGCGATTCAAGAAGTAGAGCGTGACTTTGGTTGTGCAATCATCTCAATTGTAAGCCTGACTGACCTTGTGACTTTCCTTGAAGAGAAAGGTACAGACAAAGAGCACCTAGAAGCAGTAAAAGCGTACCGCGCAGAATACGGCATTTAATTGTTCTTTCATCATTAAAGAAAAAGGGGCTGGTAGATATCCATCAGTCCCTTTCTTTTATCTTTATCACTTACTTGTAGCGAATGCCTTTTGGCGCAGTTTCATCAGCCATGGTCTTGTAGCGCTTGTGCAGCCACATCCACTGCTCTGGTGCACGCAGAATCACTTCTTCCACAAAGGTGTTCATGTAAGCCGCTGCCGCAACTTCGTCTTTTTTCGGGTAGTCGGCTTCAATGCACTTATCAGCGATGATTTCATACTTGCCATCTTCATTACGGAAGCCAGAGCCCGGAATAATCGAGCACTTAGACGTGTAAGCCAGAATGCTGGTGCCTGTCGTGGTACAAGCGTCTTCAACTGCGAAGAAAGGCACGAATACCGACTTGTTACGACCATAATCGTGGTCTGGTAAGTAGAACAAACGCTCACCGCTACGTAGAACGCGAATCATCTGTTTAACGTCTTTACGATCAATCAGCTTGTTGCCGTTGTGTGTGCGCCCCCAGTACTGAATGAAGTTGTACGCAGGGTTGTTGTGCGGACGAAATGCGCCGTAACCCGCCACGCCAAGCACTGCAAAGGCACGCGCCGTGATTTCAAGATTAAGTGCGTGCACGCAGCACAGCAGTACGCCTTTGCCTTCTGCATTTTTCTCACGCAGAGCGCCTAGGTCTTTCTCGACAATCAGAGTTTTGAAACGCCACGTTGGCCAGAACCAAGTGATGCCGGTTTCGATCAGCGCCATACCGGTGTTCTTGAAGTTCTCTTCAACGATGTGCTGGATCTCTTCAGGCGTTTTATCTGGGAAAGCCAACTCAAGGTTACGTGTCGCAACATGGACACGACCTTTGCCGTAACGCATACCAATATGGCCAAGTGTGCGACCTAACGACAGCAACATGCGATATGGAAGGATATTGACCACGATAGCCAAAAAGCCAAAGCCGAGCCAAACACCCCAGTTACGAGGGTGGAGAAGGGAAAGAGAAAACTCCGGCTTAGTGAATTTGTCTTTACTCATAATCTCTACTTAATTTGTGCGCTAAGAAGTGCCCAATATTCGTCAAAGTTCGCGGTTGGTTGGTATTTGAAATCACTACGAACAAAGCGGTTCAAGCTGCCTTCAACTTGTCCTAGGATTTGAGCCGCCAAAATGCGCTCTTCCACTGGGAACGATTTGCCTTCACGGATCTTACGTTCACGAAGGATCTGACGAAGCTGTGTTTCAATGCGTTCAAACAGTTGGTTGATGCGATCGCGTAGGCGCTCATTTTCAAACATTAGAGCATGGCCAGAAAGAATGCGTGTCAGACCTGGGTTACGTTCTGAGAATGCCAAGATAAGGTGCATTACCATACGAATACGCTCCAGCGTGTCTTTCTCATCATCCAAAATGCGGTTGATGCGTGTCATGAGTGCTTCTTCGATAAACTCAATCAAGCCTTCAAACATGCGAGCTTTACTTGGGAAGTGGCGGTAAAGTGCCGCTTCTGAAACACCGACCTGTTTCGCCAATTTTGCCGTAGTAATGCGTGAAGCACCTTCTGTAGATTCAAGCATCTGCGCGAGAGCTTGCAAGATTTCTTCACGACGATTGGATTTTTTACTGCCGGCCATTTAGTTACTTCCTTTCAAAATACAAAGTTGAGCGGAGGGGATTATAAGACGCTCTTTGGCATCAAACTAGACCAGTGAGGAGGTAATGGGAGCTTTAACACCCTCACTTGTCATGTTTGTACCAAATTTGTGCCAGTTTTCTATGAAAAGCGAATGGCAATTACATCAATTCGTGCATTTTTTCCAAAATTCTGAAACTTAGCGCTTCTTTGGATTCTAGTGCCAACGCCTGCTCGCCTTCTGGCCAGAATAAAGTGATGGCGTTGTCGTTACTGTTAAAACCTTGGCCTTCAACAGAAACATCGTTCGCACAAATCATATCGAGGTTTTTCTTTACCAGTTTACCGCGAGCGTAGGTTTCTACGTCATTGGTCTCTGCTGCAAAACCAACTGTGAATGGACGTTGCTCTGTCATATTGGCGACGGTCGCTACGATATCAGGATTTTTGACCATGTTGATGGTCATCTGATCGTTGTTTTCCGTCTTTTTCAACTTTTGAGACGCCACGTTTTCTGGACGGTAATCGGCTACGGCGGCGCAGCTAATGAAAGCATCGTGGCTAGGCGCGTGAGCCATTACTGCATCATGCATCTCTTGTGCACTTGCAACATTGATACGCTCAACACCTGCTGGCGTATTCAAGCTGACAGGCCCACTGACTAGCGTGACTTTCGCACCTAGTTGTGCAGCTGCATTTGCTAGTGCAAAGCCCATCTTTCCTGAGCTGTGGTTAGAAATGTAACGCACTGGGTCGATCGCTTCACGAGTTGGACCTGCGGTGATCAATACCGATTTTCCTGCCAACAGTTTCGGTTGGAAGAACTGCTCACACAGGTGCACTAATTGCATTGGCTCTAACATTCGACCAGGACCAATATCACCACATGCTTGCTCACCGGCCGCAGGGCCCCAAATGTGCATACCACGGCGTGCCAGTGTGGCGATGTTTTCTTGAGTTGCGACATTGCGGTACATCTGTTGATTCATTGCCGGAGATACCGCTACTGGTGAATCTGTCGCAAGTACTAACGTGGTGAGCAAATCATTACCCATGCCTGCCGACATACGTGCAATCAAATCTGCGGTTGCAGGTGCAAGAAGAACCAAATCTGCCCATTTTGCCAGTTCAATGTGACCCATCGACGCTTCTGCTGCTGGGTCTAACAAGCTGTCCGACACCGGACGCCCAGAGACTGCCTGCATGGTTAAGGGAGTAATGAACTCCTTCGCCGCTTTGGTCATCACTACTTGAACTTGCGCGCCTCTTTCTATTAGGCGACGGGTTAGCTCCGCACATTTATACGCGGCAATACCGCCACTGATGCCGAGTAGAATTTTCTTTCCTGCTAGTGTTTGCATGTGAGATCTCCAATTTTTCTGGCGACGAGTTTAGCACAACTGAATCTCTCATCGCCCAAGCAAATCTGATGAGAAGCTAATCCATATCAAACTACAGAATATTAATTGCTGAGCCTTATATAAAACTTTTGCTTACTTCACAGACAATCTTTGCCCGCTCTGCAAGATAGAGGAGGAAAAATAACAATAATGAGGTAGTGGAATAAGATGGTGCTGAAAAGTCGAAGTAAATTGCTGCTGGTGACTCTGATCCCTTTGTTGTTGATCACCACATTGATCTCGGTGGTCTATTACATCAACGGCAGTAATAGCTTAGAAGCTGAATTGGCTCGGGATAGACAAGAGTTAATTGATACACGCAAGAAAGAGCTGCAAGCCTACATGATGATGGGGGTTACAGCGATAAAGCCGCTTTACGATACGGACGTAAACGGCAATAACAAACAAGCGGCAAAAGAAATTCTCAAAGCGATGCGTTTTGAAAGTGACGGTTATTTCTTCGCTTATGATTCGAAAGGGGTTAACACGCTGCATGCGATTAAGCCGTCTCTAGAAGGTAAAAACCTTATCGGTTTGAAAGATGAAAATGGCGTGGCAGTAATTGGCGGATTGATTGATGCGTCTAAGAATGGCGATGGCTTCCTTTATTTCTCTTGGCATAAACCAACCATCGATGCGCAAGCTCCAAAATTAGGTTATGCCGAGTACTTGTCTAAGTGGGACTGGGTGCTGGGTACGGGCATCTATATTGATGATATTGATCAGCAAGTGGCGATGCAGCGTGAACTGCGTACACAAGAGTTGAATGAACATACGCTCTCTGCGGTAACCATCTCGGTCATTGGCCTTATTATCACTAGCGTGCTTACCAGTATTATCGTGTCGAAAGGTATTCAACCATTGCAACACATTGCGGCGTCATTACAAGATGTGGCTGCGGGTGGCGGTGACTTGACGGCTCGTCTGAAAATCGAAAGTAAAGATGAAGTCGGTGAGGTTGCCTCGGCATTTAATGAGTTCATGGATAAGCTGCATCCGCTAATGCAGGACATTCAGCGCTCTGCCGATACAGTACAAAGCGTCTCAGGACAATTGGATCAGCAAACCTCTCAAGCCAGTGCTCAAATGCAAAACCATTGTCTAGAAACCGATAAGGTGGTGACGGCCGTAACGCAAATGAGCATGACGGCAAAAGAGGTTGCGAGTAATACCAATGCTACTGCGCAGGCAATTGATGATGCGAACGGACAAGTTACCGAAGCGCAGCGCGAAGTCGATCAAGCGATTGATGGCATTAGCAAGTTAGTCGATGAAGTGAACAGTACCTCTGAGGCGATTGCCGAACTGAGCCAACAAACCGAGCAAATTACCAAGGTGCTCGATGTGATTGGAGAAATTGCCGAGCAGACCAACTTACTCGCATTGAATGCAGCGATAGAAGCTGCGCGTGCCGGCGAGCAAGGTCGTGGTTTTGCAGTGGTGGCTGATGAGGTTCGCTCGCTAGCAAGCCGAACGCAGAACAGTACTCATGAGATTGGCGATATGCTCAAGCAGCTACAAACCGGCGTATCAAGAGCGGTCACTACCATGGCGGCGAGCCAGGAGCGTGGAGCTAAGACCGTTGAAGAATCCTCTATGATTCAGCAATCGCTGTCTGGCGTGCACCATTCTATTGGTACGATCCGAGATATGGGTATCCAAACTGCTTCTGCAGCAGAAGAGCAGAGTGCGGTCGCTGAGGACATCAACCAGAATCTAGTGGCGATTCAGCAAATCGTGAATCGCATTAATGACACGCTTCAGCATGCGGAAGGCATCAGTACTCAGTTGTCGCAGTCAGGATCTGAAATTCACGATCTGGTTGGAAACTTCAAGCTTTGATGGATCGCTCGATTACATAGAAAAGCAGTGGTTAACGAAAAAAGCGAAAGTCAGGTTCGACTTTCGCTTTTTATTTTGTGCAATAGGCGCTCACATATAGAGAGAGCGGCCTAATGACACTGAAAACCTTGCCCAACGAGTCCATGCCCAGAGAGAAATTGCTTAAACGCGGACCACAAGCGTTGTCGGATGCCGAATTACTGGCTATTTTCCTGCGCACTGGCACGCAAGGTATGAACGTCATCGAATTAGCGGACTTTCTGATCCAAGATTTTGGATCGCTTCGCCAGTTGTTTTCTGCCTCAGAGAAAGAGTTTTGCCAACATAAAGGGTTGGGGCAAGCGAAATACGTCCAGTTACAAGCCGTTTTGGAAATGACACAACGCTATTTAGCCGAGACATTAAAACGTGGTGACGCGTTAACCAGCCCGGAACAAACCAAACTTTATCTTTCTTCTATATTAAGAGACCGACAAAGAGAGGCTTTTTACATTCTTTTCTTAGATAACCAACATCGGGTAATAAAAGATGAGATTTTATTTGAAGGAACACTCGATGCTGCATCGGTTTATCCGAGAGAAGTCGTCAAACGCGCCTTGCACCACAACGCCGCTGCATTGATTTTGGCTCACAACCACCCGTCTGGTGTGGCGGAACCTAGCCAAGCAGATAGAAGGATTACCCGGCGTTTAATCGACGCTTTAGCGCTGGTGGATATTCGAATTTTGGACCATTTCGTTATCGGAGATGGGGAAAGCGTCTCTTTTGCCGAAAGAGGTTGGATATAACTGTGCGTTTTTTAGGTTGTTAGTTGCTAAAAATCTGCTATCATCCTCGCCACTAAATTTTTAACTGAATTCAGCTTGGACTGCTAGAAAAAACCTGCTGTCTAAAAAAAGATCACGAAAACCTGTAAAAAGGATCTGTTCGGGTCTTGAGCAATGCATATCAAGTTAGTATAATGCGCGACCTTTGATAGCCTTGTATGGATTTTCCATAGCGGTTCTTAACCTCTAACTTCTTTCCAAGAAATAGAGAGGTTCGGCCACCAAGGTTGATATCGAGCTGAAACGATTTTGGAGAAGACATTCATGTCACGAGTATGCCAAGTAACTGGTAAGCGTCCAGTAACGGGTAACAACCGTTCACACGCACGAAATGCTACTAAGCGTCGTTTTCTGCCGAACCTACAAACTCATCGTTTCTGGGTAGAGAGCGAAAAACGTTTTGTTAAACTACGCCTATCTGCAAAAGGTATGCGTATCATCGACAAGAAGGGTATTGATACTGTTCTTGCTGATATGCGTGCACGTGGCGAAAACGTTTAAGAGGAAATAGGCAATGGCAAAGAAAGGCGTTCGTGAGAAAATCCGTCTAGTATCTTCAGCAGGTACAGGCCACTTCTACACAACTGATAAGAACAAGCGTAACATGCCAGGCAAATTTGAGATCAAGAAATTTGATCCAGTTGTACGCCAGCACGTTATGTACAAAGAAGCTAAAATCAAATAATTGGTTTTATCTCTTTGATGATTTGAAAAACCCAGCTTTCGAGTTGGGTTTTTTATTACCTAAAATTCTTCCAACTCTCCTTCATTTCCATCCTCACCACGTTTGCATACAGATGTTCTAGTCAAGATTGATGAGCTTTGATAGTTTGTCTCTAACTACTTGAGATTAGGAACCACTATGCGTGTAAGTCCGGCTCGCCGCCGTCGTTGGAATAATATTCTTATCCTAGGCATCATCGTATTTATGCTGATCCTCAATGCTCCAACATGGATCAAATCTTATCTTATTGAAGAACCGGCGGATCCTTATCCAAACTTGCTGCGCTCTGATCATGACGTCAGTGCTATCTACTATGCGGGTTGGGAATTAGATAAGCAGAATGGCCAATGGCAATCGAACATTAAAGCCAAGATTCCCGTACAAGAGCTTGTGACTCGTTGGCAGTCATTGGAAGGTACTGAGCTGACACCAGAGCAATACGAGCAGTTAAAGCCGCGCTTATCATCACCGGAAAGCATCGAAATTTGGTATCAAGGTTTGGAAGAGCCACAGCGAGTGACTTTCTATCGCCTTGAAGATTTTTGGTTGTTTAAAAACTGGCAAGGGAAATGGATTGCGATTTCTGTCGATGGCAATTACATCATGCCCAAGTAATTTAGTCGCTTGATACCAAGTAACGTTATTGCCAATAACCCTTTGCATAACCAGTATTTGTCTCGGCTTTTTTCGATTATGCTAGCCACCCAGTATCAAAGTTCTTAGCGTTGTAAGGAGAATCAAATGCCTGAATTACCTGAAGTTGAAGTAAGCCGAATGGGCATCAGCCCACATATGATTGGCCAAACGATCAAGGCATTTGTATTCAGAACCCCGAAACTGCGTTGGGATATCCCGCAAGAACTTAAAAAGCTAGAAGGGCAGGTGATTCGTAATATCAGTCGCCGCGCTAAGTATCTGTTGATAGAAACAGACGAAGGAACTGCGATTGTTCACTTAGGTATGTCGGGTTCACTGCGTGTGCTTGATGCTGATTTTCCTCCAGCAAAGCACGATCATGTGGATCTCAAACTGAGCAATGGCAAAGTGCTGCGCTATAACGATCCACGCCGTTTTGGAGCATGGCTGTGGAGCGCGCCCAATGAGCCACATGCAGTTTTAGGTCATATGGGACCAGAGCCTTTAACTGGAGAGTTCAACGCGGACTACGTAGCAGAGAAAGCCAAAGGTAAGCGTGTTGCGGTTAAGCAGTTCATCATGGACAACAAAATCGTCGTTGGCGTCGGAAACATCTACGCCAACGAATCTTTGTTTAAGTCACGCATTCATCCCACTCGCCCTGCAGGTAAGCTAACCAAGAAAGAGTGGCAATTGCTGGTGGAGAACATTAAAGCCACGCTAGAGATCGCCATCCAACAAGGCGGAACCACACTGAAAGACTTTGCCCAAGCAGATGGCAAACCGGGTTACTTCGCACAAGAGTTATTAGTTTACGGAAAAGCCGGAGAGCCATGCCCAGAATGCGGCGAAGCTCTCCAAGAACAAAAGATAGGCCAACGTAATACCTTCTTTTGCGGGGAATGTCAGAAGTAGAATGTGTTAGCCATTAAATTTCTTTGGGCCGTACTCTCGGCCCATTTTTATGAGGTGATAACCATTCATCACTAAATTTAGCGTCATACTTTTTGCTTTATTAAGCAGTTTCATTGTAGCAACGAGGTAATCTTTATCGCCTTGGCGTTTTCTATTACCAATAACCGATGGCTTATTGCCTCCACGTAAGCCTGCTTGTCTTACTCCGAACATCGCTTGTTTATGCAGCCAAGTATTGCGTAAAAATACGTCAACAGGGAATTGGAACGACTTACTTGCTTCGATAAACGCTTGGGCCGCCTCGGGACTTATGGCATAAGAGGTTGTACATTGTGGTACTTTTAGATACTTAACCAGTCTTTGAGAACCATATTGTTTCACATCGTAGAACATACCGCGACTACTGGTGTTTTCGGTGCGAATATAACCACAATTTTCTATATTCTCTTTAACGATCTTTAATGTGTTTAGGAATAACTCGTCTTCAATGCTTAGATCATCTTCGAAAATGATAATAGGTTCGTTTAATTCAACGCATTTTTGCCATAGTAGATAATGGCTCGCATAACAGCCCGCTTCACCGATGATGCATGGGCGTCCCATGTTGAATTCAAATTGACGTCGATCTAAGTGATCTAACAATGGGTGAGTGTCTTTGCGTGCATCGACACCATAGAAAACTTCACAGTCTAAACCGATTCTCTTTAGGGTGTTTAATGTTGTTTCTTGCCTGTCTTCACAGCCTTTTAAAGTGATACAAAATGCTTTCATGTTGACTCAAAAATTGGTGTGCTATCTAAAGTACGGTAACTTTTTAACTTGTTTTGCTGGCTTAGAAAGAAACTTATTTAGAGCCTCTCCATTGAGTACTTTTTCGTACTTCTCTATGTAAGCCTTGGCCATCGAAATATGATCAAAAGTATCTCGAGCATATTCGTGACACAATGTTGGATTGTAATCACCATGTTGGATAGCGTCTGCAAGTTCATCTTCAATATTTGATAGTGAGCCAAAATCAGGTGTACTAATTAACTCTGATAGTGAACCATACGGTGTAGCAAAAACGGGTGTCCCCATAAACAGACTTTCAGTAATGGCTAGCCCAAATGGTTCCTCCCAAGTGACAGGGAACACAAGCCCTTTAGACTTTTCTAATACGTCACATTTATCTTCGTTATTTACCATGCCGTGAAATTTAACATGGCGATCTAATGTGAGACGAAAGCCCATTTTGAAATTCAAGCGATGTCCGCCTAGCACATCTAAAGCGACATTGGCTTTTCTCGTAATGTCTATCGCTCCCTGAACGTTTTTTAAGCGCCACGCTGCTTTACCTAAAAAATGATAACGGTTGATTCGCTTGTTAGGATCTAGGTTTGGCTGGCGATAATCACTCCAATCTAAGCCGTTATATACAAAAGCCTCACAACCATGGTTTAGGGCATGTTTTTGAGAAACGAAAATTGAGTTGGGATCGTTTTTCTTGGTAACAGTGTTATTACCATGGCGGGTAATAACATAAGGCTTTTTAGTGCAGCTACCACCAACATGGAAGTGAACGATATCCACTTCATCAGGAATTTGTTCATCAATAGACAGGTTTGGCTGTTGAGTAATGCATGTTGCCCACGGGCATTCAACAGGTTCAGGGTTAAGAATAAAAACTCCATGTCCTTGTTGGTGAAGCGCTTTGATAAGGCTCCAAACAACACGCTCTGTGCCGCCATATGTCACTGGTGGTAGCGTGCCTTTGCACACAATTAAGACGTTCATAACAATTCTTTTCTCTTATTCGAGTAATTATTTCTTTGTTTTTTGAGCAAGTGCGAGTTCAACAGGAGCTGGAACAAATCGGCTAATCTCACCACCATGTAAAGCAACTTCTCTCACGATAGTTGAGGATAAGAATGCGTATTCGTCATCCGGAGTGAGAAAGACACTTTCTAGGCCAGGTAGCAGTTTTCTATACATACTGGTTAAGCCAAACTCATATTCGAAGTCAACAGTAGTTCTCAGGCCTCGAATTAAAATGTTCGCGTTTTGCACTTTTGCAAAATCGACGAGTAGGCCAGTAAAGCCCTCTACATTGACATTTGAAAGGTGGCTAATAGAGCACTCTACCAGCTGTACTCGTTCTTCCAGTGTGAACATCGTCTTCTTTGAAGGGCTAGCGGCAACCCCAATAGTGATAGAGTCGAACATTTGGGCTGCTCGTTCTATGAGGTTAAGGTGGCCGTTTGTGATAGGGTCGAAGGTTCCCGGATAAATGACGTGTGTGGCACTATGACCTTGTTGTTTCATATGCAGCTCGTTGTGTTTGTCAAAAGTGTCAAAAAGCGCTTAAAAGTAGTAATATGATACATCATCGAATCGAGAATAGATAACACCTACAAACATAGGTTTGATAAGAGCATAACGTTTTAATGAAACTTTTTTACTATATAAAAAACCTGCTGTTGACCATTGCTCCACGAGCGTATTTTGCTTACAACAAAAACAAACTAGAAAAGAAGTTTCGAGGTCAAACGGAGTTGGTTCAAGAACGAGTGGATTACTATTGTAAGGTAAATACTCCGAGCGAGCTGGATTCCAGTAAATCGACTAGTTTGAGTCGTTTCTCACACAAAGGGCAAAGTGCATATACGTATGATCTTAAAGAGTTCCTCCGTTACTTCCCTGATACTAATCCGTTTTGTTATTACTTTGGGGACGAAGTCGCCGTAGAAGACTGCCCAACGCTTTACAAGGCTAGGCCGATTGAGGGTAACAACGATAATTCGGTTCTATTCAAACTTAACAAACGCAGGCACTTCCAGTTTGTAAACGATGCATTAGGCTTTCACGATAAGAAAGATATGGCGGTTTTCCGTGGTTTTGTAAAACGGGTTCATCGAATTCGCTTTATGGAAGCCATGTTTGATAACCCGATGATGGATGCTGGTCAATCCAATTCTTCTCAAGAGCACCCTGAGTGGCAAAAAGACTTTATGTCCATTCAAGAACAATTGAAGTACAAGTTTATCATTTGTCTTGAAGGTAACGATGTTGCAACCAATTTAAAGTGGGCAATGTCTTCGAATTCTGTCGTAGTGACGCCTAAGATGCGTTTTGAAACGTGGTTTATGGAAGGCACATTACAACCAGGAGTTCATTATGTTGAAGTGAAAGATGATTGGTCTGACTTTGACGAGAAAATTAATTATTACCTTGAAAACCCTGATAAAGCTGAAGCTATGATTGAAAATGCGCATCGACATGTGGCCCAATTTCAGGATGAACAATTGGAAAGCTTAATTTGTATCAAGACGCTCGAGAAGTACTTCAAGCTATGTCAGTAACGCTCTTAAACCAAAAGCCTAAATTATCATGAGTTTATTCACTTCACCTCCGTCTCATTTGTGTGTATTGCGTTTGTCGGCTATTGGCGATGTTTGCCATGCGATCTCAGTGGTTCAGGCGATTCAAAAGCATTGGCCGCAAACCAAGATAACCTGGATTACAGGCAAAATAGAGGCGCAACTGATTAGTGATCTGCCCAATATTGACGTGATTGTTTTTGATAAGTCACAAGGTCTTAAAGGAATGAAGGCCGTGTGGAAGCAACTAAAAGGCACTAAGTTTGATGTTTTGCTGCACATGCAGGCAGCCTTGAGGTCGAGTGTTTTGTCTTTAGGGATCAAAGCAAAATATAAAGTGGGTTTTAGCAAGAATAGGACGAGAGAAGGGCAGTGGTGGTTCACTAATCGTCACTTACCCAACACAGCTGCAATGCACGTGTTAGATAACATGGCTGAATTTGCTAAGTACATTGGTGTTCCATTCAGCCACCCAGCGTGGAATATCCCATTACCCAGTGAATCAGTCGATTACGCGAAAAGCATTACCCAAGGTAGAAAGTGTATTGTGATTTCTGCTGCAGCGAGCAAGGACTCTCGTAACTGGCTAGTGGAGCGATATGCGGCCATCGCCGATTATGCATCGTCTTTGGGACTTCATGTGATCCTATGTGGCTCACCTGCGGAAAGAGAAAAGCAATTAGCACATAAGATTGAGTCACTATGTGAGCAACCGGTCACTAATATTGTCGGTGACACAAGCTTAAAGCAACTGACAGCTGTATTGCGTGAAGCCACGGTTGTCATTAGCCCTGATTCTGGTCCTGCTCACTTGGCAACGACTCAAATGACACCTGTGATTGGTTTATATGCGCATAGTGATCCGAGACGCACTGGGCCTTATAACGATTTAGAGGACGTCGTAAGTGTTTACCAACAACACGTTGAAGAACAAAAAGGCCAGTCCGTAGACTCACTCACGTGGGGCACGCGTGCGAAAGGGGATAACTTAATGGCTGCAATTACCGTTGAGCAGGTGCAAGAAAAGCTCGATAAGATGTTAGAGAATCTCTCTTAGCCAACAATAATAGGCTAAGAGAGTAATACGATTTTACAGGTGCGTCAGCTAAACCCTAAATTAGGTGTTCGCTGACTGCTGCTTCATTTTGTATACCGCCAACAGCTGTTGGTAGTTTTTCTCCAGTACAGTCTCGACATCCATTGTTAAGGCCAATGCTCTGCATTGTTCACTAACATTGGTCGTACGTTTTTTATCAGCCCAGAACGCCATAGCTTTTGCTAGTTCATCTGGGTTCACGTCAGCTCCAATGACGCTCGACACTTCTGGATTGAGGACCTCCTTCGCACCACAGTTTTCAGTGGTAATAGACGGTGTGCCACATGCGAGAGATTCGATCACCGTAAAGCCAAAAGGTTCATAGAGAGTTGGTAGTACGTAGCAATCAGCCAGCGTAAAGTAGAGCTCTGGTCGTTTGTCTTCTCCCATAAACTTACATTTGTCTTGTATCCCAAGGTTTTCCGCAAATTTAATGTACTCGCCCTCGTGAGTCTCTCGACCAACAATCACCAATTGAGCATCAATGTTCAGTTTGGAAAATGCAGTGAGGGTTTGCTTTAGCCCTTTCCTCTCATAGCCAGTACCTAAAAATAAGAAAATTGGCTTGTTAGGATCAAGCTCCATTTGTTGCTTAAGCTCTAACGCCCCTTTTTCGATTCGTTGTGCATCAAAGCGGTTCGTATCGACAAAGTTGTGGATTACCGTGATTTTTTCTTTAGGCACGTGATGCGCTTCTTGGATTTCTTGAGCACTTTTATATGAATTACTTATGACATGATAGTAGGCTCCGGGGGCCATTGCTTTTTGCTCAATCAGATGTGTCACTCTATCTTTAATTCGCATTGGCTTATTTAAGGAGCGTGCCATATGAAGGCTTGTACCTGCTCCAATTCTTAATACATCGTGTGTCCACGCGTGAGCTAAGCCGTACACCAGATCATAGTCAGATTCATTGACGTGCTTTTCTACCGCTTTCGCAAACTTCCAAAGGCGATGGCTTTTACCAATACTAAAACCGCGCAATTTCACAAACTTAACATTAGGGTGCGGAGGTGTATCGGCATGAGAGCGGCAGATAATGGTGACTTCTTCTCCTTTCTCTGCCATGTATCTCGCCATTTGATTGAGGTACAGCTCAACTCCGCCAGAGTATGCGTGTCTTAAATGGACCAATGCAATCTTCATAAGTAATCCAGTAATTCGTTTGGTATTGGCTGTTATGTTACTTGAAGCCTTCATTTTCTGAAAGAAGTCAGTTGACGAGGTCTTGCACCGACGAAGAGCAGCAAAAGCTCCTTACTGGATTGTTCCCCCAATAGAACAATGTAAAATGGCGCTATGATGTAAGCACGAGAAATTCAAGTGAATAAGGACAAGAAGAAAACAGAAACCGTTTCAGGAAAGCCTGGAAATACGGGCATTCAAAGGATCTTAAAAGCCAGCGTCTATTCACTTCAAGGTTTGAAGGCTGCAGTGAAACATGAAGCCGCGGTTCGACAAGAATTAGCTTTGCTGATGGCCGCTGTGTTGCTGCTCTGCTGGTTAGACGTTTCGCAAATACAACGTATCGTGATGCTCGGTACTGTTGTTTTGGTGTTGATTGTTGAACTGATTAATTCTGCGATTGAGGCGGTTGTGGATAGGATTGGTGTGGAAAAACACGAATTAAGCGGTCGAGCAAAAGATATTGGTTCTGCTGCTGTTTTTGTAGCATTACTATTTGCTGCCTTTACATGGTCTTATATTCTCTTTTTCTGAGGGGCGTGATGAAGCACTATCAAGAAAACAATACGCATGTATGGTACGACGAAAGCTTGATCACTGAGCCCATTGAGAGTTTGTTTGATATCAACTACTGGCGCAGTTGTAATGCCATTGTTGGTAGTGCTAGTGGGCGAGGTACGACGTGGTTTATCAAGCTTCAAAGTACGATTGCAGCGCTACGACACTACCACCGAGGTGGCTTGTTCGGAAAGATCGTCCGGGACCAATACTTGTTCCTAAGCTTAGAGAGAACTCGCAGTTACGCCGAGTTCTCTCTGCTTCAAAAATTACGTAGCGCTGGCGTTAATGTTCCTCGTCCTGTTGCCGCTAAAGTAGAGCAGACCGGCTTCTTATATCGAGCAGATTTATTGAGTGAGAAAATATCTGGAGCAAGCGATCTCGTTGATAAATTACAGGCAGAGCGCTTATCCAGTGATGACTACCAAAAAATTGGTGTAGAAGTCCGTAAAATGCACGATGTTGGTGTTAATCATACCGATCTGAATATTCATAACATCCTGCTTGATAGTGAAGGCAAGGTCTGGATTATCGATTTTGACAAGTGTAAGCAGCAATCTGGGAATCAATGGAAAGAACGAAACTTAGATCGTCTGCTTCGCTCATTTAGAAAAGAACTCGCTAAACGTGAGATTCATTGGTCTGAAGGTGACTTTGAATCTCTGATGTTAGGTTACAATCAGTCTTAAGTGAAACAACGGGGCTATAGTAAGAGTGTCGAAACTTCTCTGTTTTCCGTTGGAGATTCGTTTCGATAGGGATTTGTCTTATTTTTGCCTCCTTATTTTTTAGGAGGATTTAAGATAAGGAGCTGATAGCCCGTAAATGTGGATATAAATTTAAAATGAAAATCTTAGTGACAGGTGGTGCAGGGTTTATTGGCTCTGCTGTTGTGCGCCATATTATTAATCATACGCAAGACTCGGTGATTAACTTAGACAAACTGACCTACGCAGGTAATCTTGAATCTCTAAGCGAGGTGTCCAGTCACGCGCGCTATGCTTTTGAACAAGTGGATATCTGCGACCGTGCCGCACTAGAGCGTGTGTTTTCAGAACACCAGCCAGACGCAGTTATGCACTTAGCGGCAGAGTCTCACGTCGATCGCTCTATTGATGGCCCTGCTGCTTTTATTGAAACTAACATTGTTGGTACTTATACCCTATTAGAAGTGGCTCGTGGATATTGGAGTCAGCTTGATGACGCTAACAAAGCGGCCTTTCGTTTCCACCATATCTCAACAGATGAGGTATATGGTGACTTAGAGGGAACAGATGATTTGTTTACAGAGGAAACCTCGTACGCACCATCTTCACCGTATTCAGCATCGAAAGCGTCGAGTGATCACCTTGTTCGAGCTTGGTTAAGAACGTATGGCTTTCCGACCATTGTAACTAACTGTTCCAATAACTATGGTCCATACCACTTTCCTGAAAAACTGATTCCTTTAATGATCTTAAATGCATTAAAAGGCTCACCACTGCCAGTATATGGTGATGGTATGCAGATCCGTGATTGGTTATTTGTAGAAGACCACGCCAAAGCGCTCTACAAAGTCGTGACAGAAGGCGTTATTGGGGAGACATACAATATTGGTGGTCACAATGAAAAAGCAAACATTGATGTTGTGAAGTCAATTTGCGAGATCCTAGAAGAGCTTGTACCAAATAAGCCTGAAGGCATTTCGCATTACCAAGATTTAATTACTTATGTAAAAGATCGACCAGGGCATGATGTTCGATACGCTATCGATGCTTCTAAAATTGAACGTGAATTAGGCTGGACACCAGAAGAAACCTTTGAGACTGGTCTGCGCAAAACTGTTGAGTGGTATTTAGCGCATAAAGAATGGTGGCAACGTGTTTTAGACGGCTCCTACAGCTTAGAGCGTCTTGGTCAATAATTTAGAATAAGGTAAGAAAATGAAAGGTATTATCCTTGCTGGTGGTTCTGGAACGCGTTTATATCCAATTACTCGTGGTGTTTCAAAGCAACTCCTCCCAGTCTATGACAAGCCAATGGTTTACTACCCATTATCGGTTTTGATGTTAGCGGGTATCCGAGAAATATTAATTATCACGACTCCGGAGGATCAAGAGGGTTTTGTGCGTCTACTTGGTGATGGATCTGATTTTGGTATTGCATTGACCTACGCAGTTCAAGAAAAACCGGAGGGATTAGCACAAGCATTTATTATCGGCGAAGAGTTTATCGGAAATGATTCGGTTTGCTTGGTGTTAGGCGACAATATCTTCTATGGTCAATCTTTCTCTCAGACATTACGAAGTGCCGCTAACCAAACATCTGGAGCGACTGTCTTTGGTTATCAAGTAAAAGATCCGGAACGTTTTGGGGTTGTTGAGTTTGATGCAAATATGAAAGCACTTTCTATTGAAGAGAAGCCTCAAGAGCCTAAGTCAAACTTCGCGGTTACAGGATTGTATTTTTACGATAATCGGGTTGTCGAGTGGGCAAAAACAATCGAGCCCTCTGAACGTGGTGAGCTAGAAATCACGGCGATAAATCAGATGTACCTAGAAAATGGCTCTCTTAATGTTGAGTTATTGGGCCGAGGATTTGCTTGGTTGGATTCTGGTACCCACGAGAGTTTGCATCAAGCTTCTTCGTTTGTTCAAACGATTGAAGAAGTTCAGGGGCTAAAAATTGCCTGCTTGGAAGAAATTGCTTGGCGTAACCGTTGGTTATCTAGTGAAGACCTTGTACGTATTGCAACACCGATGTCTAAAAATGAATATGGTCAGTATCTATTACGTTTAGCATCGGAGTCTAACAAAGATGATTAGAGTCGTTGTTATTGGTAGTCGTGGGCAGGTCGGGACGTGTTTGGCATCTCAATTAACGCAGAGAGCAGATGTTGAGCTGTTTACGTTTGCTCGGCAAGAGCTTGATATCACAGACTCAAATAGCGTGACTTCTTGTGTTGAGTCCGTGCAGCCACATGTGATAATTAATGCGGCAGCCTATACTGCGGTAGATAAAGCCGAGCAAGATTCGCAGCAGTGTTATGCCGTTAATGCCGATGCTGTTGAAAACCTTGCTAAAGCTGCGTCCAAAGTGGATGCACTTATGCTACATATCTCAACGGATTATGTGTTTGATGGTGAAAGCGACAAACCATATAAGGAGCTCGATGCTGAAAACCCTCAGAGTGTTTATGGCAAAAGCAAGCTTGAAGGCGAGAAAAATGTCGTCGCTTTTTGTTCTCGATATGCTGTTCTTCGGACGTCTTGGGTATTTGGTGAAGTTGGTAATAACTTTGTAAAGACTATGCTTAGATTATCCAGTACACGAGATGAAATTGGTGTCGTGGACGATCAAGTCGGAGCACCAACCTATGCAGGAGATATAGCGAGTGTGTTAATTACTATGATGGATAAGATGTTGAGGTCCGATGATGACCTCTCCGGTATCTATCATTACTCAGGCGCTCCTTATGTAAGCTGGTTTCAATTTGCAGAAGAAATTTTCTCTAATGTCGCATCTCAAATTTGTTCTGATAAAAAAATGGTAGTAAACCCGATTCCTACTCATGAATACCCAACACCAGCGAAACGGCCACCAGACACAAGGTTGGATTGTAGAAAGATAGAGAAAGTTTTCTCCATTACCCCTAGTTTGTGGCAAAACGCATTGAAAAATATAAAGGCATTCCAAGAATGAAGGTAATTTCGACTGCAATTCCTGATGTGAAACTTATCGAGCCTCAGGTGTTCGGTGACGAGCGTGGTTTTTTTATGGAAACGTGGAACCAGAAGCAATTTGAAGAGCTAGTTACGGGTCAATCCACTCCTTTTGTTCAAGATAACCACTCAAAGTCAAAGCAAGGTATCCTTCGAGGGCTGCATTTTCAAACTGCGAACATACAAGGAAAACTGGTACGCGTGATATCTGGAGAAGTCTTTGATGTTGCTGTCGATATCCGCAAAGGCTCTCCGACTTATGGTCAATGGGTTGGTGAATATCTGTCTGCGGAAAATAAACGTCAACTCTGGGTACCTGCTGGTTTTGCGCATGGTTTTTATGTCACTAGTCCAGAAGCCGAATTTGTATATAAATGTACCGACTACTACAACCCCGAGGCAGAGGTTTCTATTGCTTGGAATGACCCTGAGTTAGGTATTGATTGGCCGCTGCGAGATGGCTTCATTCCCTCGCTTTCTGCAAAAGACAGCGATGGTAAGCAGTTTGGTAAGATTCAACCGTTGGACGTTGTGTTATGAATAAAGATGTTGTACCAGTAACAAAGCCTTACTTACCTTCCCGAGATAAGTATAAAGGTTACATAGATAGAATCTATGAGGCTGGGTGGTTGACGAACAGGGGCCCACTTGTATCGGAGCTTGAAGCGCGCTTAGCAAAATTCTTAGGTGTAAAGAACGTCATTGTTGTCGCTAATGGTTCACTCGCCCTTCAGGTCGCGTACAAAGCTTTGGATTTAAAAGGAGAGGTGATTACTACTCCTTTTAGTTTTGCAGCAACGGCGAGCACGATAATGTGGGAAGGCTTAACGCCAGTCTATGCTGATATTAAAGATGACTCGTTCAATATAAATCCAGAGCGTATAGAAGACCTAATCACAGATAGCACCTCAGCGATCGTGCCTGTTCATGTTTTTGGTAATCCTTGTGAAATTGATATCGTAAAAAGTATTGCTGATAAACATAATCTCAAGGTTATTTATGATGCAGCTCATGCATTTGGAGTCCAATATAAAGGACAAAGTGTCTTGAAATGTGGTGATATTAGTACTTTAAGTTTTCATGCTACGAAACTATTTCACTCTATTGAAGGGGGAGCGATTATTACTGAAAATGATGAGGTCGCCGAAAAGGTTCGGAACTTAATTAACTTTGGTATCACTGGTCCAGATACAATTGAAGGGCTAGGGACAAATGCTAAAATGAATGAGTTTGAAGCTGCGATGGGTTTATGTGTTCTTGATGATGTACACAATATCATTGATAGAAGAAAAGCAATCATCTCTTTATATAAAGAAAAATTAAAGTTGCCGAGTGTAAAATACCAGTCATGGCATGAGCAATCCTTAAATCTAGGTGCTTATATGCCAGTTCTATTTGATAACGAAGAGCTGTTATTAGAAGTGAAGAGTCGATTAGATAACCTTGGGGTATTAACGAGAAGATATTTCTACCCCAGTTTAGATATGGTTGACGCTTTGAATAGCTTAAATATCCAGTGTGATGTGAGCAGAGACATAAGTAAACGTATCCTTTGTTTACCTATTTATCATGATTTAGAAGATGAAAAACTAGCAGAAATTGTAAGTGTTATTAATTTGGATGACTAAGTATGAAAGTTAACTTTATTATTTATGCTCCAAGTTATAATGAGAACTCAGGAGGATGTGTTGTACTACATCGCTTAGTTCACCTTATAAATGAGCACACAGACCATCAAGCCTTTCTTCATCCGCGAGTAATGGAAAAGGTAAATCTTGATTCTCCTAGAAAAATCTTATCTTCGTTTATTAAAGCAACTCGAGCTAAACTGAAGAAGTTCCATGTTAATCCAGCATGGAATACGCCAGTGCTGAGAGATAAAAATTTAATTAAGAATAAATCTAGTGTCGTTGTCTATTCAGAAATTGCCTTTGGCAATCCATTGAACGCCAAAAATATTGTACGATGGTATTTACATCACCCCGGACACATTATTAAAGATATCTTTTATACGAAGGGTGAACTTTGTTTTCGCTATCACTCAGCTATTAGTGATTTTACTTACCCTGAGTCAAAGTTGTCTGAAACGATTCTGAAAGTTATGTACTTCCCTACTGACATTTACGAGATAGATAAAGAAGTAGATAGAGATATCTCTACTTATATGGTAAGGAAGGGTAAATCAAAGCCTTTTATCCATGACCCTAGTTTTGTTTGTGTTGATGGTCTTAGCCATATAGAGACAGCAAAACTATTAAAGCGCTCTAAGCGTTTTATTTGCTATGACGATTATACAGCATACTCACACTTTGCTGTGTTGAGTGGCGCTGAATCTATTGTTGTTCCCGAAGACGGCGTATCTAAAGAGGCTTGGTTTCCAGATGAGGTCTCGAGGTATGGTATTGCTTACGGTACCGATGAGTCCGAGCTGGAGTGGGCACGCGAGACGGTCCCTATGTTGAAGGAGAGAATTGAGTCACTGAACGATGAATCAACTAAGCTAGTTTGTCAGTTTGTGCAAGAAACAGAAAACTATTTTTTCTCTAATGGTAGTTAGCGCTTTCTTACGTAATTATGTGTAAAAGCTTAACTGGTTTATGAGTAGACAGCTTGTGGTCTCGTAGCTTGATTTTGGCTCTGTTAAAAATCAAAATTGTGAATTTTTGAGTAAAAGATAGCGTTCACCTTGAAAACCGCCTTTTGTGAGAGCATTAAACTGCTACTTACGAAATCATAATAAATGGGTATTGAAATGAAAAAAATTATTTTAGAAAAATTCAATGAAGCTTTAGAGCAAACGGATGTAGATCAACGTTATGAAGATATCAGAGATGAGCAAGTTCTTTTGGAAAGCGGATTGGACTCGTTAGGTTTTGCAATCCTTGTTGCTTTGCTTGAAGAGGAGCTAGATTTCGACCCATTCCAACAAATGGAAGATGCAGTATATCCAACAACTTTTGGTGAATTTGTAGCGATTTATGAAAAACAGTCAGCTTGAACAAGAACGCTTGATTAGCCTTGTAAAGCGTGTGCCATTAGAAAGACGTTTTCTTTCGACATGTACGTCGTTTTACACCTATAACGACGTTGTTGAGCTCAGTAAGAATTTTTGTTTAAGCTACCCTCAATTAGCCGATAAAAACTGTGCCATTATTTCTGATGATCGTGAATCTTTGGCGTTGCTTCTTCCTGCAATCGACAGCATTTGTCACAGTATTCTGCTGTTGCCTAGAGATGCTGAAGGGCATGAAGACGCATTCTATCGCTCTGCTAATATCCATTACGTTATCTATTTATCAGCAGGACAAGTTCGCGATATTAAGGTGCTTCCAGATCAATGTCATACTGAAAATGAGATGGGAAGGGCCTATATCCTTGCGACATCAGGGACAACGGGTACGCCAAAATTGGCTAGTTACTCATTGCCAACATTACTCGTCACAACGAAAAACGATATTGAACGAGGTGAAGAATTTACTTGGGGCCTAACCTACGATGTCAATCGCTTCGCTGGGTTACAGGTATATCTTCAAGCTCTAGCTTCTGGTTCTGCACTTTCAGTACCGTCAAATTTGGCAACAATGGCTGAGAGCATCTCATTGTTTGCAAATTCTTCAGTGAACTGTATATCAGCAACACCATCTTTTTGGCGTAAGCTTTTGATGGAACCTGAACATTCTCGCCTTTCTTTAAAACGAATCACATTGGGGGGCGAGATTAGCAACCAAAATGTGCTTTCAGCATTGGATTTTCAATATCCTGCAGCGACAATTATCCATATTTACGCGTCGACTGAAGCTGGTGTGGGCTTTGTGGTTAAGGATAAAAAAGAAGGGTTTCCTTCTTCATATCTTACAAGTGAATCTAACCTAGCATGCCAACTAAAAATCATTGATGGCACCTTGTGGATAAAAAGTAGCAATGGTTGCAATAAGTTTGTGAAAGGCAACTTAGAAATCAATGATGAAGGTTTTATTAACACTGGAGATATGGTCAGTCTCATAAAAGATCGAGTCCTTTTTCTCGGCCGTGAAAGTGGCTCAATCAATGTCGGTGGCAATAAAGTAATGCCTGAAAAAGTCGAGTCGGTACTTGAAAAGCATTCGTCCATTGTTATGGCAAGAGTCTTTTCCAAGGCAAACCCCGTCCTTGGTTCTCTTGTTGCTTGTGAAGTAGTAATTGCGGATAGTTCAAGGGGCTTATCTCACAAAGAAATAAAACGCGACGTACTATTATTCTGTAAAAAAGAGCTTCAATCATTTGAAGTGCCTGCTTTGCTCAAAGTTGTTGAGTCTATAACAACCAATGCAACGGGTAAAAAGGTTAGAAACTAATGAAAAATATCATTATTACTGGTTGTGCAAAAGGGCTTGGTCTGGAAATCTCCAAAATGCTTGCTGAGGCAGGTTATAAGGTGCTCGGTGTTAGTAGAACACTAACGGGTGAATATCAACAATTACAATTAACCTATCCAGAGAGCGTGTTTTTTTATCAATATGACTTCTTTGAGGTTAAGGGTATATCAGCATTAGTCAAGCTGATTACTAAGGAGCATGGGCGTATTTTTGGTTTAGTTAATAATGCCGCCCTTGGACATGATGGTGTATTAGCTACGATGCATGAGTCTGATATCTCATCACTGATTAAGGTTAATATTGAAGCGCCTATTTTACTGACAAAGTATGTCTCTCGTTCCATGCTATTAAATCGAAGTGGGCGTATCGTAAATGTTGGTTCAATTATTGGCTCTACAGGTTTTAATGGTTTGAGTGTGTACGGTGCAACTAAATCTGCGCTAGGAGGTTTTACCAAATCATTGGCAAGAGAACTAGGCAAATCACAAATAACAGTTAATACTCTCGCTCCTGGTTATATGGAAACAAATATGACTGAGGGGTTAGTTGGCGATAAGCTTGAAAAGATTAAAAGGCGTAGTTGTTTAGGCCGTCTTGCTAACGTCAAAGATGCGGCGGGTATGGCATTGTTTCTATTATCTGAAGATGCTTCTGGTATCACCGGAGCTATCTTTACTGTTGATGCCGGAAGTACGGCCTAAAAGGAAAGGAAATGGCTTTTCTAACAAAACAAGAAGTTGAAAATATTGGTTTTAAAGAAGTAGGCGATAACGTTCTGATTTCAGATAAGGCTAGTATTTATAATGCAGGTAATATTTCAATTGGTTCTCATGTCAGAATTGATGATTTTTGTATATTATCAGCTGGAGCGTCGGGCATAAAAATGGGTAATTTTGTGCATATGTCAGCTTACTCTAGTTTAATGGGGGCGGAGTTAATCCAGTTAGAGGATTTTGTCGGTATATCATCTAAGGTGTCTATTTTCTCATCATCTGATGACTATTTAGGGTATGGCATGACAAATCCGATGGTACCTGATGAGTATAAAAGAGTGAAATCTATACCAGTAGTATTAAAAAAACATTCTCTTGTAGGAGCGCACTCTGTTCTCTTACCTGGAACTACTTTGGGGGAAGGGGTCTCAGTTGGTGCTATGTCCGTCGTATCTTCTTCTCTTGAGAGTTGGTTCGTTTATATGGGGAATCCAGTCAAAAAGCTAGTCCGACGTTCTAAAAAGTTATTGGAACATGAAGAAAAGTTAAAAGCATCCTTCAAAGATGTTAAGTTTGACCAATATTAAGAGAGTGAGATTCCCCTATTCAAATTGAAAGCTATAATTATGATTTATTTAGATTAATAGTTTGTTGAATAGGGGAGGAGCTTAAATATCCCTATAGTGCTTGCCAGTTATAATAGCATCTAATATGTACTTCTCTTTTTGATTGTCTGATTTTAACAATATATTCTTTAGTAGCTTTAGCACGTATACGAAAAGACTACTTTTAGACTTATAGTAACGGATTCGTAATCCTTTATCGTATGCTCGTTCTTTTTTTCTGAATTCAGACAGCGAATCTTTGCCAGATTCAAGTCTAGAGTAGGAATGCTCAAAGCCGGGTATTACTTTAATGTTGTCCAATAGACCTGCAGTTTCAACTCGAGTGAAAAAGGTTGCGTCTACACCATAAAGTAAAAATCTCTCATCAAAAACGCTACCATAAGCTTTCTTGAGCGTATTTTGAAACTCTCTTCCTAAGACAATACCACTACCGACAGCCCTTATTTTTTGACATGGCTCAACGTGGTCTGGTGATTCTACCTTTTTCTTGTTGATTAAAGGGCTTTGTACTTCGCCATTATTTGTCAAAATAGGTACAAGGCACGAGTTGCTCGTAATTTCACTAATAGCAGATATGTAGTCGTCAGAGACGGTAGAGTCATCATCAAGAATGACACAATAACCATTGTTGTTATGCCCTAAAGCATGGTTATAAACTTTAGACAACGCAGCATTACTAATGTCTTGGTGCACGGTGATGCTGCCAAACTTTTTATGGTATTTATCAGCAAGTTCGCTATCCACTAGTTGAGGGCCATTATTCCAAATCAATAAATCGAGATGACCTAAGTCATTAGGGTGACTCATCAAGGAATTAAGTGTTATCGAGTCCGAAATTGGCTTGTTATATAAAACAACTAACAGTGTGCCTTGTTCATTCATTTCTAGAAATTACCTATGTGAGTCATAGTAAGGTGAAGTGCATTGTTATCGAATGTAACGTTACTCTCAATTTGAGAATGACGCAGTAAATCAGTTACCTGCTCTGCCAGTACTGAACTGTTTTCAATAACATGGATTTTATTAAGAGAGCGAAATTCTTCTACAATGTCTTTAAAGTTAAAGTAGCTTGGGCCATTTATGACAGGTAGCCCTAGAGCGATAGGCTCCAAAACATTGTGTCCACCAACTTTATCGCCAACTAAGCTACCACCCATAAAGCAGATATCCGCAGCGCCCATCAAGACCAACATCTCACCCATGGTGTCTCCAAGGTAAACTTGGGTCGATTCCGTTACTTCTGTTTGACTTGTGCGTCGAGCGGCGTCAAAGCCGAGCTTTTGGCACTGCTCAAATACATTATCAAATCGCTCCGGATGGCGAGGAACAAGGATTAGAAGTGCAGTTGGGTGAGGTTCTAAGATTTTCTTGTGAGCTTCTAATACCTGCTCATCTTCGCCTTTATGAGTACTGGCAGCAATCCAAATGGGGCGCTCTAATCCAATGGCATCCCTTAGCGCTTTAGCCTTTTCTTTTACGTCGTCAGATATCTGAATATCAAACTTTATTGAGCCAGTAACAAAAAGTCGGTGCTTATCTACACCTAAGCGCTCGAAGCGTTCTGCATCAGACTCCGTCTGACAAAGTACTTTATCCAAGCAAGGAACTAATAGGTTAAATAGAGGCTGCACTTTTGCGTAGTTCTTACAGGACTTTTCAGAAAGGCGAGCGTTAACAACAGTAATCGGTATTTCTGAGTCATGGACAGTACGAAGAGTGTTCGGCCAAAGCTCAGTTTCTATGATCAACATTTGCTTTGGTCGTGTTGCTTTTAGAAAACCTTTTACTGCAAAACCGAAATCGATAGGCATATAACGGTGTTCAACTAACTCGCCCAACTTAGCAATTTGTTCTGCACCAGTGCTGGTAGTGGTGGTGACCAAAATAGGTAGAGCTGGGTTTTGCTTTTTCAACTCTTTAATTAGGGGGATAGCGGCGATGCTTTCGCCTACTGAAACCGCATGAATCCAAATGGGGCGTTCAGTTTTGTCTAGCTTTGGAGTGATACCAAAATGCTCTTTCCATCGTTGACCAAACTTGGGCTTGTTTGGTTTGCTTTTATATAAACCAAACAATAGGAAAGGGGAGGCAAGGGCAAGCAGCAATGTGTAAAAAATGCGAATTAGCATGAACTTACCGTTATCGCTTCAAGTTTTTGGATGCTATCTAGCACCTGTTTTGGTGATAAGGCAGTTAAACACTTAAGGTGCTTGAACTCACACTCACGCTTAAAGCATGGGCGGCAGTCAATATCGGTGTGAACAATTTCTACCTTTTCCGCAAGCGGTGGTGTGTACTTTGGTGACGTTGAGCCATAGACTGCAACAACATTACAGCCAACAGCGGCCGCTACGTGCATAAGACCAGAGTCATTGGCTACAACAGTCTGACATGCCGCCAGCAGATCAACGGCTTCAATCAAGCTGGTTTGACCAGCGAGAACGTGAATTCTCTGTTGAAGTTCAGCCGGCACGAGCTGCTTAATGTTATTACAGGTATCAAGGTCCTTCTGAGAACCAAATAGCCATACTTGATGGCCGCTCGTCGCCATTTGAGTAGCGATTTCAGCATAATGTGTTTCTGGCCACTTTTTAGCAGGGCCAAATTCGGCACCTGGACACAGGCCTATGACTGGGAGCGTTTGGTCGAGAGAGAATTTGTTAAGCGTCCCTTGCTGAGTCTTTTTATCGATAGACAAGCTAGGTCTAGGAAGTGTTTCTAAGCCTCCCAAGGAGGACGAATTCAACATTTCAACCTCAGGGTAGGCTAAAGCGACATAACGCTCTACCATGTATTGAAAAGACTTTTTGTTAGGGCGAAGATCATTGAGTAGCCCATAACGCATTTCTCCTTTCCAACCCGTACGCTGTGGGATGTTTGCAAACCAAGGTATCAAAGCAGACTTAGCTGAGTTTGGCAGTACGTAAGCATGATCGTATTGCTTTTCACGCAGTGACTTACCAATCTCTCTGCGGCCAAGAAGATTGAACTCACCATGGCCAAGAGGCATCTCAATTGCTTGATGGATTTCAGGCATACGATCGAGGATCGGTTTACACCAGCCTGGAGCAATCACATCAATTTGGCTTTCTGGATGTTGTTGCTTTAAAACGATGTACAGTGATTGTGACATCACCATATCGCCAACCCAAGATGGGCCGATAATTAAGATCTTTTTCATTTTTCTACTTGCCAGTCAGTGTCATATCTCGGCTTGAAGAGATTGTAATAGTTATTGCCATCTTCTTGAGAGTGTAATAGCTGTAACACCCACATATATTGCTCAGGCTTAGTGGAAACAAAGTACTCAATCGTTTCATTCGAAGTGCGTGCGTCTTGCTCTTCGCCTTTGTCTAGCTCAAAGGCTGGCAAAATTTCGATATCGAACGACCCATCTTCTGTATTCATAGAAGCAAACATAGGGAGCACTTTAGAGCGTGATAGCTTTGCAATTTTTCCAAGACCAGGAAGGGTTGCTTTCCGAGTGGCAAAAAAGTCCACAAACACACTGTGCTCTGGACCATGGTCTTGGTCTGGTAAGTAGTAACCAATATAACCATCTCGAATAGACTTTAAGAAAGGCTTGATACCACCAGAGCGTTCATAGACTCGACCGCCATACTGCACTCGCTGCTTGTGCATCAACCAATCGCCGACTTCATTTTTCTGCTTTTTAGCCATTGCAGAAACCGGCATTCCCATAGAGGCCAACAAAATAGCTGGAATGTCGATCGCCCATGAGTGCGGTACCATCAAAATGACTTTTTCATCATTTTCGATATGCTTCTGCAAAATATCTAAACCGCGAATTTGGCAGCGTTGCTGTAACCACTTTGGAGAACGTAAGGTAAGTAGGCTAAAGCGGAAAAAGAATAAAGCGGCTGTGTAAAGCGTCTTTTCGATGAGTGCTTCACGCTCTTCAAAGGTTTTGTCTGGGAAACATAGCTCAAAGTTAACCCGAGCTCTGTGGGCTGGACCTTTGCGTGATTTAGCCAATTTTTTTGCAATTGCTTTGGCTAGCCATTTTTGCACCCCTAATGGAAGAAGCGCCAACGGCATCGATAGTAGGGCGCCGAGCCAAGTTCCCCAGTATTTAGGCGCAAGAAAGTGACGCTCAAATTCAGGGTTATAAGCTTTTGGATCGAAATCATCACGTTGAACAGTCATGAAGTTTTAAGCACCTATTTTCGGAAGAGAGAACTGGAGACGTTTAGAAATGATACTCGTAAATGTATCAGAGTAAAGGTGGTAGAGGCTTCACTACCACCTTTGACAAGTATTAACGATTCTGAAGCGCAAGGTATTCAGCAACACCCTCAGCTACCGTCTTGAATTCTACATCGCAGCCAGCAGCACGAAGCTTAGTAAGGTCAGCTTGAGTGAATTCTTGGTAAGCGCCCTTTAGGTGTTCAGGGAATGGAATGGTTTGGATTTCCCCTTTGTTGTGATGTTTGACCACTGCTTTTGCCACTTCTTCAAAAGATTCTGCACGACCAGTACCGCAGTTGAAGATGCCAGAAACACCATTTTCTAGGAACCAAAGGTTAACTTTGCACACATCACCAACGTAAACGAAGTCGCGTTTGAATGATTCGCTGCCTGCAAATAATTTAGGGTTTTCACCTGCATTGATTTGGTTATTTAGGTGGAAGGCTACCGATGCCATGCTACCTTTGTGATCTTCACGCGGACCGTACACATTGAAGTAGCGGAAACCAGTGATTTGAGAAAGCTGTTCACCATGCTCTTGGGCATCTTGCCATAAGCGACGCACATAGTTATCAAATTGCTGTTTTGAGTAACCGTATACATTAAGTGCGCCTTCGTATTCACGTTCTTCAACAAACGTTTCTGTCTCGCCGTATGTTGCTGCTGATGACGCGTATAGGAATGGAATCTCACGATCTAGACAGTAATGAAGCAACTCTTTTGAGTACTCATAGTTGTTTAGCATCATGTACTTGCCGTCCCACTCTGTTGTTGCAGAACAAGCGCCTTCATGGAAGATGGCCTCGATAGGGCCGAAGTCGTCACCTGCCATGATTTGAGTAAGGAAGTCATCACGATCCATGTAATCTGTGATATCAAGATCAACTAAGTTTTTAAACTTCTTGCCATTTTTTAGGTTGTCGACAACCAGAATATCGTTAATACCTGCTTCGTTCAGAGCTTTAACAATGTTACTGCCGATCATGCCAGCACCACCAGTTACGATGATCATAAGACTTCCACCATAGATTAAAATTTTCTCAGGAAGTTTAGCAGAGTTAAGCCTTTAGGTGCTAGTACTAGGGGGAAACCGTTGTCATTAGACAAACAAAAAGGAAGCCGAAGCTTCCTTTGTATTAGATAGATAATCTATTAATGGTTAGATTACTTTTAATCTGACGTATTTGGGCGTTGGTACCAAGGATTACGCTCATCCGTCAGCTCAATCAAACTGTATTTACGACCTAGCTTCTGGCCACCATCGCGAGTCAATGGCTGCCAGCTAAAGTTCGCACGGTTGTTGCTTGGTTTCACCGTCATGATGTCGAATGGAATCGAAATGTAGAAACCTTTCGTAAAGCTACCTTCGCCGAACTCATCTGCAGACAAGTCACTAATCGATGCAAACGCACCAGCGATCACGCCACTTTTGAATTGCTTAGACACGTTCACTTGCGTACCGACATCGCCTGCTAGGAACTGACCCACATCGACTTGAATCATCAAATCTTGTAGGAAATCCCATTGAGGGTAGTAGTAACCAGAAACGAAGCCAGTAAAACCTTTGTCTACCACTTGGAATGGACGGCCGTATTCAGGGATATGCTGCCACTTTTCATCGTAAACACCAAAGTAGCTTTCAGGGTCACGCTGAGAAACTAAGTTAACATCAGCACCAATTGCCCAGTTTGCACCTTTTGGACGGTACAAGAACTCCGTACCTACACCCGCAAACATGCTTTCTAGGTAACCAGCGTAGAATTGCTGGTCCATGGTATCGGAGTACTCTTGGAACCAAGTCAATTGAAGGTTCGACATAGTTACTGCGTGTTCATTCTGATAAGCACGGAACATAGTACGTACACGAGGAACACTTGTGCCATCTGGCGGTGTTACGTAGTTAAACTTGTCGTAATTATTGTACCAATCCCAGTACAGCGAACCGCCGATTTCTAGATTGTCCGTTAGCCAGTAAGAAGCGTTGCCACTTAAGCCAACACTGAACAAGTAGAAGTCTTCTGGGTTACCCAAAGTCTGTGCAAGTTTTGGTGCAAAGCCCCAATCAAAACGCTCAAATCCATCGTAAGCAGGTTTGCCCTGAGGCTTGTTGCTTGATGTAGACGTCGCATCTTCAATGTTCGGGTCTATGTAATTGACTTCAGCAAAATCACGGTATTTATCTTTAGAGATAACCGTTTGATCGCCGAGCAAACCACGGCTTCGTTCATTGATAGTAAAGGTATCAATGTTGTCTGGCATCTCGTTGTAAAGAACTGCAGCTGCTTTTTCATGAGCTTCGTTGCGGTCGCGATATTTCTTCTGCTCACCAACAACGGAGACAGTGTTGTCTTCAACATAAAGCTGCGTATTTTGGTAGCCAGCGATTTTATCAAGCTCTTCAGTGACTCGTTCCCAATCTACATCAGACAGTTGCTCTGGTTGCTTGTCTTCAACTTCTGGCGTTGGTGTATCACGCCAGAAAGACGGCATGTCATTGAAGTTTGTGTAAAGGCTTACGCCTGCTACTAACGTATCACCTCGTTCATAACTCACACGCAAGTCCGCCATGTGGCCTAAACGGTAAAGCACGCCGAAGTTCCAAGGGGTGTGGGGCGTCATGTCTATGCCACCGCGTACCACTGGGAAATCTTCACTATAGTCATTACTGTCGTATTCAAGCTTGAAGCGTAGTGGGGCATGAAGTGTCTGATATTCCACACCACCAAATAGAGCCGCCGGTCCTTTAAACCAACGTTCAAAATCTACGCTGCCTCCACGACCTTTATAATCAGAAGGTCGTTCACAGAAACTGTCTGACAATTTACAAGCGGGGTTACTGATATTATCACGCGTTCCAAGGTAACCCCAGCCCATACCTAAGGTAAAATCAAAGGTACCAAGGTTAGGGTTAGAGTAGCGTTTTGTTGCAGCAACAAACTCACCATCAAACAGGCCAGTACCTGCGAAGTCACGAATACCAACAGAAAGCTCTGGTAAGTATTCAGATTCTTCAAGCATGCGAATTTTAAAATCGATGCCTTTGTCGGTGTATTTGGTATCACCAGAGAAGTTCGGGTCGTTGCTATAGAAAAGATCATTCACCATGGTGTAGCGAATCGTTGTTTCTAGCCAAGGCATCACTTGTAGAGACACGTTGTAAAATAGGTACTCATCGCTGCCAGTGACCGCAAAGTTAAACTCGCCCTCAGGTGCCATGCGGCCAGTTGGCATTTGCATTAAGCCCACGCCACCAAAATCCATCTGTGAAGGTTGCAGTGGCGGCGCCTCAAAAGGCATATCTTGGGCCCAAACCAACGCTGGACCCATTAAAGAAAGCGATAAACTGGTTCTTATCAGGTTCATATTTAATTCTTCGACGAGGTTGGCTTACGTTGTGATAACAGTTTGACGATATCTTGATCCATTGGCGACTGTTCAAAATCGTCAAATGGGATATAGACCATGGTCAAAGGTGGTAAATAATATTGTTTGGGTAACCAACTGCCATGATGTGGGGTAGCAACCTCACCATTTGGATAGATTAAAATAGGCGGCTGAGCCAGTTCACCAACCTCACTGCTTTTTAGGCTATCGACCTGTTCGTGTAGGGGGATACCAGCTAGATTTTTGATCGCATAAACCTTGTCCACATTGCCCACATACAACACTTTTTCAGCTCGCTGAGGCGCACTTAAGGCAAACTGACCTTTTAAAAGCGGGTTATCAAATTTGTCTAAGCGAATTTGATCAACATCAACGGCGGAAAGAACACGAGGCGCAAACTGACTTTGCTGAATAAATTTGTAAAATGGATGGTCAACGAGGTTGTATTGAATCATTTGGTTCAACACGGCGTTTTTTAAAGCCCAACTTTCTTGTTGTGCCTGTTCTGAATCATCAAACAAACTAATCGCAAGAGGATATTGCAAGACAAGGTTCTGCTCTTGTGCGAGTTTCAGGATGTTGTCTAAACGAGTTGGCTGTTCAAATTGTAAGGCTTTTCCAGTACCCACTAATTCAACTTGTAGTGGCGGTAAACTTTGGTTCTGGGCTAAAGCAGGTACGGCGGTAATACCGACAACACCCACTAAGCTTAGTAAAGAGAGCAGTCGCTTACTCATGATTTTCTGTACCCTTTCAAAATTGTCAATTCAACTGGCACCATGTTTGGTCCCAAGTGCTGACGTGTTTTCACCACTTGTCCATTACTGTCTACCCAGTAGGTGTTCTCTATGCTTTCCTCTAGGCTTGGAAAAGTGACGAGCTCAGTATAAACGTTGGTTTCTGTCGATGAAATAGGAGTGGTTATCGTCTCTTTGCCTTGACGTGATCGCTCTACCTGAGCTTGAAAGCCGTAACGGTATTGCTCAGACCAATCGTAAGACAGAGCATATTGAGCAGATGATTTTGAGTAAGCAGGCACGTCACCGTAGACACCGGCTAGGTTAGTGGTTTGTAATCCAATGGTTTTAACAATATGGCCATTCTCTGTTACCACCATCGCTTTATCGGCACTGACCCATTTGAGTTGGGTTTGACCCGTTAGTGGGTTTGATTCTGCAAAGGCTAGAACAACAAAGACTTGCTTTTGGCTGCCGATTTTTAGATAAGCGCTGGCATAAGGAACGGCTTCAATTTCTTCTGGTGTCAGTTCAACATCGATGTAGTTGCCATAAGCTTCTTGAACGGTCGCCGAGACATCATTGAATTTCTGAGTACACCCAAAAGTGAGGCTTAATACAGGTAAAACAACAAGTAAGCGCATCCATTTTTGTGATAGAAAGGTATTCATTATTCCCTCGTACAAATAAAATCGCCCTGAAACAGTTCAGGGCGATTTATCTAGTTCAGCTTAAACGAATTAGTTCGTAGAAGTAGAAGTAGAAGTAGAAGTAGACGTTGAAGTTGAATCGCTGTCTGACGCTGCAACTGCTACTACAGTTACTGCTGCTGCTGCACCTACTGCTACTGCAGTTGTACCAGTTGCAGATGCAGATGCTGCACCAGCAGAACCTGCTTCTTCAGCTGCGAATGCAGTTGATGCGCTTAGAGCCATAAGAATAGCTAGAGCTGTGTTCTTCATTATTAATCCTTGTATTTCAGATTTTAAAACATCGATGTTTGGTCTGTTTAGAACATACCATCTCTCATTTTAGTTAAAAAACAATCAGCATGTAAATAGTTTCCTATGGAATTTTACCAACTTCTAAAGAATACGTCTCATTGGAAAGACAATTTATTTGCAGGTGATTTTAGTGTTTTTAACTAGAGCCCTTTGGAGTAATGAAGGATACCTCGACAATAACTAACACTAACCCGTAAATATCGAAGTAAGTAGTGAATTGACATTTGAGATAAGTATAACGTTACGCTTTGTGACACATAGAGGAATGATGCCTAGAGTGCCATTGCTCTCAAAAACAAGAATGCCCATTCTCAAACCTTAGAGTGAGCCCCCTTGCCGTTTTGCGCTAATCCATGCATAATTTGCCAGCTTTTATGCTGTGCTTTTCAAGTATGATTTTTTGATTATCTTGTCACAAAAGCGATGCTTGAAAAAAGCACTTATATCAATAAGCCGAGCAAATCGGTAATCAGCGAACAGTGGCTACGCGTAATGCCGCAGGGCGGTAGCGTGAAAACGCACAAGCAAACAGGCTAAAGAGTTAACAGACATTCACTGCGTGCGTCATTCATGTGCAGCGGTCAGTCAATACCCAAGGAACACTTACGTGATGAACAAACGACCATGGCTAGGGACGTTGAGTGCAATCAGCTTAGGCTTGTGCTCATTTACGGCCTCAGCAGATTTTTATGCAGGTGCGTTAGTGAGCTATTCTAATGCCGAATACCACCACTCTTCTATTTCTTCCGTAACCGAAGGCAATCCATTCCTTCTTCAAGCGCAAGCAGGCTATTTCTTTAACGATTATATCGCATTAGAAGCGCGTTACGGCACCTCAGTACAGCGCGAAAGCGGACTTGCAGTAGACAGCTTAGCAAGTGGTTTTGTTAAGTTGAACATGCCGGTTTCTGAACGTTTCGCAATTTACGGACTGGCGGGTTACTCCAGTGTCCAGATCGATCAACAAAACGTAGGTTCGAACAAAGACCAAGGCTTTAGCTTTGGCTTAGGTATGCATTACGCTCTAGATAAGCACAATGCGGTTGTTTTCGAGTTTGTTGACAGTACGTCAGAAGACCAAGTTCGCCTGAACGCCCTAACACTCGGCTTTCAGCACCGATTTTAATTAAAAGACCTAGTGCCTAGTTTTAGTAACTAGGATTTTTTAACTCTCGATTTAAATAGCGAATTATCATGCTTAAAGGATATTTCTCGATTGCCGCTTGTGTATTGGCAAGTGTTTTTGCGCCATTCAGTCATGCGCAAACTCCAACCCCGGAACAAATGCAAATGTTCCAAAGCCTACCTGCTGATCAACAACAAGCACTAGCAAGTAAGTACGGCATTTCTCTCCCTTCTGGCTCTTCTTCTCAGCCGAGTAACTATCAAAACCCTCAAGTGATCGATCCTCGCCCAGAGGTGAGTAATGCCAATCAAACGGATAAAATGGATTTAGCGAAAGAAGACGAAGAGTTAAAACGCTTCGGCTTGGATCTGTTTGCGGGTTCACCAACAACATTTGCCCCAGTGAGCGATGTACCTGTCCCTGCTGATTACACAGTCGGCGCTGGTGACGAAATTGTTATTCAGCTTTTTGGTAAAGAGAACACTACCCACCGTTTGCGAGTAAATCGCGCGGGTACCATCAACTTTCCATCTCTTGGTCCAGTTCAAGTGGCAGGCATGAGCTTTTCTGACGTTCGTGATTCACTAAACCAACGTGTAAAAGAGCAAATGATTGGTGTGCGCAGCGATATTTCGTTAGGTGAAATGCGAACCATGCAAGTGTTTGTTATGGGGGATGCCTACAAGCCAGGAGCTTACACGGTCAGTGCGCTAACCACCATTTCTCAAGCTATTTATTACAGTGGTGGTTTTGGTGAGAGCGGTGCATTGCGTAACGTGCAGTTAAAACGCAATGGTCAGGTGATTCGCAAGCTTGATATGTATGACTTATTGCTGAAAGGCGACGCGCGCAACGATGTTCGACTGTTACCTGGCGATGTGGTCTTTATTGGTGCTGTCGGCAATACCATCGCTATTGATGGTGAGGTAAATCGCCCTGCGATCTATGAAGTGAAATCAGGTGAAACCTACAAGCAAGCGATTCAAATGGCAGGTGGTTTTACTGCTAACGCTTACAGTGATCAAATTGAAGTCAAACGTTATGCAGCAAAAGGTGCTCGCGATGCATTAACCCTTAACTTCAGTCAGCCACACGATCAACAAACTAAAGTCAAAGATGGCGACGCCGTTAATGTACTGAAGAAGAGTGAAGAACTAACCCGTTACGTGCAGATTGAAGGTGACGTACGCCATCCTGGCTTTATCGAATGGAAGAATGGCCTACGCATTGCTGATTTGTTCCAATCTGTAGATACGTCATTTAACTCTACTGCAGATGTTAACTATGCTGTCGTTGTCCGTGAGATTAATCCACAGCGTGACATTGAGGTTTATCAAGTTAACCTCGCTAACGCGATTCTTTCTCCAAGCAGTAAAGATAACCTAAAGCTAAACTCGCGTGACCGAGTGCTGGTATTTAACCGTTTCAATAATGAAGATTTAGATACCCTTGCAGATCAAGATACGGTGACGAAAGCGAAAACGCTTGAGCAAGCACAATTTAAAGCCGAACTGGATCAACAAAAAGAGCAAGAAGTGATGAGCTCTTCTGTTGCAATATCTTCAGCAACAGACAATATGTCTATGGGCCAATCTTCAACTGAAGAGCCAGAACAGCCGAAAATCATATTCCGTGGCAAAGAAATCACGAAAGAAGATTTTGATGCGTTGAAGCAAAACACTCGTCGAACTTTACTTGCTCCAGTACTTTTGCAGCTCCAGCAGCAATCTCGCTTGGGCTTAGCACCGCAAATAGCTGAAGTATTTGGTGAGGTCAAACACCCTGGTCGCTACCCACTCACGCCACGTATGTCGGTATCTACACTAATCGAAGCGGCGGGTGGCCTAACGTACAATGCATTTACCATTAATGCAGAGTTGGCTCGTACTGTGATTAGCAGCAAGGATGAACGTGCATCTATCGATGTAGAACGCATTGACTTACGTAAAGCGATTCAGGGAAGCAGAGCAGATGACGCAATCCTTGTTGGTCGTGACCGTCTAAATATTCTTGAAAAACCGAATGTTAAACTACAAAGCACAGTAACTCTGCAAGGCGAAGTTCGTTTCCCTGGCACGTACACGGTTCGTCAAGGGGAGACCTTAGGCGAGTTACTTGAGCGTGCTGGTGGCTTGACGGAATTTGCTCACCCTCAAGGTGCGATCTTCACCCGTGAAGCGCTTCGTCTACAAGAGCAGAAGTTATTAAACCAATACGCTGCAGATATGCGTGCAGAAACCGCTAAGAAGACCTTCCGTGCAGACAGTAATTTAGGCTCGGTTATTTCTGACCCAGAAAAAACTTTGGCGTTTGTAGAAGAAGCAAGTAAGAGCAAAGCGCTTGGTCGCATGGTTGTGCAGCTTAATCGCATCTTGAAAGATGAGCGCTCAGCTGACTTTATGTTGGAAGATGGAGACTTCTTGTTCGTACCGACCTTCCGTAATACGGTTTCAATCATGGGCGAAGTTCAGGTTCCAATCACTTACTTGCTAGATAACAAGCTAGACGTAAATGACTATCTAAACAAAGCCGGTGGTGCGAAGAAGCAGGCAGATGAGGACCGTATATTCGTTGTACGCGCAGACGGTTCAGTTTACAAACCAACGTCTGGTTACTGGTTCGGTAACAATCATGAAGAGTTAAAAGCGGGCGATACAATTGTTGTGCCAATCGATACTGACTACCGTGATGCGTTAAGCACTTGGACAGCTGCAACGCAGATCCTTTACCAAACTGGTGTAGCGATCAACGCGTTGAAGTAAGGAACGACAAGGTCATTCTAATCAGCTTAAAACAAGGTTAGAAATACAATAATAGTAAGAGCTTATGTAACGATTGAAGTTACATAAGCTCAATTTTATGAACATTATTAATCAAAACGGCAAATACTACTCTGAACACCAATAGTGGCATTATTCAGCCGTAGCCCGTCATTCCAGCGATCCGAAGCGAGACTAGGAACCTTGTCACAGCGCGGTTGTGTTTTGAATGTCGGAGAATAATCTCTCAAATTTCACCAATCTCTGAGTCCAATATAAAGAACCTTAGAGCTTAGGATTAAATACTAATGGAACCACAACAAGAACCTAATCCAAACTACCTACCATATCCGCCCAACCCACAACAAGGTGGCGATGAAATCGATCTGCGTGAGCTTTTCAAAGCACTATGGAAAGGGAAGTGGATAATCATCGTAACCACATTTGTCTTTGCTGTTAGTTCTGTTATTTATGCTTTGAGTCTTTCAAATACCTATAAAGCAGATGCGTTACTCGCTCCAACAGAAAGTTCAAATGGTGGTGGTTTGTCAAAAATGGCAGGTCAGCTTGGCGGATTAGCTGCTTTGGCGGGTGTTAACCTTGGGGGAAGTGAGTCTTCTCAAACTGAGTTAGCTGTACAAGTAATGAAATCGCGCCAATTTATTGAAGCATTCATTAGCAAGCATGACTTACTTGTTCCGCTTATGGCTGCAAAAGATTGGGATTTAGCAAATAACAAACTCATCTTAGATGAAGAAATTTATAACCCAAACACGGGTGAATGGCTGCGTGAGGCAAAAGGCCTACGAGGTGCTACACCAACCGCACAAGAAGCCTTTCAAGTATTCAACAAAGAAGTCTTAAGCATTAGCCAAGACAAAGAGAGCGGCTTATACACCGTTTCAGTAAAACATTACTCACCATATGTAGCTCAGCAATGGGTGAACTGGCTAATTGAAGACATCAACAAAGTAATGCGCGAGCGCACGATTGCAGAAACGTCTCAAAACCTAGCTTACCTGAATACTCAACTACAGAAAACGGCAGTCGCAGATATGCAAAGCACGTTTTACAAGTTGATTGAAGAGCAAACCAAAAGTTTGATGTTGGCAGAAGTACAAGAAGAATTTATTTTCAAGGTAGTAGATCCAGCGGTTGTACCAGAGCTGAAAGATGGCCCTAAGCGCGCCTTGATTTGTGTATTGGGGACATTACTTGGTGGAATCCTAGGCGTAGTATTCGTTTTGGTACGTTTTGCGTTTCGAAAAGAAGATACAGAGGAGCTAGAACCTAGAACCTAGTTTGTTGAAAAAACTATTGGGGCGGTTTGGCAAGATAGACGATATCAATTACTTACAATGAGATAGTGAGTTTTGTCTGTCTCGTTTTGAATGAAAAATGTCTCAGACTGTAAACAACTGAGGCGAGCGGACTTAATAAGAGTTGGATAAGCAATGATAAAGGACAGAAAGATAAGAATTGCAGTCGTAGGCTGTGGGAGAATATCTAAGAATCATTTTGGTTCAATTGAACAATTAGACTCGGAATTTGAATTAGTAGCGTTATGTGATAATGATCCTAGAGTATTGTCAGAACATGTTGAACAATATAATGTTCCGGGCTATCTATCTCTAGACGAACTTCTCACATCTGAACAAATTGATTTAGTAACGTTATGCACGCCAAGTGGCTTGCATGCTTCGCAAACCATTAAAGCAGCTAAAGCCAAAGTGCATGTGGTGACGGAAAAACCAATGGCAACAAAATGGCAAGATGGTCTTGATATGGTACGCGCTTGTGACGAAGAAGGTGTTCGCCTATTTGTTGTGAAACAAAATCGCCGTAACTCGACACTTCAATTGCTAAAACGTGCGGTGACCGAAAAGCGCTTTGGTCAAATTCATATGGTTCATCTCAACGTCTTTTGGACCCGCCCCCAAGAATATTACAACCGTGCTGCTTGGTCTGGTACTTGGGATATGGATGGCGGTGCCTTTATGAATCAAGCTACACACTATGTGGATTTAATGCATTGGTTAATTGGTCCGGTAGAGAGAGTCCACGCCATGACGTCGACCCACCGCGACATTGATGTTGAAGATACGGGGGTGGTGAATATTAAGTGGCGTAATGGTGCGCTGGGCTCTATGGCTGTGACTATGTGTACTTATCCGAAAAACCTTGAAGGTTCGATAACTATTCTTGGTGAAAAAGGCACGGTAAGAATCGGTGGTGTTGCGGTTAATGATATTCAAGAATGGACGTTTGAAGATGAGCGCGACTACGACAAAGATATTCACAGCGCGAACTATCAGACCACATCAGTTTACGGTTTTGGCCACCCACCTTATTTCCAAAATGTGGCTGACGTTTTACGAGGTAAAGCGGAGCCAGAAACCGATGGACGTGAAGGCTTAAAATCACTAGAGCTGCTTATTAGCACTTATCGCTCTGCTCGTGACGGTAAAGAAATCGGTTTGCCACTGAATTTATAATACTTTGGATAACAAATGAAATTAGATAATTTGAATATCGGTATCGTCGGTCTAGGTTATGTCGGCTTACCACTTGCGGTTGAGTTTGGTAAGAAATACCCAACGTTGGGCTTTGATATCAATAAAGCTCGTGTTCAAGAGCTTGAGAGTGGTAAAGATTCTACTCTAGAGTGTTCGCCAGAAGAGTTGGCAAGCGCACCTCTTTTACAATACACCCATCAATTGAAAGATTTGCAAGCATGTAATTTCTATGTGGTTACGGTGCCAACGCCAATCACAGAAGAAAATACGCCCGACTTGACTCCATTAAAGAAAGCTTCTGAAGCATTGGCTCAAGTCATTCAAAAAGGGGACATTGTTGTTTTCGAATCAACAGTGTATCCAGGGGCGACAGAAGAAGTGTGCATTCCTATCATTGAAAAGATGTCAGGATTGGTTTTTAACCAAAACTTTTTTGCTGGCTACAGCCCTGAGCGTATCAACCCAGGCGATAAAGTGAATCGGCTCACGACTATCACGAAAATTACGTCAGGTTCTACAGATGCTGTTGCTGATTTTGTTGATGCAGTGTACGCGTCAATTGTGACGGCTGGTACGCACAAAGCTTCTTCCATCAAAGTTGCTGAAGCGGCTAAGGTTATTGAAAACACTCAGCGTGATTTGAACATTGCCATAATTAATGAGTTCGCGAAGATTTTTAACCGCTTAGACATTGATACTGAAGAAGTGTTGAAAGCGGCTGGTACCAAGTGGAACTTCCTACCATTTAAGCCTGGTTTGGTTGGTGGGCATTGTATTAGTGTTGACCCGTACTATCTAACTCATAAAGCCCAAGAGGTGGGGTACCGTCCAGAAGTTATTTTGGCAGGGCGTCGTATCAATGATGGTATGGGCGAATATGTCGCGACACAATTAGTGAAAAAGCTGGCGAGTAAAAAAATCCATATTGATGAAGCAAAAGTACTGATATTAGGTTTTACCTTTAAAGGGGATTGTCCTGATGTTCGTAACACAAAAATCATCAACATCGTCAAAGAGCTGCAAGACTTTAATATGTCGGTTGATGTATACGATAGTTGGGCGTCAAAAGAAGAAGTTCGCCATGAATATGGTATTGAGCTCATTGATGAGCTGAAAGAAGGTTATTATGACGGTATCGTACTGGCGGTTGACCATAGTGAGACGAAGGCGATGGGCGTAGAGGCTTTACGCCGTTTCGGAAAAGGCAGCCACGTTTTATACGATGTGAAACATGTCTTAAGTGTCGGCGAAGCAGACATCCGTCTTTAATCCATAATAAGGGGGCGAATGCTCCCTTTAATCATTTGGAGTAGCTATGAGCTTCTTTCAGCATGAAACTGCCATTGTAGATGATGGTGCTAACATCGGCGAAGGTTCACGAGTATGGCACTGGGCGCATGTGTGTTCCGGAGCTAAAATTGGTCGTGGTGTCTCTCTGGGGCAAAATGTCTTTGTTGGTAATAAGGTGACCATTGGTGATCAGTGTAAAATTCAAAACAACGTCTCTGTTTATGACAATGTTCATTTAGAAGAGGGCGTTTTTTGTGGACCTAGCATGGTTTTTACAAATGTTTATAACCCTCGCTCCCTTATTGAACGTAAAGACCAGTACCGTGACACTATCGTGAAAAAGGGCGCCACTTTGGGTGCGAACTGTACGGTTGTGTGCGGTATTACGATTGGTGAGTACGCCTTCATTGGTGCTGGTACTGTCGTGAACAAAAATGTAAAGCCCTTTGCTCTAATGGTGGGTGTTCCAGCCAAGCAAATCGGCTGGATGAGCCAATATGGTGAACAACTTGATTTGCCATTAGAAGGTCACTTAACCACTACCTGCCCTCACACTCAAACTGTTTATCAGCTTGATGGTTCGATATTAACTGTTGTTGAAGAGTAAAAATAACAATGCAATTTATTGATTTAGCTGCACAGTACCAACATCTAAAAACTAAGATTGATGCTCGCATCCATAAAGTACTCGACCATGGTCATTATATTATGGGACCTGAAGTTTTCGAGCTTGAGGAACAACTAGCCGAGTATGTTGGTGTAAAACACGCCATTACTTGCGCCAATGGTACCGATGCTTTAACACTGGCGATGATGGTATTGGACATTAAAGAGGGTGATGCGGTTTTCTGCCCAACGTTTACTTTCTTTGCCACAGCCGAGACGATAGCTTTCGCGAATGCAACGCCAGTATTTGTGGATTCAGAAGAAAGCACATTCAATATTTGTCCAGTAGATTTAGAAAAGCGCATTCAACAAGTGATTGTTGAAGGTAAATTAGTACCGAAGGCGATTGTGTCTGTGGATTTGTTTGGTCTACCTGCAAACTACGTTGAGATTGAAGCGATTGCTGAGAAGTACAACTTAAAGTTGATTGAAGATGCTGCTCAAGGTTTTGGTGGCTCGCTTAATGGCAAAATGGCGGGGGCGTTTGGTGACATCGCGACGACGAGCTTTTTTCCAGCCAAACCATTAGGCTGCTACGGAGATGGCGGTGCGATTTTTACCAACAATGATGATTATGCTGAGTTACTTCGCTCGCTAAGAATTCACGGTAAAGGTTTAGATAAATATGACAACGTGCGTATTGGTGTAAACAGTCGACTAGATACCATTCAAGCAGCGGTGCTATTAGAGAAACTGGCGGAGTTTCCAGTGGAGTTAGATGCTCGCAATCGATTAGCCGGTGAATATGCTACACAGTACGCGGGTCAATTTATTGTACCGACATTACCTCAAGGGTATACCAGTTCTTGGGCACAATATACAGTGCGAAGTGAGGATCGCGATGCATCAATTCAAGGTTTTTCTGAGCAAGGAATTCCAACCATGGTGTACTACCGCACTTGTATGCACCAACAAACGGCTTTTGCGCATTTAGAGTACAATGAAGGAAGTTTTCCAGTTGCTGAGATGCTTTCAAAGCAAGTTCTTAGTTTACCTATGCATGGTTATTTAAAGTAGAGAGAAAAATGAATATTATTATTGGTGCTGGCATTAGCGGGTTGAGCTATGCTGCTTTTTCAAATGAAGATTACTTGATTATCGAAGCTGAAAGTGAAGTTGGAGGGTATTGCAAAACGACTAAAAGAAATGGTTTTGTTTGGGACTATGCCGGTCATTTCTTTCATTTTAACGATATAGAAATTAAAAACTATGTATTTGACAGAATGGCTAGTCAAAAAATTTATTCAGTAGATAAAATCACAAAGATAAAATATAAAGATGATTATATCGACTTTCCATTTCAAAAAAATATTCATCAATTGGAAAAGTCCGAATATATTGAGTGTCTCGTTGGATTGATCGAAAAGGATGAGAAAGATAGCTATCAATCGTTTAAAGAAATGGTCGTCGGAAAGTTTGGTCAGCCAATATCTGATAAGTTTTTGATTCCATACAACGAAAAACTTTACTCTACAGACCTTAATAGCTTAGATGCAAATGCAATGGGTAGATTTTTTCCATACGCGGACGTAAAGTCAATAATTCTAAATGCGAAGGCTTCAAAAAATGAATCGTATAATAGTAAGTTTATGTACCCGGAAGGTGGTGCTATAGAGTTTGTTAAAGCTATTGCGTCCGAAGTCGATATGACGAAAGTAAGGCTAGATACTAAAGTGCTTTCGGTAGACTTAGATGAAAAGACTGTAGAGTTGTCTACGGGAGAAAAAATAAAGTATGACAAGTTGATTAATACTTCTCCGATTACTAACTTGTTCGATATGGCAAAAATTGACTACGATAAACGTATATATACTGCTAACTCTGTACTTGTTTTTAATTTAGGCTTTGACGCACCTGCAAACTTCGATCATCATTGGGTATATTTCCCTAGCAAAGATATATCATTTTACAGAATAGGATATTATAACAACATACTATCTGATGACAATATGAGTCTATATATTGAACTAGGTGCTAAATCCAATATTGAAGTTAACAAAAATGATTTATTGAACTTAGTTATGGCTGACTTGAAGGAACTAGGTATCGTTACTACACAAAACTTAGTTGACTGGCAATTTATAAAAATGGATCCCGCATACGTCCACATTAATGGTGATAGTGAAAAAGATAAAACTGTACAGAAAAAATACTTGGAAGACAGATCTGTATACTCTATAGGTAGATATGGTTCATGGACCTATTGCTCAATAGAAGATAATATAATTGAAGCTAAGAATCTGGTTAAAGAAAATGAGAAAAAGTAAAGTTGCTTTACTTGGAACTGAATATCATTCAGCTAAGATAGAGCAAGAATTGAAAGCGATGGGTATAGAAGCAACGTATGAACGTATTAATGTGAGTATACTTAGTTATATTAAGTTGCTTATTAGATACGATTATTATTTTATTACTTATGGACGAAGTTCCTACAAGTTTATATTTATGTTTTTACTTCCATTATTTTTGTTAAGGAGAAAGGTTTATATAGAATGGATAGGTTCTGATGTTATTGATTTAAGAAAGTTCTATTCTAAATGTAGAGCACGTTTGATATCAAAACTTGCGACAAACTTATGTGAATGTGATTGGATACAACGCGAGTTGAGAGAGCTTTCAGTTGATTCAAAGGTAGGGCCTTATATAACGTTTTCTTCATTATTCAATACAGAAAAAGAGAAAGAGACTTTACCAGGGAAGCTTATCGTAACAACGTATGCACCTAAAGGAAACGAGCGTTTATATAACTTAGATTTAATTATAGATACATTCAAAGGACAGTCTGATATGGAATTGAATGTTGTTGCTCATGATGGTGAAAATTTTGATAAATCAGACTCTGTCAAATTTCATGGTTGGTTAGATAAGTCAGACCTGAATAATCTTTATGATAATACAGATGTCTTCGTAAGAATGACAAGTCATGATGGTTTGTCATATAGCGTACTAGAGGCTATGTCTCGTAAAATGCAAGTCATATTTACTTATGACTATCCAAACACAAATAGAGTTTCTACGAAAGATGATCTTGCAGAAATACTAAAAAAATACGTTAATAAAAAGAAGAATGGTGAAGACATAATAAATCATAAAGGGAGTGATTTTATTAAGGATAACTTTGTAAATTCCAAGCTGTCCGAGAATAACTTAAAGTCACTTTTTTCTAATTAGCATGCGATACAAAAATATATTGGGTTTCTCTTTGGGCCCGATTATAACTGCACTTATAGGTTTTATTAGCGTACCATTGTTGACAAGGCTAGTAGCCCCAGATCTATATGCCTTAGTTTCGCTCGCTCAGGTCACTATTCAGTTGTTCTTATTCTTTTGCCTAGCTGGTTATGATCAAGCCTACGCAAGAGAATTCTTGAATGTAAGTGATAATCGAAAGTTGTTGCTTCATACTATGGTATTTAACATGGCCATTACAATGCTTGCAATATCTATTCTTTATATATATTCAGAGCAACTATCTACTTATATATTTGGTCGAGTTGATAAACTCTCTTTTGTTTTACTCCTATCTATAGTAGTTGTATCAGTTATTCTTAGATATGTACATGTGACACTAAGAATGGCTCAGAAGGGGCTAACCTACTCAATTTTTCTTATTATTCAGGCCATTACTAATTTAACGTCAATCTTAGCCCTTATACTATTTTTTGACTGCAATGCTCTTCATAGTGTACTCTCCAGCAATTTATTGTCTATTTCCATAGTGTTAATAATATCTATTACTAAGTTAAGGCGGTTCGATTTTAGTAAGGTCGAACTGGACCCATTATTATTTAAACAACTTACAGAGTATTCTTTACCATTATTATTTTCGAGCCTTTTAATGTGGGTCCTTTACTCCTCTGACCAGTATATGTTAAGGTACTTAAGTAATCTTGAGGAGTTGGGTCTCTATGCTGCGTCGTATAAATTATGCGCGCCATTATTACTACTGCAGACAATTGTGTCGACATTTTGGGTGCCTTTAACCTATAAATGGGAAAAAGAAGGCAGAGCGTTGATATATTATGAGCGCTCTATATTTTTTGCAATAATGATTCTATGCGTTTGCTTTCTAGTAGCTATATTATCTAAAGATGTTCTTATTAGATTGTTAGGGGATATGTATATAAATGCAATCGATATATTCCCATATCTTTTGATTTATCCAATATACTATATTGCGTCAGAAGTATCGACTTTTGGTATATCGATAGCTCGAAAGACAAAATATTTAGTTCCAATATCTTTCTTCTCGGCTATAGTTAATATAACGTCTAACTTTGCTCTAATACCAATTTTGGGGGCAAAGGGCGCTGCAATCTCAACGGCGATAACATTTGTTGTTTACTTTTATCTTCGCCTCTATGTGTCACAGTATATTTGGAAAAAGTTGGATGTTAAAAGTGTACATCTGATGACCCTCGTAGGTGTGGTAACATTGTTGGTAAACGAGTTTTATAGTGCGCAAGCTCTATATTTCACTTTAATTACGCTGCTTCTTTCATATGTTATTATAAAAGAGAGAAAGTTTGTTAGATCTAAAATTATCAAGTGATGGAAAGCACTTATGAAAATTGTAACTGTTGTTGGGGCACGACCTCAATTTGTAAAGGCTGCGGCAGTTAGTCGAGCTATTGTTGAACACAATAATATTAATCCAACTAAAAAGATTACCGAAATAATTATTCATACTGGTCAGCATTACGATGTAAATATGAGTGATATATTTTTTGATGAAATGGAAATTCCTAAACCTGATTATAGCCTGGGTGTTGGTGGCGGTACTCATGGTGCAATGACAGGTCGTCAATTGGAAAAAATCGAAGCGGTATTAATGGAAGAAAGGCCTGACTACATTCTCGTATATGGTGACACAAACTCAACCTTAGCAGGGGCTTTGGCGGCCGCTAAAATGCACATACCAGTAGCTCATGTAGAAGCAGGACTTAGAAGTTTTAACATGAAGATGCCTGAGGAAGTGAACCGAATACTTACTGACCAAGTTAGCGACTTGTTATTTTGTCCAACTGATACTGCTTTAGCTAACCTTGATCGTGAGGGGTTCAGCGATAAAGCATGTAAGATCGAAAAAGTTGGAGATGTCATGCTCGATGCTGCTTTCTATTATAAGCCTAAAGCTCGTCGACCAACTCAATTGTCAAATATTAATAAACCTTTTGCTTTAATGACTATTCATCGGGCGGAAAACACCGATGATCCAGTAAAACTAACAGAGTTAGTATCCGCCGTGAACGAGGTTAGTGAACAGTTTGAAATTATTTGTCCTATCCACCCTAGAACTAAGAAAGCCATAGAAACATTAGGACTTGAGATTAAAGCACATATCATTGAACCTGTTGGTTACTTTGAAATGTTGTGGTTGATAACGAACTGTGAGTTCATTATGACTGATAGTGGAGGGTTGCAGAAAGAGGCATACTTCTTTAGGAAACCATGTTTAACGCTTAGAGATCAAACGGAGTGGGTGGAACTCGTGGAAGCAGGTGTTAACAAGTTGGTGAGAATTGATAGGCGAGAAATTATACAAAATATTCAAGGTATGTGTAACTTTGACCCGAATTTATTCGAAGTTAGTGCTTTATATGGTGACGGCAAAGCCGGATCTAAAATTATAGAAATAATATCTAAAGAGTTTTACTGAGTATGAAGATACTATTAATTTCTCATTTTTTCCCGCCCTCTAATGCTATTGCGTCTCAACGAATTAAGAGTTTTGCTAAATATTGGTCTGAGAGTGGGCATCAAGTTACTGTCTTGACAACAAAGAAAGGCAATAATGAGTCTCAGCCAGACTATTGCAACTTAATTGAAACTAAGTATTTACCCACTTTAGCTGCCAAACGTATACAAAAAGTAAAAAGTGAAGTTTTACTCAGAAATGGCCAAACAAAAGTTAGCATTAAGAAAAGTTTATTTAATTTCATTAATGATTATGGCGCCTTTTCTTCGATCAGGTTTCCTGATATTACGTCGCTCTGGCCATTTTTTATCAATTACGAAGACTTGAATGGTAAAGAGAAATTTGACGTTATTGTTTCTAGTCATGGTCCCTATACATGCCACCACATAGCATATCGGCTCATGAAGAAAGGCATCGGAAAAAAGTGGATTATGGACTATCGTGATTTGTGGAGCGATAACTATATGTATCAGGGGCTACCTTTTTTCAAATACTTTGAGCGAACTACAGAAAGAAAATATTTGAAGTTTGCGGATTCAGTAGTAACAGTTAGTAGTCCTTTAGCTGATAAGTTAAGATCTTTGGGGGCTAATAACGTCTTTGTAATTGAGAATGGTTATGAGGAAAGTGAACTCTCCACACGGAAGACAGAGCAGTCAAGCTATGCTGAGACCAAGTTTACATTGTCTTATTTTGGTGCTCTCTATCCAACTTACAGGGATCCGGAGGTGTTATGTAAGGCAGTAAAGCGGTTGATCGATGAAGATCGGATAAACAAAGCAGAGCTCCAAGTTGATTTCTATGGTAGCGGAGAGCACCTGGTCGCTGAAAGAGCCAGTGAATATGGTCTTTCTGGCTGTATCTCATTTAAAGGAAGTGTAAGCAGGAGTGAGGTTGCAACCCTACAGAATCGATCTGATATGTTGTTTTTAATAGATAGTTCTAAGGAAGCTGGTGTTTTAACTACAAAAGTATTTGAATATCTAACGACAAGATTACCGGTAGTCGCAATTGGCGTTTCAGATAACGGTGAATTAGCAAAGTTATTGAAGCAGTTTGAGGATACCTATTCACTTAAGTGTGATATAGAACTTGCAAATACGATTGAATATTACTTTAAATTGAAGAAGAAAAAAGGTTCACAGATTCGTAGGCAAGATCTCGGTCCCATAGGTGATTATACTCGGTCTGCATTAGCTAAGCGTTTTGCTTCTCTTTTTTAAATAAATGAGATTTTGTTATAAATTGGGTTGTAAATGAAAATACTATTTGTTCTTGAGACGTTCGAACTTGGTGGGGTTGAGCGTGTAACATATCAACTGCTTAAAGGTTTACAAGATATCTATCAATGTATTGAGCTTCATGTGGTTTATGAGAGTGACTTGGGAGACTTGAGAAAAGCGTATACTAGTTCGTTTGATTGCTATCATATGGATGGAAGAAATTATTGGGAAAAGAAAGCAAGGTTCAAAGTTTTATTAGATAAAGTCTCACCAAATATTGTAGTTTACACTAAAGGAGGGCTTTCTAAATATAAACCTTTTTCTAAAAGTTATAACTCCATCAGTCATGTCGCCATTCAACATGTTCCAATAGACCTGCCAGAGACTAATAAATTTAAAAACCTAATCAGAAGGTTTGGCGCTGCATTTCTTTACAGACGAATGGATCGTGTAGTTTGTGTATCAAAAGGAATCGCTCAGAATTTGGTTGAAAGAATTTACTTATCAAAAAACAAACTAGAAACCATTTATAATCCTGTTGTTGACGATGAGATTAGAGAGCTCTCAAACGAGAACTTGGATTATAGTGATTATTACATATGTGTTGGACGCATTCACTATCAAAAAGGGTATGATTATTTGATTGATATTGTGCCGAAAATAATAGAAAGTGTTCCAGATGTAAAAATCCTAATATTAGGCGATGGTGAAAGGAAGACCGAATTACAAGAAAGAATAGAGCAACGTGGGCTTAGTAGTAATATAATTCTTTTGGGTTCAGTCAAAAATCCTTACCCTTATATAAAGAATGCGAAGGCAATTCTGCTGCCTTCTCGATGGGAAGGTCTTCCAACGGTTCTTGTAGAGGCTGCCTTTTTGGGAACTCAGATTGTTGCGTTTAATTGTCGCTACGGTCCTTTTGAATTAACTTCGAACGGCAAATATGGCTACTTAGTTGATACTGGAGATGTTAATAGATTCTCTGATTGTATAATTAGCTTGGAAGGAAATTATACTCTGCCCTCTGCTGATGTTACAGAGTTTACCTTGCCATACTCCTGTCATAGATATAATACACTATTTGAAAAATTACTATGCAAAACGAACTAGATAAAAAAATACTTTGTGGTTCTATATTTTTAGATACCGTGTCGCAAATAGTTGCCGAAAAGGAATGTCGTGCAATTTCTTTTGTTAACCCATTTTCATATTTAGAAGTCTTAAAGTACGATAGTTTGGTCAGAGGTGTAGATTATTTTTTCTCTGACGGGGCTTTGCTTTCTATGTTACATAGTATTTTTTATACCAAAGTTGAAAGAGCTAGTTTCGACTTTAGTTCAATCGCAAATGATTTTTTGCTTTTTCTTTCTGACAAAGGACTTTCTTTAGCAATTGTTGGTGCTACAGAGCAAGAGGTTCAAGTAGCAGTTTCTAATTTAAAGGAGTTGTACCCTAGATTAAATGTTGTCTACTTTCGTGATGGCTACATTGATGATCAAAAATATTTTGTATCCTCTTTAAATAAAATTGGACCTGACGTTGTATTGTTAGGCATGGGGGCGCCAAATCAAGAAAAAATGGCACTAGTATTGAAAGAGTCTTTAGAGACTACATCTTTGGTCATAACATGTGGTGGATTTTTGACTCAAACATCAATCAAAAAAGACTATTATCATCCAATTGTCAAGCGGTTAGGTGTCAGATGGTTGCAACGAGTTATAATGCACGGTCATGTAAGGCGACGCGTTGTTAAAGACTATCCTGTCTTTCTACTTAATTATCTTTTTGCAAAAATTCGTGGATAATGAATACAAAAATCTCCTATAAAACTATATGCATTTGTTTACTTTGCGTTATTGCTTTTTTCCCTACTTATTTGTTTGGGGATAATGCCGCAAAAGGCCAGGTCGTTCAATTTTTTTTGTTTCCAGTAATATTATTGATACTTTGGATTCTTATATCTGCTCTTAAGAAAAACTATAAACTGAATATGCCAGTTTTAGGTGCAGTAATGTTTGGAGCTGGTAGTATATTCTTGTTTACGCTAGCCTCTAAGGTAGCATTCATTAACGGTTCACTGTTTATAAATCATCTTCGATATTTTGCATATGCAACAGTATTAACTTTGAGCTATGGTTTAGCTTACAAAATGAATGCTCGAAATAAAGATTTAGCGACTTCACTATATGTTGTTGCCTTTTTCTCGTTTGTTTTTGTAGTTCTTCAACTTATATTTCCTAATTCCCCAATTGTTGAGCTTCTTTCTCAAAAACCTGCTCTTGACCACTTAGGTTTCAGAATAGGTGGACCATTTGAATGGTCATATATATTTTGTTTTTGTATGATCTCAACTATATTTATGGGAATGCATAGCTTTGTAAGAGGGGAAGGGTCTCTTTTAGTATATTGCATTACGATTTTAGTATTATCAACGTATCTTCTCTCCCAGTCCAAAGCCGCTTATATTGCACTGTTAACATTATCTATGATTTGGTGCTGTTTTTGTCTTTTCGTATATAAGAATAACTTTAGGTTGATTTTTGGAATTATAGTTGTACTTTGTTTTTCTTCTATAGTAGTCGCCACGTATTGGGATATGTTTTCTCATATCATAGGATTTATCGAGAAAATAGTCGTTGGCGAAGTAGATGCTTCCACATCAACTAGAATTAAGCAATTCCAGTTCGCTGAGTATACTCTTGACTACAACCTTCTGATGGGCTATCCCATTAAATATTTAGTAATCGAAAACGCATACGTGCACTACTTCTATAATTATGGTTTCGTTGGCATGTTGGTTTATTTTTTTTCAGCATTATGTTTTTTTGGGGATTCGTGTTTTCGATTAAAAATGAGCATGTCTCAGAATGACTCTTTGGGTGTTGCACTAGGTATAGGAATGGTCGCTTTTACAGCTTCTGTTTTTATTTTTGCCCTTGGTGCATCTCCGACAGATGCGAACAAAGCATCTTACTTTTTTTATTTTGTATATGGTAGTTTTATTGCTGTTAGTTGCAAAGAGTACGTTCGTCATTCTGTACGTTTTTCCGAAAAAATGGTCTCTTCAGGGAAATGACATGTACATGCCCAATTTTGAAGTGCTTTCGTCAAATTAGTACCTTCTAATGTACAAGGTGTTTCTTCTATTTTCATCACAACATTGGAAACTCATTAAGGATCAATTTGTAGATCATTTTGAGTGATTTTTAATGGTTCCGTACTTAAACGGAGCCAAATTATGACGCAATTAACGACCCCATTTATGCATTTCGAAGTGATTAAAGATTACCGTCAAGGCGCTAAGGTAGAAAACAAATTGTCAGGCCTTATTTGTTGACAATTTGTGGTGTGCTATCGGGTTTTGATACTTGGGAGGGTATCTGTGATTTCGGAGAAAGCCGTACCGATTTTCTTAAGCTTCTGGGGAGCTTTGAGAATGGCATTCCATCGCAGATACTATCGCTTGCGTCATGGGTATGGTGAGTCCGTCTGCGATGCAAAGACTATTCATCAACTGGATGAAAGATTACCATGAAATTACAGAGGGTGAAGTCATTGCCATTGATCGGAAAACTGTTTGAGGTTCTTACAATAAATCTGAAGAGCGCTCTGCGATCCATATGGTGAACGCCTTTGCAGCGGCGTAAAGTCTTTGTCTTGGGTAATCTAAAGTTGATTGCAAAACAAATGAAATCACAGAGATCCCCAAGTTGTTGGAGTTGCTAAATATATCTGGTTGCTTAGTGACTATTGATGTAATGGGTTGTCACAGGAAAATCGCCCAAAAGATAGTTGATATAAATGCCGAATACTTACTTGCTGTAAAGGGAAATCAAGGCTCGTTAGAGAAAGCGATCGGTGAGTTTTATTGCCCTTCGATGTTACTGGAATTTGCAGAGGGAGATAGCTATGCGTGTCAAGAAAAAGCGTATGGTCACGAGGAAACACACTGTGCATTAACGACAAATGAGTTGTCATTTTTAGTGATTTAGAGCTTGAATGGCCAAACCTGCAAAGTGTCGGCATCAAGGTCAACATGCGTAAAACAGAAGAGCATCCAGCAGTGCAAGATATGTCTGTTCGTTTCTACGTCAGTTCGAAAAAACTGAGTACGAAAGAGCTGCATGTCGCATTCGAGCCGATGATCGTGCAGAGGCTTTGTCAAGGATCAGACAGGCGTGTTTGAACCTTTTAAAGCAAGAAACGAGCTTTAAAGGAGGCATTCAGCGTAAACGAAGAAGTGTTCGATGGATGTAAACTACTTAAGTAAGGTTCTCGAAACCCTTGAATGAGGAGGATGTTCATGCGATTTCCGTTGTTGCGATATGCGCGCTTACCTTACAGTAGTTGAAATAAAAAGATCTCTAAATATTTTGTTAGAGGTCTTTTTGTAGTGGTTTAATGATCCCGGACACCAAGTTAGGTGGTAAAGTTTCCACCATAAATGAGGTGTTCAATGACAAAACGACAACGACGAACATTTTCGTCTGAATTTAAAATGGAAGCGGCAAGCTTAGTTCTTGACCAAAAATACTCGATACCTGAAGCTGCGCGCTCCATGGATGTTGGAGAGACGGCTTTGAGACGTTGGGTCGAGCAACTCAGACTCGAACGTGTTGGTACCACACCAATGAGTAAAGCATTGACTTCTGAGCAACAGAAAATCCAACAGTTGGAAGCGCGAATTAGTCGCTTAGAAAGAGAAAAGTCCATACTAAAAAGACCACAGCTCTCTTAATGTCGGACGAACTCGAACGTTCTCGTTAATTGACCAATTGAGGGAATATGAATCGGTCAAAATGCCCTGCGAACTGTTTAGTGTCGCCTCATCCTGTTACTACGCGTCTAAACAGCGTAAACCAGATGCTCAACGGCTCCGACTGATTAGCCGAATAAAAGAGCTCTTTAGCATGAGCCGAGGTTCAGCAGGAAGTCGAAGCCTTGTATCGATGCTGTGCTCCGAAAATATCAACGTAGGTCGATTTAAAGTGCAGAAAATCATGCATGAAGCTGGCTCAGTGAGCAAACAACCGGGCTCCCATAAATATAAGCATGCAAAATCAGAGCGACCAGATATTCCAAACTTGTTGAAACGAGAGTTCTCAGTGGCAGCGCCCAATAGAGTTTGGTGTGGCGACATTACTTACATCTGGTCAGGTTCGAAGTGGTGTTATTTAGCCGTTGTTCTCGACCTATTCAGCCGACGCGTTGTGGGCTGGTCTTTATCAGACAAACCTGACGCTGACTTGGCTTGCAGAGCCTTAGAAATGGTTTGGGAGCAACGAGGGTGACCTAAGAATGTCATGTTTCATTCAGACCAAGGCAGTCAATACAGCAGTCGCAAATATCGGCAGAGGCTTTGGCGCTATCGAATCACTCAGAGTATGAGTCGACGCGGTAACTGCTGGGATAACGCACCAATGGAACGGCTATTTAGAAGTTTAAAAACCGTATGGATACCCACAACGGGATATCTTACTCGAACTCAAGCAAGAAGAGATATCAGCCATTACTGATGTCTTATTACAATCGGCAGCGGCCTCATCAAGTCAATGATGGGCTATCGCCAGTCGATGCAGAAAATCGACCTAAATCTGTGTCCGATATTTGTTGACCACTACATTTTAATTTGTGATTTAACTGGTTGAACTTTTCGCCCTTTAAGCAGATTAAGTGCTTGAACCTTGCGCTTGAGTTGATTTACCAAATTTGCTTCTTAAATAGCTAGTAATACGCCACACATAGGCCAGCGTTGTGGCGTAACCCACAAAACATCCAATAAACAAAGCAAACATCACTACTTCAGGTAAGTTGGAACTTTCACCGTAGATACCAAAAGAGGCAAATGCTAAGGCAATAGTGCAGATGGCGACTAGAGTTTGGCGTGGGCCAAGGCCTAAGCGTTGGAATATATGGTGCAAATGTTCCCGGTCCGGTTTAAATGGTGAATTACCACGGCGTACTCGACGAATCATAATCGCGGCCATATCCATAAGGGGCAATGCAATAAGCCAAAGTGCGGTGACTGGGCGCATTAATGGCTCCGTTTGTTCTGTTTGACTTACGCCAAGAAGTAGCCAAATGACGGTAAAGCCGATCATCATACTTCCTGCATCCCCCATGAATACCTTTCTCTCTCTTCCAAGAATTCCTAGGTTCATAAATATATATGGCAGCATAGCAACAATTATTACGACGCACAGGTAGGCAAGGCCGTGTTGGCTATCGACTTGGAGTAAGAATGCCAATGCACCAAATGTCACAATAGAAAGGCCGCCTAACAGACCATCTATACCATCTACCATATTAAACGCATTTATTGCGCCAATTACGGCCAAAACGGTAATTATGCCTCCAAACCAACCTAAAGATATTTCACCGAAACCGAACATGTTTCCTAGGCTATGTAGCTCAATACCTGCGATTTTCATCATTGCAATAGAAAGCGCTGCTTGAATACCCATACGAATTTTGAAACTCAGATCGATCTTGTCATCAACGGCTCCAATAATGGTTAAGGTGCAGATACAAGTCAGATATAGCCAGCTATATTCTATAGTTTCGGGGTTGAATGTAAGGTACTGTGCTAGAACTAGACAAATAGAGATTCCACCAACCAATGGGATTGCTCCACTATGTAGTTTTCGAGCGTTAGGCTTGTCAACTAAGCCTACTCTTTTTGCTACTTTTCGCATTAAAAAGAGAGTGGCAAAAGAAGAGAAAAAGATAAAACTGAGTTCGAGTACCATACATTAGCCAACTGTAATATTAAATTTAATCTGTGCGATTCTAACGCAAACTTAAGGCATGAAAAAGTTAGTGATAGGATATTTATAGTTTACTGTGTTCACAGAAGTGCGACTAGAGTTGATGTCACCAAAGAGGAAGAGTATTCTAGCGTCACTTTTATAAGGGGATATTCATGAAAATTGCTGTTGCTGGTACAGGCTACGTAGGGCTTTCCAACGCTATGTTGCTAGCTCAAAACCATGAAGTGGTTGCACTAGATATTGTTCCTGAAAAAGTTGAATTACTAAACAAAAAACAATCTCCAATTGCTGATGCTGAGATTGAAGATTTCCTTAAGAATAAGGAACTGAACTTCATTGCAACAACGGATAAGCAGAAAGCTTATCAAGATGCAGAATACGTTGTGATTGCTACGCCCACTGACTACGATGCCGTTACGCATTACTTTAACACTTCTTCAGTTGAGGCAGTTATTAAAGATGTGATGACAATTAACCCTGATGCGGTGATGGTGATTAAGTCTACCGTACCAGTGGGATACACGGCTCGTATTAAAGAAGAGCTTGGTTGTGAGAATGTAATTTTCTCTCCAGAGTTTCTTCGTGAAGGTAAAGCGCTTTACGATAACCTTCATCCGTCACGTATCATCGTCGGTGAGCGTAGCGAGCGTGCAGAAATGTTTGCTGGTCTGCTTGTTGAAGGTGCAGTGAAAGAAGATATTCAAGTGCTCTTTACTGACTCTACAGAGGCGGAAGCGGTTAAACTGTTCTCTAACACTTACCTTGCAATGCGTGTTGCGTATTTCAATGAGTTAGATTCTTACGCAGAAGCACATGGCCTGGATGCGCGTCAGATCATTGAAGGCGTTGGTTTAGATCCTCGTATAGGTAATCATTACAACAACCCGTCATTTGGTTACGGTGGTTATTGCTTACCAAAAGATACTAAGCAATTACTTGCAAACTACCAAGAAGTGCCGAATAACATCATTGGCGCGATTGTGGATGCAAACCGCACTCGTAAAGACTTTGTGGCGGAATCAATCCTTAAGCGTGAGCCAAAAGTTGTGGGTATCTACCGCCTTATCATGAAGGCTGGCTCTGACAACTTCCGTGCTTCTTCTATTCAAGGCATCATGAAGCGAATCAAGGCCAAAGGTGTTGAGGTCGTAGTTTACGAACCCGTGCTCAAAGAAGAAGATTTCTTTAACTCTCGAGTGATTAAAGACCTGAATGAGTTCAAACAAAGTGCGGATGTGATTGTTTCTAACCGCATGGTGGAAGAGTTAGTCGACGTAGCGGATAAAGTTTACACGCGTGACTTGTTTGGTAGCGACTAATCAATATCCGATAAGGTCCGAGCTTGCTAGGACCTTCTCTCTTTGCTTTTGCTAAAGTATTTACTTCGCTCTAATCAATAAACCACCTCAATTCCTTCTGCTTCCAACTTCTCTCCTAACTCTTTTTTTGCTTCTTTCTCTCCATGTATCAAATGCACGGCTTTTGGTTGTGTTGGAACCCCAGTAACAAACTTCAATACATCGCTTTGGTCTGCATGTGCAGAATATCCAGAGATGGTATGGATCTGTGCGTTGGCTTCGATTGGTTGGTTATCGATATCCACCGTGTGGCTACCTGATTGGAGCTCTCGGCCTAAGGTTCCTTGCGCTTGATAGCCCCCAAACAACACATCATTTCTTTTGTCTGGCAAGAGTGCTTTTAAGTAATTGACGATTCTTCCTCCTTCGCACATACCGGATGCCGCGACGACAATCGCAGGCTCATCGGTGGAGGCTAGTCGATTCACTAATGCTTGATGTTCTCTATGGCTTTCCACAGTAATGCATTGTTCAAAAGCGAGGGGATGACGATGATTGTTGAGCTTTTGTTTTGCTTCTTTTCCCCACAGTTTTTTGAAACGGCGGTAGGTCTTCGTGACTCTTTTCGCAAGCAGTGAGTCTAGGATAATTGGCAAAGAAGACGACAAGTCGCGTTGGTGAATCAGCTGTTCAATATCGAATAACAGTTCCTGTGTACGTCCTACGCTGAAAGCTGGGATCAGAATAACACCACCGTCTTGCAGTGCGTGATCGATAATGGCGTTCAAGCGCTCAGTTCGAGTGGCAATGTCTTCATGCTCTTTGTTGCCGTATGTGGACTCTATGAACAAATAGTCGGCACGCTTTGGCGGCTCTGGATCGGGTAAGAGAGGGGTATTGGACGGGCCTAGATCGCCGGAAAACACGATGATTTCATGATTGGGGAGTTTGAATTCCACATAAGCAGAGCCAAGAATGTGTCCTGCAGGTTGAAAGCGTAGGTAATATTGTTTACCAAGTGGCAGCCATTGTTGGTAGTCATGGGGTCTTAGCTGTTTTTTAATAACATTGAGGACTTGTTGACGCTGGTGGAAGTTCAAACCCAGTTGCAGCTTTAATCCATCTTCTAGCATGAGCGGTACTAGTTCGGCTGTTGCTTTGGTGCAGTAGATGGGGCCTTTAAATCCAGCAGCCAGTAACCAAGGTAGGCGTCCAATATGGTCGATATGAGCATGAGTCAGGACTAATGCTTTGACGTTTCTAACCGGGAACTCAATATCCAGTGACTCCTTGCGGTTGCCAAAATGGATGTCTTTGCCTTGAAAGAGTCCGCAATCGATCAAGATGCTGCCGTGTGGCAGTTTCAATTCATGACAAGAGCCAGTGACGGTATGTTTCCCACCATGGTGAATCACATTGGCGATGTCTGATATTGGGGTTGTCATGTCGATTGCTCCTCCTTGAACAAGCATAGGTCAATACTAAATCTTGAGGGTAGGGTAAGTGAATAGAGTTCGTTGGTTGGATGGAATTAAGTAGGAATAACTGGAAGTGCGATTAGGTTCTTTGTTTTGATGTAAGGCATTTTTCGTTACTTAACTTTGGGTTTGACACATGCGGTTAGTAGATTCCTGATGTCGTTTAGGTTCCTCGGAATGACGGGATTCTTATAGGTTATGTCTGTTGTTTTGCTGATTTGATTTGATTTGGGTGCGTGCGGAGAGTAGATTCCTGACGTCTCTTAGGCTCCTCGGAATGACGGGATTCTTATAGGTTATGTTTGTTGTTTTGCTGGTTTGATTTGGGTGCGTGCGGAGAGTAGATTCCTGATGTCGCTTAGGCTCCTCGGAATGACAAAACTCATTAGATCGTAAGCAAACAAAAGGGATGCGTGATGCATCCCTTTGTTATTTCTGCTTAATAAAAAGCGAAATTAAGCTTTAGCTGCTGCCGCTGCTTTAGCGATAGCTACGAAGCTTTTAGCGTCTAGAGAAGCGCCGCCAACTAGAGCACCGTCGATGTCTGGTTGTGAGAAGTAAGCTTCTGCGTTTTCTGGCTTAACAGAACCGCCGTATTGGATGATTACTTGTGCTGCAACTGCTTCGTCTTTCGCTGCGATTAGTGCGCGGATAGAAGCGTGGATGCGTTGTGCATCTTCAGCTGTTGCTGCTTTACCAGTACCGATAGCCCAGATTGGTTCGTAAGCGATGATTGCGCCGTTTAGAGCTTCAACACCGTAAGTGTCGATAACTGCGTTGATTTGACGTGCACATACTGCTTCAGTTTCGCCAGCTTCGTTTTGAGCTTCAGATTCACCGATACAGAAAACTGGCGTTAGACCGTTTTCTTTTAGGAAGTTGAATTTCTTCGCGATGAACTCGTCAGATTCGTTGTGGTATTCACGACGCTCTGAGTGGCCGATGATGATGTGAGAAGCACCGAAGTCTTTCAGCATTTCTGGAGACATGTCGCCAGTGAAAGCACCGCTGTTGTTTAGGTCAGTGTTTTGTGCACCTAGGATAACTTTGTTACCGCCTTCAGCGATTACGCGCTCAGCTAGATCGATGTAAAGAGCTGGTGGAGCTACTGCTACGTCTACACCTTCAACGCCTTCAAGCTCAGCGTTAATACCTGTTAGTAGCTCAGTTACCATTGCTTTGCTACCGTTTAGTTTCCAGTTACCCATCACTACAGGACGACGCATAGGAATATCTCCCTTATCTTTAATGTAAATAGTCTATTAATGTAAAAAATCTACGTAGGAATATAACAGAATAATGTGAATAGATCATGATTGGCGTCATGTCTTATTCGGCTTTCTTCATCTGGTCGGCGCTGCATTTGTTCTGTTATTTTTGTCAAAAGCAATCGATTGGTGATCGCGTAGACAGAATGATAGTCCATTCCTCGGAAATTGCCGCTTAGATTGGTATTACTACGGGTTAAAAGTTAGCCGTAATAAGAAAGGAATCAAAATGCCAAACTTAGTTTTAGAATATTCCAACTCGGTCGATGAGCGCGTGAATGTTCAAGGCCTATTAGAAGACTTACACCAAGTGACTTTAGACAGTGGTTTGTTTGAGCAGGCGTCCGTAAAATCTCGTGCGCTTCGCTGCCACAACTGGCTGGTCGGTGAAGAGGGCGATAGTGTGGACTTTATTCACATCAACTTTGATTTGCTTGCAGGAAGAAGTGCAGAACAGAAGCGGGAATTATCAAGAGCACTGATGGTAGTACTGCAAGAACAAGCGAGTCATGTACGCAGTTTGACCGTGAATGTTCGAGATATGGATATTGATTGCTTCCAGAAGGTGGTAAATTAGACACACTAGATTTACTTAGTGCGGCCAAGGAGTTGTCGCACTTTCAATATGTTGAGTGTTTCGATGTCGATTAAAGAATTACTGTTTTCTTTCCAAGGTCGTATAGGCCGTAAAACTTACTGGATGTGGAATATCATCTACTACATCATGATCTTGGGTTTCGGCGCGGGCATCAGTAAGTTGTTCCCTGCGTTTTCTTATATTCTTCTACCTATCTTCTTATTGATTCTTCTTATCCCAGACTTAGCGATCACCACTAAGCGCTGGCACGACCGAAATAAGTCGATTTACTGGTTGGCGTTAAACATCCCGTTGATCATTGGCCGAGTTGCAACGCCAATGACGAACCCAGCAGCACAAGACCCATCAACACCGCAAATGATGATCGCTTCGATTTCTCTGATTTGTGGCCTGTGGATTCTGGTGGAGTGTGGTTTCTTGAAAGGCACGGCAGGCCAAAACAACTACGGCCCTGAGCCGAAGTAAGGTCCTTGGGTTCCGAACTCGTTGGACGTAGATTCTTAGTCTCGCTGAGGCTCGCTAGAATGACGGATTTCTTTTACTTAATAGTAAGTTAAGTTAACCGTCATTCTGAACAGCGAGGGACGAGCGTGATTCAGAATCTACTCACCGAGTGCTCCGAGTTTGAAGTAAGCTAGCTGTGCTGGTGGCCCACAATAGGAAACTAAAACAACTCATTAAGGAGAATGAACCATCGACAAAACACCTTGCGTTTACATCCTAACTTCTAAAAATAACTCTGTTCTCTACATTGGTGTTACCAGTCAACTGCCCCATAGAATATGGCAGCATAAAAACGGAGTCGTTGAAGGTTTTACCAAGAAATATCACGTTCACAAGCTCGTTTACTTTGAACAGTTCGAAGATATGGCAACTGCCATAAACCGAGAAAAGCAGCTTAAACAATGGAAGCGAGAGTGGAAGTTAGATTTAGTAAGAAAAACGAATCCTGACTTTCTCGATTTATCCAATGAGTTCTAGTAAAAATCACCCCTATCTTTAAACGCTCTCAACTCAACTACATCGGCTTTTTGAGTTGGTGCTGACTCTCCTTGTAATGCCTTTCTAAATTTCACCACCTGTTTTTGTAGCTCATTCATCAATACGACATTGGTGTGGTTTGGGTTTTTGCAGTTGTGGATGACCCTATCTATGTGGCTTTGTTGCGCCCATAACCTTGGCTGCATCTGCTCTGAGGCACCTTCTATCATCTCTTTTGCCATGTCATGACGAAACTGTTCAAAGGCTTCGGGATCGCGTTCCGCCATTTTTACCATTTCATCGAATGAGGGCAAAACTTGCGGTTTGTGGGTGCTTGGCATGGCTATCTCCAAATCCATTGGATGTTGCTCCTAGTTGATAAAAGCTTAATCCATACAGAAACGGAGATAGAAAGAATTACAACATCGTCTCATTAATAAGAGCGTATGTTCATAATGAAGTAGAAGAGAGTTGAGATATTAGGCTTGAATGCGGTACACGCAGCGACGTTGACCACTGATGATGTGCTCAGCTCGTTCTATTTTGGTGTCACGGCCGAGAAGTGACTGGAAGACGTTGAGCTCAGATTGGCACAAGCTTGGGCAGCGAGTCGCGGCTTTACAGATAGGACAGTGGTTTTCGATGAGAATAAACCCGTGCTCATCTTTCTCTAATTCGGCCATGTAGCCTTCTTGTTCACGCAGAGTAACCAATGTCTTTAGTTTGCTCTCTAGAGAGTCACACTGCTCAAGATGCTGTTGGTAGTTTTGTAAGGTGAGTTTCTCGCGCTCGGACGTGACTTTCTCCAATCCGTCTTTACCGAAGATGTGCTCTACAGCCTCAATAAACTGGATGGTCAGTTCACCATGGCGATCAGCAAATTGCTCATGACCTTTTTGTGTCAGAGACCAATGACGAGTTGGGCGACCAACTTTGACTTTTACATCATGAATCGACAGGACGCCGTCATCTTCCAAACCTTGCAGATGCTGGCGCGCACCCATGGTTGTCATACCCAGTTCAGAAGAGAGTTGTTTCGCGGTGACAGAGCCATCACGCTTAACGATTTGCAAAATCCTATCTACGGTCTTCATATACCCACCATTTATACGTCAGTACATATTATGCGCGATAGGGTTAGTAAAGAAAAGTGTTGACTTAGTTTGTGTATGGATTTGTTGAATCACAAACAAAAAGGGTTGGCACTTAGCCAACCCTTGGGAATTAATCTACGTCGAGATTAAAGAATAATATCGCGTACTTCTGGATCTTTACGCTCTAGGTAGTGCGTAGACTTGATGCGGCGAATAGTACGACAACGGCCACGGATCAGTAGGGTTTCTGTTGTTGCGATATTGCCTTGGCGAGAGATGCCTTCTAGTAGGTCACCTTTAGTAATGCCTGTTGCGGAGAATACTACGTTGTCGCTGCGCGCCATGTCTTCCATCTTCAACACTACATTCGCTTTTACACCCATCTCTTCACAGCGTTGTAGTTCAGCTGAGCCGTAGATGCGGTTTTCTTCCGTATCGCCTTTTACTTCATGACGAGGAAGAAGACGACCATGCATGTCACCGTCCAGTGCACGAATCACTGCTGCTGATACGACGCCTTCTGGTGCGCCGCCGATGCAGTACATCATGTCTACTTCGCTGTCTGGCATACAAGTTAGGATAGATGCAGCTACGTCACCGTCTGGCACCGCGAATACGCGAACGCCCATTGCTTGCATCTCTGCGATCACTTTATCGTGACGAGGCTTCGCAAGCGTAATAACGACTAGCGTATCAAGAGGCTTGTTTAGTGCTTTTGCTACGTTTTCTAGGTTTTCTTTAAGTGGCTTACCTAGGTCGATAACGCCCTTTGCGCCAGGACCGACAACCAATTTTTCCATGTACATGTCTGGCGCTTTAAGGAAGCTGCCTTTCTCACCCGCTGCCAATACTGCTAGTGCGTTAGATTGACCCATCGCGGTCATGCGTGTGCCTTCGATTGGGTCTACCGCGATATCGACTTCGTCGCCACCAATACCTACTTGCTCACCGATGTACAGCATTGGTGCATCATCGATTTCACCTTCACCAATAACGATTTCACCACTGATGTCTGTTTTGTTCAGTAGGGTGCGCATCACTTCAACTGCAGCACCGTCCGCTGCGTTTTTGTCGCCACGGCCAAGCCATTTGTAACCAGCCAAAGCGGCACCTTCAGTAACACGGGAAAATGCCATTGCTAAATCGCGTTTCATGATGTCTCCAAGTAACAAGAGGGAAGAATAATTTGCGCGGCGATTTTATCACATCGTCAGTTAAACGTTTGCCTTTTTGCTGAGCTTTTACTTTAACTAAGTTGAATTTGATCAATACTTGGGTGAGTTTATGGGGTAGTGATGGGAAAATACATTGCTCAAAAATGCTTCGAGGATAAGAAAAGTCAGCGTTTAGTGAGATTGCGCTGATTTTTTAACCGAATGATGCAAAATATCGAATATAGTAAGTGTTTCTCATCGCTACGCTGAGTAGAATGAACCTCATAGGTAAGGTGCAAGCGAACGCTCGCGCATCGTCCCACGGAATAACAATAGGTAGGCCAAGATGTCTTTTGAAGTACTAGAACAACTAGAAGCGAAAATTCAAACTGCAGTTGACACAATCACTCTTCTTCAGATGGAAGTTGAAGAGCTGAAAGAAGACAAAGTGAAATTAGAAGCTGAAGCTAACGAAATGCGTTCTCAACGTGAAGAGCTTGAGCAAAAATCTCAGCAAGCTCAACAAGAGCATGCTCAGTGGCAAGAGCGCATTCGTGCACTACTTGGCAAGATGGACGAAGTGGAATAATCCACTTAAGTATCCAGAATCAAAAACACCCGCTTCGGCGGGTGTTTGCGTATTTGGCGATGGTTTTTTTAGCGCTGGAGTTAGTCGCTAATCATGGAGTGAGGTTAGTTTAACCTTCCTCACCTTCGTCTTCTTCATCGAGCTCTAAATCTACATTGAGAGGCTCAGGAGAGAGAATGATTCCAGTGCTGTCTGCGTAGATGTAATCTTCGGGTAGGAAACTAACACCGCCGAAGTTAACTGGCACGTCGATTTCACCGATACCTTGGTTTGCTGCCCCTACAGGGATAGACGCGAGTGCTTGAATGCCAAGATTCATGTCTTCTAGTTCGTCCACTTCACGGACGCAACCGTAAACCACAATCCCTTCCCATTCGTTTTCTTCTGCAAGCGTTGCGATTTCTGCATCGATTAAGGCTCTGCGTAGGGAACCGCCACCATCAATCAACAATACTCGTCCGATACCGTCTTGTTCTAACGTTTCGCGGATCAGTGCGTTGTCTTCAAAGCACTTAACTGTCGTCACTTGCCCGGCAAACGACGCTCGGCCGCCAAAGTTACTGAACATTGGTTCAACTACATCTACCTGATCAAGATAGATATCACAGAGTGCTGAGGTATTGTATTCCATAGCGTACCTTTCTAAACAGAAACTGTTGTCTTTGAGTATATCTAGGCATTAAGTCAATGCAATGACAATCCTTTTTTAACTCATCAGAGTTTGAGCTACCACAATTGTTGCAAATAAAACGTTAGTCACTAATGAGCACTTCACAACAACTGGCATCATAGGTGCGATTTGTGCTGGCTTTTCGGTATCCCAAACCGCTTTGCCGTGATGAGCCACCACGTAAATGCTGATCAAGAAGGGCAGACTAATCCATACTGGCTTGTCTTGAATAAGCAGGTAAGCTGCGAAAGCCAGTAGCGCACCACCAAGTAAAATGAAGTGGTATTGCTTTGCTTTACGTTGGCCAAGTCGAACAGCCATGGTGCGCTTACCACATTCGCTGTCGTTCTCGATATCACGCATGTTGTTGATGTTCAGCACTGCTACCGCTAACAAACCACAGCCCAATGCAGGTAAGAACAATGTCGCATCCACATGACCGGTATGCAGGAAGTAGGTACCAGACACACCAAGTAAACCAAAGAAGATGAAGACAGACAGGTCGCCCAAACCAACGTAGCCGTATGGTTTGCTACCCATGGTGTAAGCAATCGCCGCGATAATGGCCAGAATGCCTAGGCCGATAAAGGTAATGATGCTTTCAAAAGAGCTCAGCGCATAAAACACCAGAGTTAAGCCAGCAATTGCAGTCAGAATGATGTTGAAGATGATCGCGATTTTCATTTGCTGTGCTGTGACTGCGCCAGACTGCATTGCGCGCTGAGGGCCCAAACGGTTGTCGTTATCCGTGCCCTGCACTGCATCGCCGTAGTCGTTCGCAAGGTTCGATAAAATTTGCAGTAGGGTTGCCGTGACAAACGCCATAATGGCAATCGTCAGAGAGAAGTGTCCCGCAGAGTAGGCGAGTACGCTACCGGTCAAAATAGACACCAGTGCGAGGGGTAATGTTTTTGGGCGAGCGGCTTCAAGCCAGATCTGCAATGATTGTTTCATGGATATTTCGTGCTAGTAACCAATGTGCCCAGTATAAGCACAAAGCGCTCAATACGCTATTGACCTAAAGCAAGTCAATTAAGAGTCAAAGGGTTACGGAGAAGGAACACAGTTTCCATATTTGAGGCAATAAAAAGGCTGCCAATATGGCAGCCTTGATGAGAGTCGAAGCTCGCTTAAAGAATAAAGCGGCTTAGATCTTCATCTTCAATCGTATCGCCTAGGCGATCTTTCACGTATGCCGCGTTAATGACGAACTTCTCTCCGGCTTTTTCAGTCGCGTCGTAAGAAATCTCATCCATCAGACGCTCCATCACAGTGTGTAGACGACGCGCACCAATATTCTCAGTGGTTTCGTTTACCGTCCATGCCGCTTCCGCGATTTGCGTGATGCCGTCCTCTGTGAACTCAACATCTACGCTCTCTGTTTTCATCAGTGCAATGTACTGCTCTGTCAGAGATGCTTTTGGCTCAGTTAGGATGCGTTTGAAGTCGTTGCTGCTCAGCGCTTCAAGTTCTACGCGGATTGGTAGACGACCTTGCAGTTCTGGGATCAGGTCAGAAGGCTTCGCTACTTGGAATGCGCCAGATGCCACAAACAAGATGTGATCAGTTTTCACCATGCCATGCTTCGTTGATACCGTGCTACCTTCGATTAACGGTAGTAGGTCACGCTGAACACCTTCACGAGAAACATCAGGACCAGAGCTTTCACCGCGCTTACAAATCTTGTCGATTTCGTCGATGAATACGATGCCGTTGTTCTCTACGTTGAAGATGGCAGACTCTTTCAGCTCTTCTTGGTTAACCAGTTTCGCCGCTTCTTCTTCTGCCAACGCTTTCATTGCGTCTTTGATTTTCAGCTTGCGTTTCTTCTTCGTGTCACCGGCTAGGTTTTGGAACATGCCCTGTAGCTGGTTGGTCATTTCCTCCATACCAGGAGGCGCCATGATCTCAACACCCATTTGCGGTGCAGCTACGTCGATGTCGATTTCTTTGTCATCAAGTTGGCCTTCACGCAGTTTCTTGCGGAAGATTTGACGCGTGTTCGATGTGTCTTCTTTTTGCTCAGATTGACCCCAAGCATCACGAGCTGGTGGAAGTAGAGCATCAAGAATACGCTCTTCCGCTTGCTCTTCAGCGCGGAATTTTACTTTTTCCATCGCTTGTTGGTGAGTCATCTTCACGGCAACATCGGTAAGGTCGCGGATGATGGTTTCCACTTCTTTACCTACGTAACCCACTTCTGTGAATTTAGTTGCTTCTACTTTAATGAATGGTGCGTTTGCTAGTTTAGCAAGACGACGAGCGATTTCAGTTTTACCAACACCCGTTGGACCAATCATTAGAATGTTCTTTGGCGTTACTTCAACACGCAAGCTTTCTTCAAGCTGCATGCGGCGCCAGCGGTTACGTAATGCAATCGCAACCGAACGTTTTGCTTTGTCTTGACCAATAATGTGGCGGTTCAGTTCATGAACGATTTCGCGAGGAGTCATTTCAGACATATTCTTTCCTTACTTCGTTACGATTGCTCTTAAGCTGTTGGCTTAGGGAGCTCTACTGTAGATTCTAGTTCTTCTACAGTGTGGTGATGGTTGGTGAATACACAGATGTCGCCAGCAATGTTCAATGCTTTTTCCGCAATTTCACGCGCATCTAGGTCTGTGTTTTCTAATAGGGCTGTTGCTGCAGCTTGTGCGTACGCGCCGCCAGAGCCAATTGCGATCAGATCGTTTTCTGGCTGCACCACATCACCGTTACCCGTGATGATCAAAGAAGCGGTTTCATCTGCTACTGCCAGTAGGGCTTCTAGTTTGCGAAGTGCGCGGTCGCTACGCCAATCTTTTGCTAGCTCCACAGCTGCCTTTGTTAAATGGCCTTGGTGCATTTGCAGCTTGCTTTCGAAGCGCTCGAATAAGGTGAAGGCATCTGCTGTACCGCCAGCGAAGCCTGCAAGCACTTGGTTGTTGTATAGGCGGCGAACTTTGCGCGCGTTGCCTTTCATTACGGTATTGCCTAGCGACACTTGGCCATCACCCGCGATGACGACTTTATTGTTTCGACGTACAGATACAATGGTAGTCACAGTCGACCTCTTAATTATTTCTCTTTGGATTTAATTAAGTATATGGGGCAAATGAATTGTGGATTCAAGGGGAAGTTGTTTTTCGATGATAGACAGTGTGTTTTGTCTTTTTGAACAAGAATGAGAGCGATGGCGTTGGGGGAGATAAGGCGTGCTAGTGACGTGTTATCTGTGTCACTCCCTAGAGTGAAGCATAATCGAGTAGGGAATCTCGCTTTTCTGCCCTTTAGCTAAAAGAAAAGACCAACCGATCGCTCGGTTGGTCTCCGTATTTCATCGAACTGTGAGAATTATAGATTCTCTTTCCAAATAGCACATGGCTCGATCTTCGCGCGTTGCAGTTTGTGACGATCTTTTTCTGCATCTCGTTTGAACTTGTATGGACCAAGAACAACGCGATACCAAGAGCTGCCTTCTTTCTTAATGACTCGGCTCGTCATGCCCTGGAAGGCGATAGCCAGCTTACGTTCTTCGGCTTGGCTTTGCTTTTTGTAAGCGCCACACTGCATCACGTAAGGTACTTTGGATACTTGAATTTCTTTCGCAACGACTTCCACTTCACGCTGCGGTAAAGATTCCACGTACTCCCACTTTTCTTCTGGTGGAGGTGGGATGTCTTTCTTCGCTTTTGGTTTGCTGGTGGTGTTCGTTACGGGCTTTTCAACCACAACAGTTTGCTCAGGTTCTGGATCTGAGCTTAACAAATACAGTCCATAGCCAAAGCCGCCCACGAGCAAGATTGCCAGTAGACCACTACGCCAAGGTTTTTTTCTTGAAGGTTGTTTTTTTGTAGACTTTTTCGGAGCGCCGCGTCCGCGTCTTACATAATCTCTATTTGCCACGGTTACTTCAGGTCATCAAGGATTCTGGCAAATATGTTAATCCAGAACGCAATGAGAAAACACCCTATTCGAACATTCTTGTTAGCTACGTACAGGAAAGTAGGCATAAAAAAGCGACGCCAGAAGCATCGCTTTCATGTTTATTTACCGATTAACGCAATGGCGGTGGCGCTGCGCTGCCACGAACAACCAACTTAGTCTCTAGTAAACGAGAGCCGGAATGAACGTCATGACCTTTTAGTAGTTCAAGCATCATCAACATTGCTTGACGACCGATCTCATAACGAGGTTGGGAGATAGTCGTTAACGGTGGATCGCAGTATTGTGCGAACTGAATGTCATCAAAGCCAACGATCGATAAATCTTGAGGAATACGTAAGCCTAGACGTTTCGCTTCTTGAATGGCACCTATCGCCATGGTGTCACAGTGGCAGAAGAGTGCGGTTGGCGGTTCCGGTAACTCAAGAAGTTTACGGACTGCTTGCACGCCGCCTTCAAAAGTGAAGTCTGCGATCACGCTGTATTGCTCTTCTTTATTAATGCCTGCGCGACGAAGTGCTTGCTGGTAACCCTGCTGGCGGAACTGACAAAGTACCGCAGTGTCAGGACCAGAGATTTGAGCAATACGCTTATGGCCAAGTTGAGTCAGGTAATTTACAGCCTCGAACGCAGAGGTGAGGTTATCGATGTGTACCGTTGGCAGTTCAAGCTCTGGTGCGAACTCACACGCCATCACCATAGGTGGTAGGTTTTTTTGTTCTGGCTTGCTGACATCAAAAGGCAGGTCGGTTCCGAGAAGCAGCATGCCATCAGCTTGCTTGGTGAAGACTAAGTTTACAAATGAGCTTTCACGCTTTTTCTGCTGACCGCTATCACCAAGTAGAACAAGGTAACCGTGTTCCATTGCTGCGTCTTCAATGCCGCGAATAATCTCAGAGAAGTACGGGTCGCAAATGTCTGGGACGATAGTGACAATGGTCTTTGATTCATTTCTGCGTAAGTTACGAGCTAATGAATTCGGTGAATAACCAGCTTCTAGTACGGCATCTTCCACTCTCTTTCTTGTCGATGAAGAGACTTTTTCTGGATTCATCAATGCTCGCGATACCGTAGCAGTAGATACCCCTGCAAGCTGGGCAACATCCTTCATTGTCGCCATAGTTTTTACCCTCTTAAAATAATTGCCAAGATGACGTTCATCATTTTTCTAATTGAAGTCTATGTGACTGATCCACTTTAGACTTTACTAATTTGAATAGTCTATTCATTTCTAAAGGGAAAGTTACGGTCTGTTTAACAAAAATTGCAATCCTAATGAGAACTCCATCACATTAAAAGGTAATTCATTACATAGTTAAACGTTTGCTAGCTGAGATCCTGTGGTTCTATGTCTAAATTCCAGCGGACTTTCTTGGCATTTGGCAACAACTCAATAGCAGGTTTGGCACTGGTTAATAACTTTTGCATCAATGAGCGATGTTGAGTTTGCAGTAAAAGCTGCCAACGATACTTACCGGCACGCTTAGCCAAAGGTGATGGTGTTGGGCCTAACACCATACAAGAATCATCGAACAGCGGGTGTGATTCCAGAGTAAAACGAACCTGACGCAAAAAGTCTTCAACCACCTCGCTTTGGTTGGCTTCTGCCTTAAACAGCGTTAAGAAACTATAGGGTGGAAGCTGAGCCAGTTTGCGCTCTTCCAACGCTGTCATAGCAAAGTGACGATAGTCTTTCTGAAGCAGGGCTTGCAGTAAGCTGTGTTCAGGATGGTGAGTTTGAAGAATCACTTCACCGGGTTTGCTTGCGCGGCCTGCACGGCCCGCAACTTGAATAAATAGCTGAGCGAGCCTTTCGGAGGCGCGGAAGTCGCTACTATATAGAGAGCCATCGACATCCAGTAGTGCAACAAGGGTGACATTAGGGAAGTGGTGGCCTTTCGCCAGCATCTGGGTCCCTATCAGAATTTGGTATTCACCTTTACGAATGGACTCGAGCGCATCTTCCAAGCTGCCTTTACGGCGAGTGCTGTCTCTATCAATACGAATTGCTTTGTATTCAGGGAACAGATCTGCCAATTGCAGTTCAAGCTGTTCAGTACCTACGCCAATCGTCACTAGCTGAGTAGAACCGCAGCCCTGACATTGATGAATTACCGGTTGTTGTGAGCCACAGTGATGGCAGCGAATCTCATTGCTGTATTGATGGAACGTATAATAAGCATCGCAACGTTTACATTCCGCAATCCAACCACATTCATGGCACATTAAGGCAGGGGAAAAGCCGCGACGGTTTAGGAACAACATTACTTGGTTGCCAGCTTTAAGGTGTTTACGCATTTCAGCAATTAAAGGTGCGGACAAGCCACTGTCTAAATAAAGCCCTTTAACATCGAGTACTTTGTTGGTAGTAGGTACCGCAGAGCCAGCACGCTGAGTCAATGTTAAGTGGTGGTATTTGCCCGATAGCGCATTATGCAGCGTTTCTAAAGCAGGGGTCGCTGAGCCAAGAACAATAGGCACTTGCTCTTTGTGCGCACGCATGACCGCGACATCACGAGCATGGTAACGCAGGCTATCTTGTTGTTTATAAGACGAGTCGTGTTCTTCATCGACAATAATGATGCCCAGATCCGCAAAGGGAGTGAGTAGGGCAGAGCGGGTACCAATAATAATACCAGCTGCTTTATCTCGTGCTGATAGCCAAGCGTTAAGACGTTCGGTGTCATTTAACCCAGAGTGGATGACATCAACAGGCACATTAAATCGATGTTTAAAGCGGTTGATGGTCTGCGGGGTTAAGCCGATTTCAGGTACTAAAACCAAAGCTTGTTTGCCTTCCTCAAGAACTGGCTTGATTAGGTTCAAGTAAACTTCTGTTTTACCTGAGCCTGTCACACCTTCTAATAAATAGCAGGCAAAACCGGTTTGGCTGTTTACGCTGGCAATAGCAAGTGCTTGTTCATGGTTGAGTTTTGGTTTTTCGACGTCACGTTCAACCTGAGTGCTCCACTTAGTTACCGTCGGCTTTTTCTCTATGCGTTCAACCCAGCCTTTCTCTTCCAAAGACTTAAGTACCGCAGAGCCTATTTCTTGATCAATAAACTCTTGATGTGGGACGGCACCGTTGACCAACATCTGCAAAGCGCGTTGTTGTTTGACCGCACGCCCAAGTCCCTGCATTAACTTGTCTTTGCCCGATGCGGTGATTTGCCACTCTTGTAATGTGGCGAAATCCGCGGGCTTACCCTTTCGCAGAGCGGCTGGCATAGCATTGTGCAAAGTGTCCCCAAGAGGGTACTGATAAAATTGGCTACACCACATTAATAAAGAATAAAGTTTCTCTGGCCAAACAGGTTGGGCATCCAAGACGGCTTTAATTGGTTTTAGTTGTTCTTTAGGAAAATCTGAATGATTAACCATCGCTGTGACAACGCCAACCAAGGTTTGTCGGCCGAAAGGAACAGAAACACGCCCTCCAATCACCGGAAACAGGTGCCCAGGAATGACATAGTCAAACTGCTTGTCTAGAGGGACCGGTAGTGCCACTCGGGCGATGGATGGACGCATAGAATCTTTACTATATAAAAGAGGGAAGAGAGGTATAGTCTATTAAAACGCAGTGAAAAATTCGAGCGCTGCGCATTTTTGGGGAAGTGATTACTCTCAGTACTAAAGTACTGGTGAAAAAAGTGGCGAAAAAGTTGCCAAATGTGTTGATCCTAGCCTAGTGATTCATTAGTATACTGCGCCTTGAGATATGGCTTCGGCAAATGGTCGATGCGGTATCGCATTTTATTATTAATTACGTGTGGTGTGCGGCTTAGATTCGTATAGCGACACGGCCTACAATTGAGGTTATCCCATGAAAGCTGGTATCCACCCAGAATACAAAGCAGTAACTGCTACTTGTTCTTGCGGCAACTCTTTCGAGTTCAACTCTACTCTAGGTAAAGATTCTATCCACCTAGACGTATGTGACAAGTGTCACCCATTCTACACTGGTAAGCAACGTATCGTTGATACAGGCGGCCGTGTTGATCGCTTCAACAAGCGTTTCGGTGCACTATCAAGCGGTAAGAAATAATAGCAGACGCTATTACGATTACAGTTTAGAAAAGGACGCTTCGGCGTCCTTTTTGTTTATGGCTCAACGAAGAAGTTGAATGGTTAATTTTTGTTCGATTATTTTTCATCCAGCTATTGCATCCTAAAGTGTGATCTGTATAATGCAGCGCACTGGTTAAGCCAGTTGTGAACCAATGAGCAGTGAGGAGCGAGTAAATCTTCGGATTTACAAGGTAATGTAGACTCAGCTTATGTTCGCGGTTAATACAATTAGCTATCTTTTCTTCGGAAAAACTATCCCCAGACGTGACTCTGGCATATAGGGGTAGTTAATCGAAAATTAACTGACAATGTGTCCTAATCTTGGACGCTACGGTTTCACATAAATCAATCGGCATTCTCTCGTCTTGACGAGTCTGAGTGGCGATATTGTTTGTGTAATTTTTAATATTGGAGCTCTGTCTCATGCAGAACCAACGTATCCGTATCCGCCTAAAAGCTTTCGATTACAAACTAATCGATGCTTCTACAGCGGAAATCGTTGAAACAGCTAAGCGCACTGGCGCACAGGTTCGTGGTCCAATCCCACTACCTACTCGTAAAGAGCGTTTCACAGTTCTTATCTCTCCACACGTTAACAAGAAAGCACGTGACCAGTACGAAATTCGTACTCACAAGCGTCTAATCGACATCGTTGAGCCAACAGACAAAACTGTTGATGCTCTAATGCGTCTAGACCTTGCTGCGGGCGTTGACGTTCAAATTAGCCTAGGTTAAGGGAGATTAGAAGAATGATTGGTCTAATCGGTCGTAAAGTGGGCATGACCCGCGTATTTACTGAAGACGGCGTTTCTATCCCAGTAACAGTTGTTGAAGTTGAAGCAAACCGTGTATCTCAAGTTAAAACTCTTGAGACAGATGGCTACGCTGCAATCCAGGTAACTGCTGGTTCTAAGAAAGCTAACCGCGTAAACAAAGCTGAAGCAGGTCACTTTGCTAAAGCTGGCGTTGAAGCTGGTCGTGGTCTTTGGGAATTCCGTTTGGAAAACGGTGAAGAGTTTGCAGTTGGCGCTGAGCTAACAGTTGAACTATTCAACGAAACTAAGAAAGTAGACGTTACTGGTACATCTAAAGGTAAAGGTTTCCAAGGCGCTGTTAAGCGTTGGAACTTCCGTACTCAAGATATGACTCACGGTAACTCATTGTCTCACCGTGCACCGGGTTCAATTGGCCAATGTCAAACTCCAGGTCGCGTATTTAAAGGCAAGAAAATGGCAGGTCACATGGGTGCTGAGCGTGTAACGACTCAAAACCTAGAGATCGTACGTGTTGACGCTGAGCGCAATCTGCTTCTTATCAAAGGTGCAGTACCAGGCTCAACAGGTGGCAACGTGATCGTTAAACCAGCTGTTAAAGCATAACGTCTCAGGAGTAAGTAATGGAACTAATGGTTAAAGGTGCTGATGCACTAACTGTTTCCGAAACTACTTTCGGACGTGAGTTTAACGAAGCTCTTGTACACCAAGTAGTTGTTGCATTTGCAGCAGGTGCTCGTCAAGGTACTCGTGCTCAAAAAACACGTTCAGAAGTTTCTGGCGGTGGCGCTAAGCCATGGCGTCAAAAAGGTACTGGCCGTGCGCGTGCTGGTACAATCCGTAGCCCAATCTGGCGTACAGGTGGTGTTACTTTTGCTGCGAAACCACAAGATCACAGCCAAAAAGTAAACAAAAAAATGTACCGCGGTGCTATGAAGAGCATTCTTTCTGAGCTAGTTCGTCAAGAGCGTCTAATCGTTGTTGATAACTTCTCAGTTGAAGCGCCAAAGACTAAAGAGCTAGTTGCTAAGCTTAAAGAGCTTGAGCTAACTGACGCTCTAATCGTGACTAGCGAAGTAGATGAGAATCTATTCCTAGCTGCTCGTAACCTATACAAAGTTGACGCACGTGACGTTGCTGGTATCGATCCAGTTTCACTAATCGCGTTCGACAAAGTTGTAATGACTGCAGAAGCAGTTAAGCAAGTTGAGGAGATGCTAGCATGATCACTGAAGAGCGTATCCTAAAAGTTCTACGTGCTCCGCACATCTCTGAAAAAGCAACTATGGCAGCTGAGAAAGCGAACACTATCGTTTTCAAAGTAGCTAAAGATGCAACTAAAAAAGAGATCAAAGCAGCTGTAGAAAAGCTTTTTGAAGTTGAAGTTAAGTCTGTAAATACTCTTATCACTAAGGGTAAGACCAAACGTCAAGGTCTACGCCAAGGTCGCCGCAGCGACGTTAAGAAAGCGTACGTTACTTTGAAAGAAGGTCAAGATCTTGACTTCGTTGGCGGCGCGGAATAACAGGAGTAGTTAAGAATGGCTATTGTTAAATGTAAGCCGACTTCCCCTGGTCGTCGTCACGTTGTTAAAGTTGTTAACGCTGACCTACACAAGGGCAAGCCATACGCACCTCTTCTAGAGAAAAACTCTAAGAACGGTGGTCGTAACAACAACGGTCGTATCACAGTACGTCACATCGGCGGTGGTCACAAGCACCACTACCGTGTAGTTGACTTCAAACGTACTAAAGATGGCATCCCAGCGAAAGTTGAGCGTCTAGAATACGATCCAAACCGTAGCGCAAACATTGCTCTAGTTCTTTACAAAGACGGTGAGCGTCGCTACATCTTAGCACCTAAAGGTGTTAACGCGGGTGATGTTATCCAATCTGGTGTTGATGCACCGATTAAAGCGGGTAACACTCTACCAATGCGTAACATCCCAGTAGGTTCAACTGTACACAACGTTGAACTAAAACCTGGTAAAGGTGGTCAGCTAGCTCGTTCGGCTGGTGCTTACGCTCAAATCGTTGCTCGCGACGGTGCGTACGTAACTATCCGTCTACGTTCTGGCGAAATGCGCAAAGTTCTTTCTGAAGGCCGTGCAACAATCGGTGAAGTTGGTAACTCTGAGCACATGCTACGTGAACTTGGTAAAGCTGGTGCTTCACGCTGGCGCGGCGTACGTCCAACCGTACGTGGTGTAGTAATGAACCCGGTTGACCACCCACACGGTGGTGGTGAAGGTCGTACTTCTGGTGGCCGTCACCCAGTATCTCCTTGGGGTATGCCTACTAAAGGCTTCAAGACTCGTAAGAACAAACGCACTGACAAGTACATCGTACGTCGTCGTAACAAGTAATCTATATAAAGAGGAATCGCCATGCCACGTTCTCTCAAGAAAGGTCCTTTTATTGACCTACACTTGCTGAAGAAGGTAGAGAAAGCGGTGGAAAGCGGAGACAAAAAGCCTATTAAGACTTGGTCCCGTCGTTCAATGATCATCCCTACGATGATCGGTTTGACCATCGCTGTCCATAATGGTCGTCAGCACGTACCAGTTTTCGTTACCGAAGAAATGATCGGTCACAAACTAGGTGAATTCGCACCAACACGTACTTACCGCGGTCACGCTGCGGATAAGAAAGCTAAGAAGCGTTAAGGAGTAAATAATGGAAGCTATTGCTAAACATAACTTTGCTCGCATTTCGCCTCAGAAAGCTCGCTTAGTTGCGGATCTAATTCGTGGTAAATCTGTTGACCAAGCTCTAGAAATTCTAACGTTCAGCAACAAAAAAGCTGCTGCTCTAGTTAAGAAAGTTCTAGAGTCTGCTATCGCTAACGCGGAGCACAACGAAGGTGCAGATATTGACGATCTGAATGTCGCAAAAATCTTTGTAGATGAAGGCCCAACCATGAAGCGTATTATGCCTCGTGCTAAAGGTCGTGCGGATCGTATCTTGAAGCGTTCAAGCCACATCACTGTTGTTGTAGCAGATCGCTAGAGACTAGGAGAGTAAGCAATGGGTCAAAAAGTACATCCTAATGGTATTCGTCTTGGCATCGTTAAGCCTTGGAATGCTACATGGTTTGCTAACACCAAAGATTTCGCTGACAACCTAGACGGCGACTTCAAGGTACGTCAGTTCCTAACTAAGGAACTACAAAAAGCATCTCTTTCACGTATCGTTATCGAGCGTCCTGCTAAGAGCATCCGTGTGACTATTCACACTGCTCGTCCAGGCGTTGTAATCGGTAAGAAAGGTGAAGACGTTGAGAAACTACGTGCAGCTGTAGCTAAAATTGCAGGTGTACCAGCTCAAATTAACATCGCTGAAGTACGCAAGCCTGAGCTTGATGCACAGCTTGTTGGTGACAGCATCGCGTCTCAACTAGAGCGTCGTGTTATGTTCCGTCGTGCTATGAAGCGCGCGGTACAAAACGCAATGCGTCTAGGTGCTAAAGGCATCAAAGTGGAAGTAAGCGGTCGTCTAGGCGGCGCTGAAATCGCACGTTCTGAGTGGTACCGTGAAGGTCGTGTACCTCTACACACTCTACGTGCAGACATTGATTACGCAACTTCTTCGGCTCACACTCAATACGGTGTGATCGGCATTAAAACTTGGATCTTCAAAGGTGAAATCCTAGGTGGTATGCCAGCAGCTAACGCTGTAGAGCCTAAAGGCGACAAGCCTAAGAAGCAGCGTAAAGGCCGTAAGTAAGGAGTCGACAGATGCTACAACCTAAACGTACTAAGTTCCGTAAGGTTCAGACAGGTCGTAACCGTGGTCTAGCTAAAGGTACTGATGTAAGCTTCGGCGAATTCGGTCTTAAAGCTGTTGGCCGTGGTCGTCTAACTGCTCGTCAAATTGAAGCGGCACGTCGTGCAATGACACGTCACGTTAAGCGTCAAGGTAAAATCTGGATCCGTGTGTTCCCAGACAAACCAATCACAGAAAAACCACTTGAAGTTCGTCAAGGTAAGGGTAAAGGTAACGTTGAGTACTGGGTAGCCCAAATCCAACCTGGTAAGGTTATGTACGAAATGGGTGGTGTACCTGAAGAATTGGCTCGTGAAGCGTTCCGCCTAGCGGCTCGTAAACTGCCATTCAAAACTACATTTGTAACTAAGCAGGTGATGTGATGAAAGCACAAGATCTACGCGAGAAAAGCGTTGAAGAGCTTAACGCTGAGCTATTGAATTTGCTACGCGAACAGTTCAACTTGCGCATGCAAGCTGCAACTGGTCAGCTACAGCAAACTCATACTCTGAAAGCTGTACGCCGTGATATCGCACGTGTGAAAACTGTTTTGACTGAGAAGGCAGGCGCATAATGAGCGAAGTAAAACGTACTCAACAAGGTCGTGTTGTTAGCGACAAGATGGACAAGTCTATCGTAGTTGCTATCGAGCGCATGGTTAAACACCCAATTTACGGTAAATTCGTAAAGCGCACGACTAAAGTACACGCACATGACGAGAACAACGAGTGTGGCCTAGGCGACACAGTTGAAATCGCTGAGTGTCGTCCACTGTCTAAGACTAAGTCTTGGACATTGGTAAAAGTCCTAGAAAAAGCGAAGATCTAATCTTCTTTATTCTATGATTAAAAACGGCTCCAAAAATAATTTTTGGAGCCGTTTATTTTTTGACTACCCAATCTGAAAAAAGGGTGGTACAATTCGCGTCCCTTTTAAAGAGGCAGCCCGACCCGAGAGGGTCTAGTTTTTTTATTATTTAGCGGAGCACTAACATGATCCAAATGCAAAGTATGCTGGACGCAGCTGATAACTCAGGCGCACGCAGCGTAATGTGTATTAAGGTTCTGGGTGGCTCTCACCGCCGTTATGCACATATCGGTGACGTTATCAAAGTTACTGTTAAGGAAGCAATTCCTCGCGGTAAAGTTAAAAAAGGTGACGTTCTGAAGGCGGTGGTAGTGCGCACCCGTAAAGGCGTACGTCGTCCTGACGGTTCTGTCATTCGCTTCGACCGAAATGCTTGTGTATTGTTGAACGACAACACTGAGCAACCAATCGGTACACGTATCTTTGGTCCTGTGACACGCGAACTTCGTGGCGATAAGTTCATGAAGATCGTTTCACTGGCTCCAGAAGTTCTGTAAGGAGCACGTAGAAATGGCAGCTAAAATCCGTCGTAATGACGAAGTAATCGTTCTTGCTGGTAAAGACAAAGGCAAGAAAGGTAAAGTAACTAAGGTCCTAGCAACTGGTAAAGTTATCGTTGAAGGTATCAACCTTGTTAAGAAACACCAGAAACCTGTTCCTGCACTAGGTATCCAAGGCGGTATCGTAGAGCAAGAAGCAGCTATCGATGTTTCTAACGTGGCGATCTTTAACGCAGCTACTGGTAAAGCTGACCGTATCGGTTTCCGTTTTGAAGATGGTAAGAAAGTTCGTTTCTTTAAGTCTAACAACGAAATCGTTTCTAACTAATAGAAGTAATTTGGAGTTCTACTATGGCGAAACTGCATGATTACTACAAGTCGTCTGTAGTCGCTGAACTGACCAAACAGTTTAGCTACACAAGCGTCATGCAAGTCCCTAGAATCGAGAAAATCACCCTAAACATGGGTGTTGGTGAAGCAATCAACGATAAGAAACTGCTAGAAAACGCAGCTGCTGATATGGCAACGATCTCTGGTCAAAAGCCACTTATCACTAAAGCTCGTAAATCTGTTGCAGGTTTCAAAATCCGTGAAGGCTACCCTATCGGTTGTAAAGTAACCTTGCGTGGCGAACGTATGTGGGATTTTCTTGAGCGTTTGATTAACATCGCTCTTCCACGAGTACGTGACTTCCGTGGTGTTAGCGCTAAGTCTTTTGACGGTCGCGGTAACTACAGCATGGGCGTTCGCGAGCAAATCATCTTCCCGGAAATCGACTTTGATAAAGTTGATCGAGTACGCGGTCTAGACATCACTATTACGACGTCTGCTGGTACTGATGAGGAAGGCCGTGCTCTGCTGGCTGCCTTTAACTTCCCATTCCGTAAGTAAGGTGAAGGGTTACTGTTATGGCTAAAAATTCAATGAAAGCACGTGAAGCAAAGCGTGCGAAGCTAGTAGCTAAGTTCGCTGAAAAGCGTGCAGCGCTAAAAGCTATCATCAGCGATGTAAACGCATCTGAAGAAGATCGTTGGAATGCGGTTCTTACACTGCAATCTCTTCCACGTGATTCAAGTGCATCACGTCAGCGCAACCGTTGTAACCAAACTGGTCGTCCACACGGTTACCTACGTAAGTTCGGTCTAAGCCGTATTAAGGTTCGTGAAGCTTGCATGAAAGGCGAGATTCCGGGTCTTCGTAAGGCTAGCTGGTAATTGCCACTTAATCATTTGGAGTAAATCATATGAGCATGCAAGATCCGATTTCGGATATGCTGACCCGTGTTCGTAACGGTCAGGCAGCAAACAAAGTTGCTGTTAAAATGCCTTCTTCAAAGCTTAAAGTTGCAATTGCTGCACTACTAAAAGCTGAAGGTTACATCGTTGACTTCGCTGTTGAAGGCGAAGCAAAACCTGAGCTAGAAGTTACACTTAAGTACTTCCAAGCTAAACCAGTAATCGAGCAACTTAAACGTGTTTCTCGTCCAGGTCTACGCGTTTACAAGAAGAAAGATGATCTTCCTTCTGTAATGGGTGGTCTTGGTATTGCTATCGTTTCTACTTCCAAGGGTCTTATGTCAGACCGCGCTGCACGTAAAGCAGGTCTTGGTGGTGAAATCATCTGCTACGTAGCTTAATAGGAGTAGAATATGTCTCGTGTTGCTAAAGCACCTGTCGCTATTCCAGCTGGCGTAGAGGTGAAACTAAACGGCCAAGAAATCACTGTAAAAGGTGCTAAAGGCGAACTATCACGCGTTCTTAACAGCGCTGTGGTTATCGCTCAGGAAGAAAACAACCTAACCTTCGGTCCTAAAGAAGGTGCTGCTAACGCATGGGCACAAGCTGGTACAGCTCGCGCTCTAGTTAACAACATGGTTGTTGGTGTTACTGAAGGCTTTACTAAGAAGCTAACTCTTAAAGGTGTTGGTTACCGTGCTGCTATCAAAGGCAACGCTGTAGGTCTAACACTAGGCTTCTCTCACCCAGTTGAGCACGAGTTGCCAGCGGGTATTAAAGCTGAATGTCCAAGCCAAACTGAAATCATCATCACTGGTTGTGATAAGCAACTAGTTGGTCAAGTTGCGGCTGACATTCGTTCTTACCGTCAACCTGAGCCTTACAAAGGTAAAGGTGTTCGTTACGCAGATGAAAATGTGCGTACTAAAGAAGCTAAGAAGAAGTAAGGTAACACTATGGATAAGAAAGCATCTCGCATCCGTCGTGCTACACGCGCACGTCGTAAGATTGCAGAACTGGGTGCGACTCGCCTAGTTGTACACCGTACTCCTCGTCACGTGTACGCACAGGTTATCGCGGCTAATGGCTCTGAGGTTATCGCAGCAGCTTCTACTGTAGAAAAAGCGATCCGTGAGCAAGTGAAATACACTGGTAACGTTGATGCAGCTAAAGCAGTAGGTAAAGCTGTTGCTGAGCGCGCTCTTGAAAAAGGCGTAACTGCAGTTGCATTTGATCGTTCTGGTTTCCAATACCACGGTCGAGTAGCGGCGCTAGCAGAATCTGCTCGCGAAGCTGGTCTGAAATTCTAAGGTAGGGTTGGAAGATGGCTAAAGAACAACAAGTTCAAGCGAATGATTTGCAAGAAAAGCTAATCGCAGTTAACCGTGTTTCTAAAACGGTTAAAGGCGGTCGAATCATGAGCTTCACTGCACTAACAGTAGTTGGTGACGGTAACGGTCGTGTAGGTTTCGGTTACGGCAAAGCTCGTGAAGTACCTGCAGCGATTCAAAAAGCAATGGAAAAAGCGCGTCGTAACATGACTACTATCGCGCTAAACGAAGGCACTCTTCACCACCCAGTGAAAGGTCGCCATTCGGGCTCTAAAGTTTACATGCAGCCTGCTGCAGAAGGTACTGGTGTTATCGCAGGTGGTGCGATGCGTGCAGTACTAGAAGTTGCTGGCGTACACAACGTACTATCTAAAGCATACGGTTCTACGAACCCTATCAACATCGTTCGTGCAACGATCGATGCACTAGGTAGCATGAAGTCGCCAGAAATGGTTGCTGCTAAACGTGGTCTAACTGTTGAAGCTATTTCGGAGTAAGAACACCATGGCAACTATTAAAGTAACTCAAACTAAAAGCTCAATTGGCCGCCTACCAAAGCACAAAGCTACTTTGCGTGGTCTAGGTCTTCGTAAAATCAACCACACAGTAGAACTTGAAGATACTCCGTGCGTACGCGGTATGATCAACAAGGTTTACTACATGGTTAAAGTTGAGGAGTAATCAGAAATGCGTTTGAATACTCTTGCACCGGCTGCTGGCTCTAAGCATGCTCCTAAGCGTGTAGGTCGCGGTATCGGTTCTGGCCTAGGTAAAACTGGTGGCCGTGGTCACAAAGGTCAAAAATCACGTTCTGGCGGTAAAGTTCGTCCAGGTTTCGAAGGCGGTCAGATGCCTCTGAAACAACGTCTACCAAAATTCGGTTTCACTTCTCGTAAGAGCCTAGTGTCTGCTGAAGTTCGTCTAGGTGAACTAGCGAAAGTTTCTGGTGACGTGGTTGATCTAAACAGCCTTAAAGCTGCTAACATCATCACTAAGAACATCGAATTCGTAAAAGTTGTTCTATCTGGTGAAATCGATAAAGCAGTGACTGTTAAAGGTCTACGTGTGACTAAAGGCGCTAAAGCTGCAATCGAAGCTGCAGGCGGTAAAATCGAGGAATAATCTCGAGGAACGAGGTACAGATGGCTAAGAAACCAGGACAAGATTTTCGTAGTGCTCAGAGCGGCTTAAGTGAACTAAAGTCGCGCTTGTTATTCGTAATTGGTGCACTTTTAGTATTCCGAGCCGGCTCATTTGTGCCGATTCCTGGTATTGACGCTGCTGTACTTGCCGATTTGTTCGAACAGCAAAAAGGTACCATCGTTGAAATGTTTAACATGTTCTCCGGTGGTGCTCTTGAGCGTGCATCTATATTAGCATTGGGCATCATGCCGTATATTTCGGCATCTATTGTTGTCCAATTGCTAACTGTAGTTCATCCAGCGTTAGCGGAACTCAAGAAAGAGGGTGAAGCAGGCCGTCGTAAGATCAGCCAATATACACGCTACGGCACGCTTGTACTTGCAACATTCCAAGCTATTGGTATTGCAACTGGCTTACCAAACATGGTCGACAATCTGGTTGTAATGAACCAAACCATGTTTACGCTAATTGCTACCGTAAGTTTAGTAACCGGTACCATGTTCCTAATGTGGTTAGGTGAACAAATTACAGAGCGAGGAATCGGTAATGGTATTTCCATTCTGATTTTTGCAGGTATTGTTGCTGGATTGCCTTCTGCAATCGGTCAAACAATCGAGCAAGCGCGTCAAGGTGAATTGCATGTACTTCTTCTACTGTTAATCGCGGTATTAGCTTTCGCAGTAATTTACTTCGTTGTTTTCATGGAACGTGGTCAACGCCGAATCGTCGTTAACTACGCTAAGCGTCAACAAGGTCGTAAAGTATTTGCTGCACAAAGCTCGCATCTGCCACTTAAAATTAATATGGCAGGTGTTATTCCAGCGATTTTTGCATCAAGTATTATCCTGTTCCCAGGAACACTGGCTCAGTGGTTTGGTCAGAACGGTGAGAGCAGCGCGTTCGGTTGGTTAACTGACGTGTCTTTGGCTCTTAGCCCAGGTCAGCCTCTGTATGTAATGCTTTATGCAGCAGCGATTATCTTCTTCTGTTTCTTTTACACGGCGTTGGTTTTCAACCCGCGTGAAACAGCGGATAACTTGAAGAAGTCCGGTGCATTCGTACCCGGTATCCGCCCAGGTGAGCAGACAGCGAAGTACATCGATAAAGTAATGACACGTTTAACCCTAGCGGGCGCACTGTACATTACCTTTATCTGTCTGATTCCCGAGTTCATGATGGTCGCGTGGAACGTACGTTTCTACTTCGGCGGTACATCACTACTTATCGTAGTTGTTGTTATCATGGACTTTATGGCACAGGTACAGACTCATCTGATGTCTCAACAGTATGATTCTGTGTTGAAGAAAGCGAATCTGAAAGGCTACGGTCGTTAATACGGCGGTAGACTCAGTTTCAATTACGGAGTTTAGCAATGAAAGTTCGTGCTTCCGTTAAAAAAATCTGCCGTAACTGTAAAGTAATCAAGCGTAACGGTGTCGTTCGCGTGATTTGCAGTGAGCCAAAGCACAAACAGCGCCAAGGCTAATTAGCAGAAATTTTTACTTGAAAACGAAGGTTAGGTCGAGTATATTCCTCGGCCTACCTTTTGCGTGCAAAAGAAGTAGTACTCCGCAGCGTATCCATAACGGGCTTTGCTGCGGCTAATTCTTTTATAGAAACACTTAGGAGTGAATAATGGCCCGTATAGCAGGCATTAACATTCCTGATCAAAAACATGCTGTGATTGCACTTACGTCAATCTACGGCATCGGTAAAACTCGCTCTCAAGCTATCCTAGCTGAAGTGGGTATTGCTGAAGATGTTAAGATCAGTGAACTAACTGAAGAGCAGATCGATCAACTGCGTGATGGTGTAGCTAAGTACACTGTAGAAGGTGATCTACGTCGTGAAGTATCTATGAACATCAAGCGTCTTATGGACCTTGGCTGTTACCGTGGTCTTCGTCATCGTCGCAGTCTACCACTACGTGGACAGCGTACTAAAACCAATGCTCGCACCCGTAAGGGTCCGCGTAAGCCGATCAAGAAATAATCGGGAAGGTAGAGTACAATGGCTAAACAACCAACTCGCGCTCGTAAGCGCGTACGCAAGCAAGTTGCAGATGGCGTTGCGCACATCCATGCTTCTTTCAATAACACAATCGTAACCATTACTGACCGTCAAGGTAATGCTCTAGCTTGGGCTACTGCAGGTGGTTCTGGTTTCCGTGGTTCTCGTAAGTCTACTCCGTTCGCTGCACAGGTTGCTGCTGAGCGTTGTGCTGAAATGGCTAAAGAATACGGTCTAAAGAACTTGGAAGTTATGGTTAAGGGTCCAGGTCCAGGTCGTGAATCTACTGTTCGCGCACTGAACGCTGCTGGTTTCCGCATCACAAACATCGTTGATGCTACACCAATCCCTCATAACGGTTGTCGTCCACCTAAGAAACGTCGCGTATAACGTTTTTTAGATTACTGGAGAAAGATCATGGCAAGATATTTGGGTCCTAAGCTGAAGCTTAGCCGTCGTGAAGGCACTGACTTATTCCTTAAGTCTGGTGTTCGCGCGATCGATACCAAGTGTAAAATTGATAACGCACCAGGTGTACACGGCGCTCGTCGCGGTCGTCTATCTGAGTATGGCGTTCAGCTTCGTGAGAAGCAAAAAGTTCGTCGTATGTACGGCGTTCTAGAAAAACAATTCCGTAACTACTACAAAGAAGCTGCACGTCTTAAAGGCAACACAGGTGAGAACCTGCTTCAGCTTCTTGAAGGTCGTCTTGATAACGTAGTTTACCGCATGGGCTTTGGCGCAACTCGCGCAGAAGCACGTCAGCTAGTTAGCCACAAAGCTATCCTAGTTAACGGTAAAGTTGTAAACGTTCCTTCTTTCAAAGTAGCGGCTAATGACGTTGTTTCTATCCGCGAGAAAGCTAAACAGCAAGCTCGTATCAAAGCAGCTCTAGAAGTTGCTGAACAACGTGAAAAACCAACTTGGATTGAAGTAGATGGTGGCAAGATGGAAGGTACATTCAAGCGTATGCCTGAGCGTTCTGATCTATCAGCTGACATCAACGAACAATTGATCGTCGAGCTTTACTCTAAGTAAGGTTTAAACTAAAGAGAGGACACAATGCAGGGTTCTGTAACAGAATTTCTTAAGCCACGTCTAGTTGACATCGAACAAATCAGCTCGACTCACGCAAAAGTAACTCTTGAGCCATTAGAGCGTGGCTTTGGTCATACTCTGGGTAATGCACTTCGCCGCATCCTTCTATCTTCTATGCCAGGTTGTGCTGTAACAGAAGTAGAAATTGAAGGCGTACTTCATGAGTACAGCACGAAAGAAGGCGTTCAAGAAGATATTCTTGAAATTCTTCTAAACCTTAAAGGTTTGGCTGTGCGCGTTGCCGAAGGCAAAGATGAAGTGTTCATTACTTTGAACAAATCAGGCTCGGGCCCTGTGGTTGCAGGTGACATCACCCATGATGGTGATGTAGAGATCGCTAACCCTGAACACGTAATTTGTCACCTAACGGATGACAACGCTGAGATCGCAATGCGTATCAAAGTTGAACGTGGTCGTGGTTATGTTCCAGCTTCTGCGCGTATCCATAACGAAGAAGACGAGCGTCCAATCGGTCGCCTACTAGTAGATGCTACTTACAGCCCTGTAGACAAAATTGCCTACGCTGTAGAAGCAGCTCGTGTAGAACAGCGCACTGATCTAGACAAGCTTGTTATCGATATGGAAACAAACGGTACTCTAGAACCTGAGGAAGCAATCCGTCGTGCAGCTACTATCCTAGCTGAGCAATTGGATGCGTTCGTAGATCTTCGTGATGTACGTGTACCTGAGGAGAAGGAAGAGAAGCCAGAATTCGATCCGATCCTACTGCGTCCTGTAGACGATCTTGAACTAACAGTTCGCTCTGCTAACTGTCTGAAAGCAGAAGCGATTCACTACATCGGTGATCTAGTACAACGTACTGAGGTTGAGCTACTTAAAACGCCTAACCTTGGTAAAAAATCTCTTACTGAGATTAAAGACGTACTTGCGTCACGTGGTCTGTCTCTGGGCATGCGCCTAGAAAACTGGCCACCTGCATCAATCGCTGAAGATTAATCGATACTAGTTAGAAGGATTAGGTCATGCGCCATCGTAAGAGTGGTCGTCAACTCAACCGCAACAGCTCACATCGTAAAGCGATGTTCAGCAACATGGCTAGCTCTCTAGTACGTCATGAAGTTATCAAGACTACTTTGCCAAAAGCAAAAGAGCTACGTCGCGTAGTTGAGCCTTTGATTACACTAGCTAAGACTGACAGTGTTGCTAACCGTCGTCTAGCATTTGCACGTACTCGTGATAACGAAGTAGTTGCAAAACTGTTTAACGAACTAGGTCCACGTTTTGCTGCTCGTCAGGGCGGTTACACTCGTATCCTAAAAGCTGGCTTCCGTGCTGGTGATAAAGCTCCAATGGCTTACATTGAGCTTGTAGATCGCCCAGCTGCTGAAGAAGCTGCTGAGTAATCTCAGTTCGTAAGAACAAAAAAAGCCGAGCATTAGCTCGGCTTTTTTGTATCTGTTGTATTTGAAAGGGAAAACACACTTACTTTTCCGTCTCCCCTCTCGAAGCTAATCTTCGATAATCGAATATTGAGTCTTAATTTATGTTTAGGCGAAACGTCTAGTTGCCTGAACCCCACAATCCGCTTAACGAATTCAGCAAGCCTTCACTTGCGCCTTGGTCACCTAGATAGCCAAGTATCACTGGCGCAAACTGACTGATCATCGATGGGTCTAGTCCTAATTTATCAAAAGTACTTTGTACTGCACTTAAACTTTCAATATTACCTAATAAGCTTTGCGCACCATCTAGACTCGACATGCCTGGAATTAGGGATTTCAGCTCGCTGCTGTTTTGGTCTGATAACTGACTTTGTGCAAGTGCTAACAAGGCTCCCGTACCACCTGCTGCTTGCTCGGTTGACACGGGCAATTGGCTAGTGAGTAAATCGGTGAGTGGAGATGATTCCGCATTCATACCTTGGCTGACCATGTCCATTAAGCCTTCTTGGCTTTCCTTATCGGTTACAGCATCGAGAAAAGCGTGGGCTGTACCAATGCTCATTGAAAGCAGCGTTAAGGTGAGAAGTGTTTTACGCATAATACCTCCGTGTGGCTTGCGATTATTATTGTTTATTCACTACTTAAGATAACAGAGACATTAAGGTTGTTGAGCTTAAGTCTGTTTATTTTAGACAAAAAAAGCGGCGCTAGTGAGCGCCGCTTCGAATTTGTATTGAGGAGAGTCTCAATTATAGGATGTCTAGTAGTTCTACTTCGAATACTAGAGCAGCAAATGGAGGGATAGCAGCACCTGCGCCACGCTCACCGTATGCTAGATCTTGTGGGATGTATAGTTTCCACTTAGAACCAACAGGCATTAGTTGAAGAGCTTCAACCCAACCTTTGATTACGCCAGTTACTGGGAACTCAGCAGGTTGACCGCGAGATACAGAGCTGTCGAATACAGTGCCGTCAGTTAGCTCACCATGGTAGTGAACACGTACTTGAGATGCAGCAGTTGGGATTTCACCAGTACCTTCAGTGATGATTTCGTACTGAAGACCAGACTCAAGAACGTTTACTTCTGGACGTAGAGCGTTATCTTTTAGGAACGCTTCGCCGTCAGCCGCTGCAGCTTTAGCTGCTTCTTGACGAACTGCTTCTGCACGAGTGTGTAGCTCTTGCAGTGCGTTGTTGATTTCGTCGATTTCGATAGAAGGCATGTCACCAGTTAGTGCAGTTGCAATACCAGCAGCGATAGCGTCAACGCTAAGACCTTCTAGACCAGAACCAGCAAGTTGCTGACCCATTTGCAGACCAATACCGTAGCTTGCTTTTTGTTCTGCAGTTTCAAATTTAATTTCAGACATGAATGTCGCTCTTATTAGGAGTGATAAAGGCACAGGATATCAGGTTCGAGGCTAGGTTTAAATGATTGCGCTCGAATGTCTCTATGAGGAGTAGAGGGTGTGACTTATCTCTTACTCCAAGTGAAATTTCTGCTAATTTACGCCAAATTACATTTTACTTTGGCGAAAAACATATACTCTCCGCGCTGGTATTTTTATACTGACATCAGAAGTATTAAGGGACTCATCAGAATGAATCGTCGCAGAAAGAAAAAGCAGCAAGTCGACCATGTCGAATTGATGAAACAAAAGCTCGCTGCTATCGATTGGAAGCAGCCATTCAATAAAGAGAAGTGGCAGGAAAGATTACAGCCTGTGACTCAGTTTTGGCATCGTCTTCCAAAACTACATCAACGTGCACTGATGGTATTGGTGCCAGTGGTGTTGGTGCTTTTGATCATCCCAGTACCAAAAGATACAGAAGTGCTACTTGAAGACACCCAAGTAGAGAATCAACGTGTTGCGATTCAGTTGAACGCGCAAAGCTTAAGTGAGCAGCGCTCTGCACAAAACTCAGAGCCTAAGTCTGAGCAGTGGAAAGAGTACACGGTGAAGAACGGCGATACACTAGCCCAAGTATTCCGCAGTAACCAATTGCCGATGGCAGACTTAAACGCCCTAGTTAAAATTGAAGGCAGCGACAAGCCTTTGAGTCGCATTAAGCAAGGTCAATTAGTGCGCTTTAAGCTTGCTGACGATGGTAAATTAGATATGCTTCAGCTAGAGAAAAGTGGCGAGTCGGTGATGTTCTTCCGTTTATCTGATGGCACATTTGGTCGCAACAAATAACGTTAGATAACCATTATTCTTAAGGCGCGATGATTCGCGCCTTTTTTATGTCTGTTGATTTGTTAACGTTTAATTTGTTTTCCAGCGAGTGTTTTTCTTTTATTCCATGGTAAAAGCGGTAATACGATCATTATTATCCCAACAGCAGTCAGCCAATCTGGAATTTCATCAAACCACCATATCCCAAAGAGTGTGACAAACACTAAGCCTGAGTATTCAGCTAATGCAATCTCTCCCGCTGGCGCTTTTTGATAGGCCAATACTGCCAATCCGTTATAACTTAAGATGCAAACCGCGCTCGCGATAACCAATGCCAGTTCTTGCCACGTTATTGATTGCCAGTAAACCCCAGCTAATATTGCGGATATAGGTAACGAGAACAGCGTAGTCCACCAAAGTGTGGTCACGACTGATTGTTCGCTCGGTAGTTTTCTTACCAATATATTGAACATCGCCAGTGTGGTCGCCGTGCCGAGTGCAAACAGTGCTGCCCAATGAAAGTGATCCGGCCGTAATACCACTAAGACACCAAGGAACCCGAAGCAAGTTAGTAGAATTTTGCTCAGAGGTGGGTGCTCGTTAAGAAACAATATCGATAGTGGTAGCATTAGAATAGGGGCGGCGTAAAATACCGCGTTGGCAGTTGCCAGAGGGAGGTGAGTCACCGCAACCATCATACAACCACTGCCAATCAATATCAGGTGCGCACGTAAAATCGTTATAGGCGCTTGCTTCAGGCTACGTTTATCCGGTTGTTGTCTGAGATAGAAAGGTAAGATGAGCAGCAGTGAAGCCAGTTGGCGAACAAACATATATTGGAACGGGCTAATGCCGCCTTCAATCAGTTTGACGGCGACATCGGAGAGTGATGCCGCCAAATTTCCGATCACCAGTAAGAGTAGTGCCAGGTGGTGAGGCGACATTTAGCTTACTCGGCGCATATCGACATGAGGGATACCATCTTCAAGGTAGCTTTCAGAAATCACTTCAAAGCCATGGCTCGCATAGAAAGCCATTAGGTGTTCTTGTGCTCCGATATCGATCGTTTGGCCTGTCCAAAACTGTTGGCAATGTTGTAAAGCTTGCTCAAGCAGTTCATGTCCAAGACCACCACCGCGAGCGCTTTGTTTGGTTACCACACGGCCGATGCTCACATTGTCGTAAGTGGTACCAGCAGGCAATAATCGAGCGCAGGCAACCAGCTCATCGCTCTGATAGCCCAATAGGTGATACACGCCTTCTAACGTATCTTTGCCGTCCAGCTCTGGATATGGACAGGTTTGTTCTACCACAAATACATCAACGCGCAGGCGCAGCATCTCGTAGAGTTGTGTTGTTGTCAGTTGAGAGAAAGGTAGGGCAGTCCAGTTGATCATTTCCAATATCCATTAATAAGCGAATGCAGCTGACTTTACGTCGTTTTCTGCTATTACTCATTAACAATGGTTAATTTTCACTGGTCTTCGTGACAAATCTGGCGATAATGTGCCCTCTTTTTCATCCCACCTGAGGATATTTCCCTGTGAGCAAACAAACTTTTGACCAAGTAGGGCTTACTTCAGCGCTACTAGAGACGCTTGAATCATTGAACTACACCCATATGACGCCAATTCAAGCGTTGAGCTTACCTGCGATTTTGAATCAGCGTGATGTAATTGGTCAGGGTAAAACTGGCTCAGGTAAAACGGCAGCATTTGGTCTGGGCGTATTGTCCAACCTAAACGTGAAGCGCTTCCGTGTACAATCTTTGGTGCTTTGTCCGACGCGTGAACTGGCTGATCAGGTGGCAAAAGAAATTCGTACTTTGGGCCGTAGCATTCACAACATTAAAGTACTGACATTGTGTGGTGGTATGCCAATGGGACCGCAAATCGGTTCACTAGAACATGGCGCTCACATTCTTGTTGGTACGCCAGGTCGTATCCTTGATCACCTAGAGAAAGGTCGCATTAACCTAGAAGAGCTAAACACGCTGGTTCTGGATGAAGCGGACCGTATGCTAGATATGGGCTTCCAAGATGCACTCGATGCGATCATTGAAGCTGCACCAAAGCAGCGTCAAACTTTACTATTTAGTGCAACGTTCCCTGAAAAGATCGAACAGATCGCTCAACGTATTATGCAATCGCCAGAGATGATCAAAGTAGAATCCACTCACGATACGTCGAGCATTGCGCAGTACTTTTACAACGTGGAAGGTTCAGAAGCGCGCGATGAAGCCCTTGCTAACCTACTACTGACTCACCAGCCAGAGTCGGCAGTGGTGTTCTGTAACACGAAGAAAGAAGTTCAGAATGTAGCAGATGAACTGCATCACAAAGGGTTCAGTGTTATCGATCTTCATGGGGATCTAGAACAACGCGAACGTGACCAAGCCTTGGTTCAGTTTGCTAACAAGAGTGTTTCGATCCTTGTTGCAACAGATGTGGCGGCACGCGGTTTGGACGTTGACAATCTAGATGCGGTATTTAACTTCGAATTGTCTCGTGACCCAGAGGTCCACGTTCACCGTATTGGTCGTACCGGTCGTGCTGGCAGCAAAGGCTTAGCATTCAGCTTCTTTGGTGAAAAAGACGGCTTACGTGTGGCTCGTATCGAAGAGTATCTAGATATGGACGTAGTACCGGCAACACTGCCAGCGAAATCAAATCAGCAGCCATATCAAGCGAAGATGGTGACGATTAACATTGATGGCGGTAAGAAGCAGAAAGTGCGCGCAGGCGACATTCTGGGTTGCTTAACGGGTAAAAATGGCATTACAGGCGCGCAAGTGGGTAAGATTCACCTGTTCCCAATGCGTGCTTATGTTGCGGTAGAAAAGTCAGTGGCGAAGAAAGCGCTACAAACTATCAGTAACGGCAAGATGAAAGGTCGTCAGTTCCGTGCCCGTTTATTGAAGTAATATCAGCAATACAGCAAAAAACGGCTAACGATTTAGCCGTTTTTTTGTTTTTGTACACCGCTATAGCTTTAAGCCTTCCATAACAGCTGCAGGTAGCTGCTGTTTGAAGTCGTCGATCAGTGCGACTTTATCTTCTGATAGTTCGAGCAGTTCGCCACGAAGGTGGAACATGCAGGCGCTAAATTTCTCATTAAAGTTTGGCAGCATTGAGGTCACGCCTGACGAAGCCGCTTGAAGTGCAACGAGCGTCGGCTCAATCACTTGGCTCTGGTAGGTCTCATCTTCCATGATAACTGCCGGAGAGTAGCCTTGGATTTCTTCCATTACGGGTTCTACGTGTGTCGTTATGAGTGTTGCTGCTTTATTGTTTGCGGCATCACCGGCGGCGGCTTTCAGTTTTCCAAACATAATCTTTTCCCTTAACTCATGATGAAACACTCGCCCACAATGTGAGGCGAATGATATGAAATTTGGCTATGCAGGGTGTGGTATATCCTTATGCATATCCAGATGGGATTTGAGATTTTTTCTTATACTTCAAACAAATAGCGTTAGTTAATAATAAGAGTGTGACTACTGAAAGTGATTGTTTTTTGTCAATATTATTTTAGTTTTACTTTTCGTGATGCTGCTTCAAACGGGTTTTTATTCGACTTAAACTGATCGCGGTAATCCCCAAGTAAGCGGCAATCTGGCTATCGGTAATACGCTGTACTAAGGCTGGGTAATGCTGACAAAATAGTTGGTAACGCTCTTCTGGTGAGTAGAGCAACATAAAGCGTTCTTTGTTTTCTTTATGCATTAATTGCGCTTCGAGCAGCTTTAAGTAAATAGGATGCTTTTCTTCACGCCATTGGTGTAGCACTTCAATCGGCAAGCAAAACAGATGACAAGGTGTCAGCGTTTCTAATAAGTACGGCGAGGGCTGATTCTTAATAAGCCCTTCAAAGCCAATCACCCAATCCTTTTCCCAGTAGAACTCTTTACTGAACTCCTTCCCTTTATCGGTTAGATAACTGGCATGGCATAAACCCTCTAACACAAAGTAGATGTGCGAACTGGATTCACCTTGGTGATTGAGAATATGGCGTGTCGGCAACTCTAGCTGTTGCCCATGTTCAATTAGCTGATTCGCTTCATCTTCGAGGAAGCCATGATTGATTAAGTCAGAAAAAAGATCGCTGTGCATGTGATAACTCAGAAACGGTTTTTCTCATTCTAACGGTTTTTACTGACAACAAAAAAGCGGCTCATGAGAGCCGCTTGAAATCATTGCCAAACTTGCCTTACTTATTCAGGTCAATTTGGTAAATCGCGAAACCAACTTCGTCAGTGGCGACACGTTTCATCGGGTATTGCCCTTTCTCTTTGATGAACTGCGCAGCTTTATCACTTGGTGAGGTTTCAAAACGAACATCAAGTTTGTTATCCGATTTGATTGGTGCGAAAGACCAGTTGTTATCCGCGCTTGGTGTCACTTCGCCTTGCTCTTTACTGATGCGAGAGATGTAAGCGGCCACTACAGAGCGGTTCTCATCTGGAGCATCAAACGCGATGAAGTCCGGACCAGTGCCTGGGAAGGTTGCGCTGTAAGCACGGTAGTTGTTAGTAGCGATGATGAAGTCTTGTTTTGGATCTACTGGCTTACCGTTGTAAGTCAGGTTCACGATACGCTGTGAATCTGGGTTGATCACTTTACAATCCGCATCGTACTTCGGCGGTTGAGTAACATCGATTTGGTAGTTCACACCATCAATCACGTCGAAGTTGTAAGTACGGAAGCTATCCCAGTTGATCAAAGACTGAGGTTGGGTGCTGTTAACATCAATATGATTGAACTGACCTGCACTACACTCTAGCCATTCGTGAACTTCTTTGCCTTTAACCTTCATTGCTACCAGCGTATTCGGGTATAAGTAAAGATCCGCGGCATTACGGAAAGTCAGCTGACCCGATTCGACCTCGGTGAAACCATTTGGATCGTCTTTACGTCCGCCGACTTTAAATGGTGCCGCTGCGCTTAATACTGGAATGCCTTCAAGGTCTGGGTCGCCTTGGATAAAGCGTTCCACGTAATCTTTCTGCGCTAGGTTTACGATTTGAATCGTTGGATCATCTTGTACAAGCGCTAGGAAGCTATACATCACGTCATTTGCTTTGCCAATTGGTTGGTTGACGAATTCACGCGTGCCTTTATGGTCATCAACAAGTGCATCCACGATGCCTTTATCGGCTTCTGCCAAAGATTTCTTGTTAGCTTTATCGAAGATAGGGCGCGCTTCAGATTGACCTTCAACCACTTGCCACTTGCCGTCTTTTTCTTTCAGCATCAAGTCCATTACGCCAACGTGGCTACCCCAGCGACCTGGCATGACTGCGGTTACGCCATTAATTGTGCCTTTGGCGTTGTCGACACCTTGCAGTTTGGCAAAGTCTTTACCCGGGAATACAGCGTGAGAGTGACCAAAGGCAATCGCATCAATACCTTCAACTTCTGTGAGGTAGTAAACCGAGTTTTCAGCGCCTAGCTTGTATGGATCAGTCGAAATGCCTGAGTGTGGGATCGCCACAATCACGTCTGCGCCTTCTTTCTTCACCTGAGGAACCAGCTTTTTCGCTGTCTCAGTGATGTCTTCAGCGAAGACTTTACCTTCTAGGTTTTTCTTATCCCATACCATGATTTGCGGTGGTACGAAGCCGATGTAACCCACTTTGATTTCGTGGTTTTGACCATCAATGTCTTTGAACGTGTGCGTTTTAATGAGATAAGGTTTGAAGTAGTGCTCACCTGTCTTCTTGTCGAAAACGTTAGCACTAACATAAGGGAAGTTTGCACCGTCGATAGAGTTTTTCAGGAACTCAAGACCGTAGTTGAATTCGTGGTTACCAATGTTACCCACATCGTAATCCAACTGGTTCATCGCTTTGTATACCGGATGGATTTCGCCAGCATTAATCCCTTTCGCTGCCATGTAATCGCCCATTGGGCTGCCTTGAATCAAGTCGCCATTGTCGACCAAAACACTGTTCACTGCTTCTTCACGAGCTTGCTTAACCAGTGTCGCCGCACGGCTAAGACCGATTTGCTGAGAAGGCTGATCTTTGTAGTAGTCGTAATCCATCACATTGGTGTGAATGTCGGTGGTTTCAATAATACGTAGCTTGATAGTGTCCGCCATTGCTGGACCTGCAAGCGTCAACATACCGCTTAAAACTGCGACGGATACGGGATTAACTGCCATTTTCATGAGGTGCTCCAATTAAATGGGATAGAGGGGTCGTACAGCGTAATGTAACAAATATTAGTGCAAGCTCAGGCTAAGATGCAGAAAACTGTGAACATTAGGCAATTAAATGCGGAGGAAAGTGTCAGACTGATGCCTTTTTCACCATTTTGAATGAGACCTAACAAAAGCTTCTTAGCAGTTTTTTGAATAAAAAATGAAATTTTAGAATTTCCGGTAATATAAACCCACCGCCATAATGCCATCCATAACGATATCAATGGATGATGAGCAAGCACATGGCAGTTAACGATTCAGTAACGAATTTCCCAATCAATAAGCCTCGGCTGGTTTCGGATAACCAAGCTGCCGATCTTCCGCGTTTCAGTAAGCAACCTCTTCAGCCAGGTGAAGTTGCCCTTGTTGGTGCCGGCCCAGGTGACCCTGAGCTATTAACGCTGAAAGCACTCAACTGCCTACAACAAGCTGACGTCGTGCTTTACGACTACCTAGTGTCTGACGAGATCATGGCGTTAATCCCAAGCGAAACCATTTTGGTGTGCGTGGGTAAACGTGCCGGGCACCACAGTGTACCGCAAGAGAAGACCAACCAATTGCTGGTGGACTTTGCTAAGCAAGGTTACAAAGTGGTGCGCATTAAAGGCGGCGATCCATTTGTGTTTGGTCGCGGTGGTGAAGAGCTGGAAGTTTTGGCTGATGCTGGTGTGCGTTTTCAAGTGGTTCCGGGCATTACTGCTGCTGCAGGTGCGACCGCTTATGCAGGTATCCCGCTGACGCATCGTGATTACGCGCAATCAGCACTGTTTGTTACGGGTCATCTTAAAGAAGAAAGTGACGACATGGACTGGTCGACGCTCGCGCGCGGGAATCAGACTTTAGTGATCTACATGGGACTGATGAAATCACACTATATTCAGAATCAGCTCATCAAACATGGTAGGGCAGCCTCAACCCCTATCGCCATCATCGAACGCGGTACGCAAATCCAGCAAAAAGTTTTCACCGGAAAACTTTCTCAACTATCTGAATTATCTAAAGAAGCTCAAGCTCCGTCTTTGATTGTTGTCGGCGAAGTTGTGCGTCTGTCTCAAAAGTTGGACTGGTTTTTGTCTAGTACTGAATTCAACAAAAGTGCTATTGCCAGCTCCATATAATTTCAGACCAAAGATTAGGGACGTAATGAGCCTTCAAGCTTAAAAAGGAAAGACAAAACATGGACCAACAACGTTTAACTCACCTTAAACAACTCGAAGCGGAGAGTATTCATATCATCCGCGAAGTTGCTGCTGAGTTCGATAACCCAGTCATGATGTATTCGATTGGTAAAGATTCATCAGTCATGTTGCATCTTGCGCGTAAAGCCTTCTACCCAGGCAAAATTCCATTCCCACTACTGCACGTAGATACGGATTGGAAATTCCGCGAGATGATCGAGTTTCGTGATCGTACCGCTGAGAAATACGGCTTTGAGCTTTTGGTTCATAAGAACCCAGAAGGTCTAGCAATGGGTTGTAGCCCATTTGTGCACGGCTCTTCAAAGCATACTGACATCATGAAGACTCAAGGTTTGAAGCAGGCTCTGAACAAGTACGGTTTTGATGCGGCATTCGGTGGTGCGCGTCGTGATGAAGAGAAGTCACGTGCAAAAGAGCGCGTTTACTCATTCCGCGATAAGAACCATACCTGGGATCCAAAAAACCAACGTCCGGAGCTTTGGAAAACATACAACGGTCAAGTAAACAAAGGGGAGAGCATTCGTGTGTTCCCACTTTCAAACTGGACTGAGCTGGATATCTGGCAATACATCTACCTAGAAAACATCGAGATCGTGCCTCTGTACCTTGCAGACAAGCGACCTGTTGTTGAGCGTGATGGCATGCTGATCATGGTAGATGATGACCGCATGAAGCTAGAACCAGGTGAAGTGATTGAAGAGAAGAGTGTGCGTTTCCGTACTTTGGGTTGTTACCCACTGACTGGCGCGATTGAGTCTGAAGCCAACACGCTAACAGGCATCATCGAAGAAATGCTGGTGGCAACCTCAAGTGAGCGCCAAGGTCGTGCGATCGACCACGATCAGTCAGGATCGATGGAGCTTAAGAAACGTCAAGGTTACTTCTAAAGGATCTAAGGAAAGATAATGAACAGTGCAGTTGAAGCTCAATTAGCCGAGCTTGGTATTGAAGGCTATTTAAAACAACACCAGTACAAGTCGTTACTTAGATTCCTGACTTGTGGCTCGGTAGATGACGGTAAAAGTACCCTAATCGGTCGCTTACTCCATGACTCAAAACAAATTTATGAAGATCAGCTAGCAGCAGTTCACTCGGATAGCCAACGCGTAGGCACCACGGGTGAAAAGCCAGATTTGGCATTGCTGGTAGATGGTCTACAAGCAGAACGCGAGCAAGGCATCACCATTGATGTGGCTTACCGTTACTTTTCGACGCAGAAACGTAAGTTCATCATTGCTGACACGCCAGGGCATGAGCAGTACACGCGTAACATGGCAACAGGTGCATCGACCTGTGATTTGGCTGTGATTCTGGTTGATGCACGTAAAGGTGTGTTGGACCAAACGCGTCGTCACTCATTCATTTCTAACCTATTGGGCTTGAAACACTTCGTTGTTGCTATCAACAAAATGGACTTGGTGGATTACTCACAAGAACGTTTTGAAGAGATCCGTGATGAGTACCTACAGTTCTCAGAAAACCTAGCGGGTGAGACGGATATCCAAATTATTCCGTTGTCAGCGCTAGAAGGCGACAACGTAGTAGAGAAAGGACAAAACCTAAGCTGGTTTGAAGGTCCGTCTCTGCTTGAGCTACTTGAGACTGTGGATGTTGACCACGAGAAAGGCGAAGGTGACTTCCGTTTCCCTGTTCAGTATGTAAACCGTCCTAACCTCGACTTTCGCGGCTTTGCTGGCACGATTTCATCGGGTTCGGTGAAAGTAGGCGATGCGATTAAGGCGCTGCCATCAGGCAAAACCTCAACTGTTGCACGTATCGTGACTTTCGATGGCGATGTACAGGAAGCACAAGCAGGTCTGGCTGTGACGTTGACGCTGAATGACGAAATCGACATCAGTCGTGGTGATTTGCTGGTGCTAGAAAATGCGCAAGTGGAGTCAACTAACCACTTGTTGGCTGACGTAGTTTGGATGACAGAGCAACCGCTGCAACCGGGTCGTGATTACGACATTAAGATTGCTGGTAAGAAGACGGTTGGTCACGTTGAAGCGATTCGTCACCAGTACGACATCAACAATCTTTCGACTCACGGTGCAGCTGAATTGCCGCTCAACGGCATTGGTTTGTGTGAGTGGTCGCTGAACGAATCTGTCGCGTTGGATAACTACCAAGATTGTGCCGATACCGGCGGCTTTATCATCATCGATCGTCTAACCAATGTAACGGTTGGTGCGGGCATGGTGAAAGAAAGCCTAGCGGCTGTTGAGCGTGGTCTTGCGGATGTTTCAGCGTTCGAACTTGAACTTAATGCTTTGGTTCGTAAGCACTTCCCGCATTGGGAAGCTAAGGACCTGAGCCAGTTATTGAAGAAGTAATTGGTTCACCTAGCCTGATGGGGTTGCGAAACCCATCAGGCTGATTTCCCCCGAATCCAGAATGCTCCGGAAGCCCAAGAAACCGAGCATTCTGGCGTTCTTTTTCGCTTGCTTTGCTTTTTTGTCTGGTTACTCGTTTGTCACTCCGTGCAACTAAGTTTGCACGAGTCGTTGTTGTGCCCGTATCGGGTTTATTGGTAAGGATTGGCTATGTGGGAACAAGGATTTGTATTAGCGATTTTGCTTGGCATTATCACTTGTTTACTCGTAACCAAAATTAAACCAAGTTACGTATTTGCAGGAGCTGCTTTCATCGCCTTTATGGCGGGGATGATTGAGCTCAATAGCATTGCGGCAAACTTTACTAATTCTTCACTTTTGACCCTAGTGCTGCTGATCCTCGCATCGAGCGCATTAGAAAAAACCTTATTGATCAGCTGGGTCAGTCGCAGTATTTCTGAAGGTCATCTTGGTAGTGTAATTGCCAAGTTGGGCTTTTCTACCGCTTTACTTTCCTCTTTCACGAACAACACGGCGGTTGTGGTGTCGTTAATTGGTGCGATTAAACGCAACCAACAACATGCGCCTTCTAAGCTTCTGATTCCACTCTCTTATGCGGCGATTTTTGGTGGTACGTTGACGTTGATTGGTACCTCGACCAACTTAATCATCAACAGTTTTGTTGAAGATGCCGGCCTGCCAAGCTTGAGCTTCTTTACTCCAACCATGATTGGCTTAGCGGTGTTGGTGGGCGGTGTGCTTATCCTCATCCCGCTGAGCTATCTATTACCTAATTACGATGACCAAAACCAAGAGGACTTACCTTACTTCTTAGAGTCTCGTGTTGAGCCTGGTTCACCTTTGGTCGGTCGTACCATTACCGAAAATAACTTACGCGCACTGAGAAAATTGTTCCTTGCTGAAGTGATTCGCGATGGTGTGACGGTTTCTTCTGTTGGTCCAGACTTTGTATTGAATGCCAAGGACCGATTGCTATTTTGTGGTGATGTAGAAAGCGTGGCGACATTACAAGAGATTCCCGGGTTAACGCTGTTTGGTCATCAACATCTCAATGGTCAGAATTTCATTGAAGTGGTAGTCAGTTCATCGGCGACCTTCTGTCATAAAACCCTTAAAGAAAGCCGTTTCCGTGACCGATTTGATGCGGTAGTCGTAGCGATTCGTCGTGGTCATGAACGCCTTGAAGGTGGCTTAGGCAATATCACTTTAGCGGCGGGTGATACATTGGTTTTGGTTCCCGGCAAACGATTTGAGGCAGAGCGACGTGCGCACCGTAAAGAGTTTGTTTTAGTCAACGATCTGGATTCCAGCGCGCGCTTGGACTCGAATAAATCCGCTTTAGTTCTGTTTGGTTTTGCGGCAGTGATTGGCTGTGCGTTGTTGGAGCTTGTCCCTATTATCAAAGGTTTGGCAGCTTATTTGATAGCACTGCTTGCCTTTGGCGTGATTCAACTGTCAGAGCTTCGTCGTCGTTTCCCAATTGATATTGTGGTGATTGTCGGCTCAGCGTTATCTATTGCACAGTTGATGATTTCGTCTGGTTTATCGGTGCGAATGGGCGATATGTTTATTGAAGCCTTTAATGGGTGGGGTGTGTTTGGTGCGCTGGTCGCCACTTACATCATGACGTTGGTGTTAACCGAGCTCGTGACCAACAATGCGGCGGCAGCGCTGTCTTTCCCTATTGGCTATAGCATGGCGGTAGGTTATGGCGTTGACCCAATGCCTTTCATTATGGCGGTGCTGTTTGGCGCCAGTGCCAGTTTTATTTCTCCTTACGGATACCAAACAAACTTATTGGTATACAGTGTAGGGAATTACAAATTGACCGATTATGTGCGAATTGGCGTGCCGATTTCTATCGTGTATTCAGTGCTAGTACTGACGCTGATTCCGGTCTTCTTTCCGTTTTAATCTGTAAATTTACAAGGATACGTTATGACTGCCGAAACTCCGGTAAAAGATGAAAACATCGTTTGGCATCAGCACTCGGTTGATAAACAGTTTCGTGCTGGATTAAAAAAACAGAAGCCAGCAGTACTTTGGTTTACTGGGCTGTCTGGCGCGGGCAAATCAACGGTGGCTGGTGCATTGGAAAATCGCTTAGCAGAACTGGGTTACCACACTTATTTGCTCGATGGCGACAATGTGCGTCATGGCTTGTGCAGCGACTTAGGCTTTTCAGAGCAAGACCGTCGCGAGAACATTCGGCGCATTGGTGAACTGGCGAAGCTGATGGCAGACGCGGGTTTGATTGTGCTGTCGGCATTTATTTCTCCTCATCGCGCAGAGCGTCAATTGGTGCGTGATCTACTGCCTGAGGGGGAGTTTATTGAAGTGTTCGTAAATGCGTCTTTAGAAGTGTGTGAAAACCGTGACCCGAAAGGCTTGTACAAGAAAGCACGCGCAGGAGAAATCCCGAATTTCACCGGTATTGACTCTGAATACCAAGCTCCAGCAAACCCAGAAATTGATTTGCCAGCGGGCGAAAAGAGTGTCGAAGAGCTGGTGGAGTTGTGTTTAATCGACCTTAAACAACGTGGTGTGATCCGATAAAAAAGCATTTGGATCATGGGTGGCCAAAAAGTCACTGAGCAGTTAAAAGAGCTTTTGGATCATAGGTGACCAAAAGCTCTTTTTTATGTACTAAACGGTGTGGTTTACTGTGGTTTTTGCTTCACTATGAACGCTAAATCTTTGATTTAGAAGCGCTAGCATCTGGTCGTAGTATTGATTGTTAGGCTTGTTACCAAGCAGCTTACACAACTCATTACCTGTTGGAGTAAAGCGGTAGTAAAGCAGACGCACGCCCTTTGTATTCACCTGCAAGGACAAATTCTTACCTTGGTAGCTGAGCATCAGAGGCGTTTCAATACCAATTTCGCCAGACTCTAATTCGGTACTGTGTAGCAGCCCCAATTCAATCAACACTAACAAACTTGAATAAGGAAGTTGGAAGCTACCCATGTTGAGATTGCTGGTGGTATCGCGTTTGCCAAAACTGAATATTCCGCCATGCGCTTTGTAGCCAATCAAAAGTTTTCTACTTGAATCACCACCAAAACTGCACGCTAACGTCGCGGCACGTTGCAGAGTTTGGGCTTCTCTCGGCGACATGTCTTTCAGCACTTTAAGTGCTTTCATCGAAGTTGAACCGGGGTTGGTGACTTCGCGTTTCATAACTTGAGCCCAGAGTTTTTGCATCGAGCTGTTGTGGATGTCCTGAGCCATATCGAAAAAGCGATACAACCAGTCTTGATCAGGTTCACCTGCGGTCTCATCTCGACATGAACTGTGCGCCAGTTTGAGGATCTGCTCTAAGTTCTTCTGTCTTTGTTCTTGGCGGCGTTGTTCTCTTAATTGGGCTCGCTCAAGTGCGGTTTTAGCTGGAGGATCACTTTGCAACAATGCGTCTAACCCGTAGATTTGGGCAATGCTTTGAACACGGCTCGCACTGTCTTTAATGTAGCCAGACTTCTTTTCATGCTGAGTATGTTTTTGTTGTGTGGGTTCGTGTTCGATAACAACAGGTTGCTTTGTTGGTTCTGCCATTTCATTTCCTACCAAGACTGGCGATTAGCGCTTGCTTAAATTTACACCTTTCCTGTTTTCTCGACCAGAGAGGCATGTCTTGAAATTGACAGAATAAAGGCTATTCAAAATGATAATGAGTTGTTAAAATTGTTATCGTTATTTTGGAGGGGTGATGAAATATTCAGACGTAAGCAAACTGAGAAAGCACCTGTCGATAGCGCTACTTTTGGTTTTATATGTTGGTGTATTAGCGTATTTGTCGCGCTACATTGTTTAACTAACAGAAAGAAAAAAGGCGCCGAATCGACGCCTTGGTGTATCTACTTAATCAGCTATACGAGCTCATTGAGCTTCAAGCTACATGTCATCGTAGGCTTCAATTGCTGAGCCATCAATCACGTAGGCCGTTTCTGCCAGTTCATGTTCTATGGTCTCGGTCTTTAATGTACCCACTACATAAATGACATCCCACAACTCTTGTACTGGCGCTCCTTTCGGAAACTTCACGTAGATGATCTGGTTTGGTGGCGGCGGTGGAACGTGGATACAAGCGCCAAAATATGGCACCAGCAAAAATTCCGTCACTGTATTCGCATCACCCTCTAATGGGATCACAAAGCCAGGGATTTTTACCTTGCTGCCGTTCAGTTCTGGACGAACATTACCAATCTTTGACTGTAATGCTGCTCCACCGGTGTGGTCAGTCGCAGGCATGCCTACGCTGTCGAACATCTTGCGTTCATTCTCAGGGACTAGATCAATCCAGTCGAGTTTCAACGGTTCATCACTTGCCAATACTGGCGCAGTGAACGAAATCAGTAGCAAGCAGCTAGCGAGTATCTTTTTCCACATCTTTACTAAATCCTAATTGTCATTCCATCACTGAGCGATTGTCGGTAAGCACGGAATGCAGGGATGAAGCCAATCACAATGCCTGCGCACTGCACAAAACCAAGCAACATCCATTCATACGGCGACAGTGCCGTTAATGTTAGGTGTATACCATAACTTTGTTGGATTATCGGTTGCAAGAGGGCAAGCATAGAATACAAGCCTGCGACCCCAACAATGATGCCTGCAAATGTCAGTAAGCTTGCTTCGCTGATCAGCAAAGAGAACACGTGTTTTGGTCTTGCTCCCATTGCTCGTAGGATGGCCATTTCTCGGCGACGTTCTTGTAAGCTGGTGAGTAGACTGCTCAGCATCCCCAATAAACCTGCAACCACGACAAACCCTGATACCGCCATTAGCGCTTGCTCAGCAATAGACATCATTCCCCACAATTCGTGTAGGGCGACACCCGGCATGATGGCGCTAAGCGGCTCTTGCGGATAGGTGTTAATTTGTCGTTGTAAGGCGAAGGTTTGAATGCGCGATTTCAAGCCGATCAACATCGCAGTAATTTGCTTAGGCTGGAAGTCTCTTGCCTTGAGCTCTTCTGCGCTCGGTGTTGGACCAAGACGAGCGCCACTTTCCCAACCGACATGTATCGCTTCAATTGCTTCCAATGAGACGTGGACGGTTTTGTCGACGGGTGTGCCTGTTGGTGCAAGAATACCGACGACTTTAAACGGCAAATTGTCATGGCGGCTAAAGCCAACATCACTGATGCCATGGGCAATGATGATCTCACTACCGATTTTATAGCCCAGCTTTTTGGCGACATCAGAACCTAGAACCGTTTCGAATAAACCGTTGAATTCTCGACCTTCAGAGAAAGTTAGTGGTTGCTTACTTCCGTACTTGTAATGTTCGAAATAGCTGTGATTGGTCCCCATGACTCGGAAGCCTTTATGGGAATCACCCAATGAAATAGGAATCGCCCAGTCAACGGCTCGGTGATTGGCAAATTCTTCATAGCTTTTCCAGTCAATGTTGTTGGTTGCGTTGCCGATTCTGAAAACCGAGTACAACAGCAGGTTTACCTGCCCTGAACGCCCGCCGACAATTAAATCAGTACCAGAAATGGTGTTGGCAAAACTGTCTTTGGCTTGAGTGCGAATTCGCTCTACGTCTAACAGAAGGACAACAGAAATCGCGACGGTCATGATGGTAAGAATCGCCGTCGCTTTGCGGTTCATCAGGCTTTTCCAAGCGAGCTTTACTACGGCACTCATGATGCGGCTCCTAGGGTTTGCGCTTGATTGATTTCAGGCAAGTTTAGTGTTCTGTGGAAGAGAGATTCCAGAGTTGGATCATGGCTAACAAAAACCAATGTGGCGTTGGCAAGATTGGCTTGTTCCATCAATAACTCAATAAACGCTTTGCGGTTGTCATGATCCAAGGCTGAAGTTGGCTCGTCAGCGATAACCAGTTCAGGTTGGCCGATCAGTGCGCGGGCAGCTGCAACGCGTTGTTGCTGACCAATACTCAGCTCAGAGACAGGCTTATTGTGCAGTGCTTTCGGAAGATGCAAACGTTCTAGCAGTGATGTTGCTTGCTCTTCAAGCGTTGCAGTCGAAGCGTTTGGTGCAACGCGATCTCGACGAATTTTGCTGAATTGGCATGGAATTAGGACGTTTTCGATCACATTCAAGTAAGGCAACAAATTGAATTGTTGGAAGATATAACCAATGTGATCGGCACGAAATTTGTCTCTTTGACTTGCTCTTAAACTTGCAAGATCGGTATCAAGTACAGACAGAGAACCCGATGTAAGAGTATTGATTCCAGTTAGTAGGGCAAGCAGAGTCGATTTACCACAGCCGCTAGGGCCTTTGATAAAGACATGCTCACCTTGAGCGATGTGTAAGTGTGGAATATTAATGGTCGCGTTTTCAGAGCCGGGCCAGACAAACTGGGCGTTAGCAAGCTCAACAACGTTTGACGTGGTTTCAGTCATAATAAATTACCAAAGCAATGGCGTGTGAGTAAGCACTCACACGCCATGTGAGTTATTTAATTGCGATCTTTGTGTTGCCTTTGTTCAACGTTGTCGCTGACTGAGTGGTGTCAGTGAATAGGTTTGCGCTGATTGATTCTGTCGCTGGGAACTGCTTGAACCAAGTTGTATCAATGCTGTTTAGGTCTGCGACTGAATCACAGTGGTAACGGTATTCAACAGTAAACTCACCGTGGCCGCCGTGTTCATGATCGTGGCCTTCATGGTCGTGACCTTCGTGATCGTGGTGCTCATGGCCGTCATGGTCATCATGCGCATGCTCATCATGATCATGGTCTTTGTGTTCGTGATCATGGTCGTGGTCATGTTTGTCATGATCGTGACCTTCGTGGTCATGCTTATCGTGGTCGTGGCCTTCATGATCATGGTGGTCATGACCCTCGTGAGAATCTTGGCCTAGTGTGTGAGAGACATGAACATCTTCAATCACACATTTTGCTTGTTGGTTGATAGCAAATAGCTTGTCTGTATCTTTTAGCGCAGCAATCGCTTGTTTAAGTGCTTGCTCTTGCTCTGCATTTTCTGGTGCGTGTTCAAAGCCCACTACGTCAGCGCCTGGAGAAGTGATTTCAATCAATAGGTCTTTACCGTCTTGAGCAATATTGAATTCTACGTGACCGTGAACGTGCGCTTCGTGCTGACGGTATTCTTCTGCGTTAGCAGTTGCTGCTAGTGATAGGCCGATAACAAGAGCTAGAGCGTGTTTAGATGGCATTTTCTTTTTCCTAATTTGCTTAATTATTTTGCTGTGGTTGCTGAATTAAATCATGAGGTTAGCAACCAGTTTTGTTTCTAGTATGGGGACTTCTTAAGTTTAAGCAAATATCGGCGGCGCACGTGCTGTGTAGCGCACATCACTGACATTTAAGTGCTTTTCGATAACGTCAGAATGCGTTGAACGTTGATACGTTGGAGCGAGAATTTCTGGTAGAGCCTTAACCAGACCATGATGAGCTCCTGCAAACATTTGGCAGTGATGGTGGCTGTGATGTTCTGGAATTAGGTCAAGTTCATGGGCAATGGTAGCGAAATTCCATACGATCAGTAACGCAACACTGAGCAAGACAACAGTGCGACGCCAATGATGTGTGGTTGCTAGCCAGCGATAGTGCATCTTAAAGCCCGAAATGATACTTGGTGTTATAATATAACATCCATTTTCGCTAAAAGTTCACTCTTTTGTTAGTGCAGAGCAAATTATCTTTGGTGAAAGAAGTGCTTATGAGAAGAGTAATCTGGGAGAGATAAGGAAGTGGCTCCCTGCCAAGTGTGGCAAGGAGCGTAAAACAGCTAGATGTTTTGTTTGATAAGTCCAAGTACTTGAGTTATTTCATCAGGAGTTAGCGCGCCTTCTTTGATGAACAACACTTTACCTTGTTTATCTTGCACAATGATTGCAGAGCTTTCTTCTTTTAGGGCCCAAGAGCTTGCCACTACACCGTTTTCATCCAGAACCATAGAAGACCAAGGAAATTCTTGTTTGCTGTCTTGTGCTGAAGACTTCACAAACGAACCTGTTCCCCAAACTGCATCATCTTGATTGATGATGGTTGTGGTTTGGTAAGCGTCTGCTGGGAATTTTGCGTCAGTAAGTGCGACCATCAATGGTGCATTCATTTCTTTTGAGCTGCTGCGTCCTGCAATAGCCTGAATAACTCGGACCTTACCTAGCATCTGTTGAGTTGCCCAAGGTTGGTAAGCCACACCTTCACCTTGCAGTACGATTTCACCGTAAGCATCAACTTTTGCTGCGGGTACACTCTCTCCAAGAGACAGGTTGTGAGCAAGCGCTAGACCCGGAGTAAGAGCAAGGAAAAGAGGGAGGAGAGTCTTAGTTTTCATATTGTTATGTTCCATATGTGTTGTGAGACTTCCCAAGTATATACTTACAGTGAATAAAAATGTAGAACCGTTTATAACAATTCTTTAACGTATGATGTCTAATATTGTTGCGTTAACGTTGAAATTTGATAGAATGAACCACGTCGCAAATTGCGCATAAAAGGTTGCCAAGGAAAGAGCAATCAGTGTTTTCTCAAAAGGATGTTGAGGTTGGTTATGCTACGTGAGTTTGCTGTTTACCGTCCACGTCAGGTGGCGCGTTTCGTAAAGACTTTATTCAAAGGTCAGTTTTCAATTGCAGGTGTGGGTGAGTTCCGTTTTGATAACGGCAAAGTACTATTACCTGACGTCAAAAACCCCAAACAACTCTCTGTATTTAGAGAAGTAAACCAAGCGATATTATCGCTCCCGGTATAATGACAAGATTTGTAAAAGAGCGACTTTCGTCGCTCTTTTTCGTTTCGGATTAACCTTGAAGGCTCGGTGGGAAGCAAACACCTGTGCCGCCCAATCCACAATAACCGTTTGGATTTTTTGCTAGATATTGCTGGTGGTAGGTTTCTGCAAAGTAGTAAGGGCCCGCTGCTTGGATTTCTGTCGTGATTGCCGCTCGCTGATCTTCTTGCAACGCTTGTTGATATTGGATTTTTGATTTTTCTGCCGCATCTTGTTGTTCTGGCGAGTAGGTATAAATCGCAGAACGGTACTGAGTTCCTAAATCGTTACCTTGGCGCATTCCTTGCGTAGGGTCGTGTCTTTCCCAAAACGTTGCCAGTAATTGCTCCAGAGATATTATGCGCTCGTCGAATACGACGCGAACCACTTCGGTATGGCCAGTTTTGCCTGTACAAACTTCATCGTAAGTGGGATTTTGCGTGTAGCCACCTGCGTAGCCGACGGATGTTGATACAACGCCTTCAAGTTGCCAAAACAGGCGTTCAGCGCCCCAAAAGCAGCCCATTCCGAATAAAATTTGTTGTTGGTGAGATTGTGGCTGAGCCGTTAAACTCGATTGATTTACAAAATGAGTGTCATCGATTTGCATTGATGCCTCTCGACCAGGCAGTGCATCTTCTATACTGATCATTGTCTGTTTGTTGAGCATGGTATTTGTCCTTCAATACGTGTCTTAATTTTGCGAATTATTTTATTCAGTCTGAATATGATGTTGTGATGACATAGACCGTAGTAAACCTATTAATATTACAGACTTAGCCTTTAATTGGCGTTATTATTGTTTACGTTTATTTAACCTCGTCCAGCTAAAAAGCATGATAAGAAAAGCTACCCCGATAATTGCTAGCCTCCTTGCCTTTTCTCATAGCGCTTACGCCGATGTTTCCCTGACGATCAAGGGCATCGATGGCGCGCTAGAAGATAATGTGAACGCTTATTTGTCTTCAATTCCTGAAGACGACTACTCTACGTCTTTGCGCTTTCAGGCGCGATTGGAACAAAGTATCACTGAAGCGTTGAATGCGCTCGGCTATTATCATGCGAAAATTTCATACACTATTACGAAAGATAATGATGAACTGATCGTCAACGTCAAACCTGGCGAGCCGGTCAGAATAAAAAAGATGGACGTGGTGATTTCGGGTGAAGCCGAGAAAGATGAAGAGTTCACGAATCTCATCAATAAATCACGATTGAAAGAAGGTCGCATCCTCAATCAAGGGGAATACGACGCTCTAAAATCAGGAATTCGCAACTTAGCGCTGCAACGTGGTTACTTCAATGGCGACTTTAAACTGAGCCGTTTAGAGGTGGTACCAGAACTAAACGAAGCGAATGTCCGTCTGCACTATGACAGTGGTATTCGCTATCACTTTGGTACGGTTGAAATTCTGGGCAGTCAGATCTGGGAAGATCGCGTGGACTCTCTGCGTCCATTTAAAACTGGTGAGCCTTACTTGGTTTCCGAAGTTGGCGAATACAACCAAAATCTCTCTAACACCGATTGGTTCTCTTCGGTTTTTGTCGAGCCGGATCTGAGTAAGTTGGATGACGGTCGTGACTTGCCAATCAAAGTCTCTCTTGCTCCTGCTGCGAAAAACCAATTAGAAACGGGTATTGGTTACTCTACCGATACCGGTGTGCGCGGTACGCTGAAATGGAAAAAACCATGGGTAAGCGCACGTGGCCACAGTTTTGATACCGCCCTTTCTCTGTCTAAACCTGAGCAGACCATCACTGCTGGCTACAAAATCCCACTTGATGATGTACTGCATGAGTACTACCAACTTCAGTTCGGTTTGAAGCACCTTGATAACCGCGATACGGAGAGTTTGGAATCGAATCTTGCGGTAGAGCGTCACTGGATCACCGATGGTGGTTGGCACAAGACTCTGTATGTTCGCCACTTGTACGAAAACTTCTCGCAAGGTTTGCAAGAAGATGGTGTGCAATTTGTTCTGCCGGGTGCGTCGTTTTCTCGTACACGAACTCGTGGCGGCAACATGCCGATGTGGGGTGATAAGCAGAGTGTGACCGTTGAATACGGCGACCCTGCATTGCTGTCTGAAACGCGCGTTCTTCGTCTTCTTGGACGTACGTCTTGGATTCGTGGGATTGGTCAGAACCATCGTGGTTTATTCCGCCTAGAGGGTGGCGCCAACATCACTGATGAATTTGAAAAACTCTCGCCATCTTTGCGTTTCTTCGCTGGTGGTGACAACAACATTCGTGGTTACGGCTACGAATCGATCTCGCCAACAGACTCTAGTGGCGCATTGACCGGTGCAAAGTACATGGTGACAAGTACGCTTGAGTACCAATATCGCGTAACTGGTAACTGGTGGGGCGCAGTCTTCTACGATATCGGTGACGCATTTAATGAAACCCCAGTCTGGAAATCAGGCGCGGGTGTGGGCATTCGCTGGGCATCTCCTGTTGGCCCGGTCAGCTTTGACTTTGCTTGGGGTCTAGACTCTGAGCCAGATCCTGAATTCCGCATCCACTTCTCATTGGGGCCTGAGCTATGATGAAAACTACCTTGAAGTGGACGAAATGGTTCTCAATCGGTCTGCTGAGTCTAATTCTTTTGCTGGCGATCTTCGTCGGCACCATTCTATTTACGCATCCAGGTTTAAAGCTGGCGCTTTGGGGCGCAGAGAAAGCTTTACCACAACTTAAAGTTGAGCAAATTCAAGGTTCATTGTTCCCTCGATTTGCTTTACGCAACGTCAGCTTTGTTGACGAGTCGCTGAATATTGATGCAAAGGTTGAGAGCTTAACACTCGCGATCAACTTCCGTTGTTTCTTTGATCCGAAAGTGTGTGTGGATGAGCTGGCTCTGCAAGGTGTGAACTTCCAAATGCCGGAACTGCCTCCTGCAAGTGAAGAGCCGGAAGAAGAAACCCCGCCACTGCGTTCCATCAGCACTCCTGTGCCAATCTTTGTCAATAAAGTCAGCTTTAACGACATCAACCTAAACATCTTAGGAAACAAAATTGACTGGCAAGATTTCTCGACGGCGTTGTCGATGCAGGGTGACCGTTTAGTCATTGCACCAACGGCATTGAAAGCCATCAATGTGGCTCTTGCACCAAGTGAAGAGGCGACAGAAGAGCAATCTGCACAAGCAACAGAGGCCAAAGCTGCAGACGAGAAAGGCGAGTCACAAACCAAGGTGGCTCAACAGTCAGCAAATACAGCATCTGAAGCGACAGAAAAAACGCAACCATCAGAACAAGCCTCAACTCAAGAGGTTGCTGCAAAACAACAAGATAAGGCACAGCCTCAAGCAACGGCAGAATATGAGCCTGAAGGTATTGTTTTACCAGAGGTATGGATTCCACTGACCATCGACGCGCAGCGTCTTGATATCCATGACTTTAAATTATCTGGTGACACGCCGGTTATCGTTCATCACTTAGGACTCGAAGCGACGGCAGGCGGTGATAAAGTCGATGTTAAAACGCTCGAACTTGATATGCCGGAAGTGGAAGGTCAGCTCAGCACGCAAGTGACATTATCGGCTGATTACCCAATTCAAGCACAGATTGATGCCTTGGTTAAACAAGCGGACGTAAAAGGCCAGAAGTTATCGTTATCTGCTTCTGGTTCTGTGGGAGATTTGTCATTACAAGCAACGCTTTCTGATCTTGTTAAAGCCAAGATTGAAGGCCGAGTTCAACCGCTTAAATCTGAGTTACCATTTGATATCAAACTGAAAGATGTCGAAGCACAATGGCCATTAAGTGGAAAAAGTGACTATCAAGTCTCTGTGCCGAGTTTAGAGACGAAAGGCTCACTAGATGGCTACACCGTTGCGCTAGAAACGAAGGCATCGGGTAAAGATATCCCAGCAGTCGATGTAGCGTTGAACGGCAAAGGTACGCTTGAGCAGATTGATTTAGACAGCATTGTAGTCAAAACGCTAGGTGGTGAGTTAGCGGGTAAGGTCATGGCTAACTGGGCGGCGCCAATCAATTGGCAAGCCGATCTGAACCTGAAGAGCATTCAACCTGGTTTACAGTGGCCAGAAGCCGAAGGTGATATCAGCGGTAGTCTATCGACTTCAGGCTCACTAACCGATCAAGGTGGCTGGCAAGTGAGTCTGCCTAAACTGGATATCGACGGTATTCTACGTGGCTACCCATTAAATATTGAAGGCCAATTAGATGCCGCGGACAAGACTGGCAAAGGCGAAGACATTCAACTGAACACTCAAGGTTTAGTCTTGTCGCATGGCCCTAACTCATTGCGAGCGAAAGGTAAGATCGACAAGCAAATCTTAATGGATGTTGAGGTTAATTTCCCTGATTTCGCGAAAAGCGTGCCGGATCTTGGCGGTAATATGAATGGTAATATCGCACTTCGCGGTAGCCTGAAACAGCCAGACATCAACTTAGATCTCGCGCTTAACCAAGTGAATTGGCAACAACAAGCGAAGGTCGAGATGATTACCCTGAAGGGTGATGTGACACCTCTGCCTGCGCCGAAAGCTGATGTGAGTTTGATTGCGAAAAACATCACTTACGATGACATCAAAATCGACAGCGCAGATCTTGAAGTGACGGGCGATGAGAAGTTGCACCAACTGACATTGGATGTGGTATCAGACATCGTTTCAAGCAGCTTAGAAATTGAAGGGACGTTTAAGCAGAAACCTGAAATGATCTGGGATGGTGCCTTACGCCGACTTACTCTAAGCACGCCACAAGGCCCTTGGGCGCTGCAGAAGTCGACAGCAGTGAAAGTGAACATCGACAAACAAGTAGCTGATGTACAAGCGCACTGTTGGTTACAGTCTAAGTCGAGTGTGTGTTTGAGTGAAGACATTAGCGTTGGTAAGAGCGGCGAAGCGAAGTTAGCCATCACCAACTTTGACTTTGACCAAATCAAACAATTCTTACCTGCAGAAACCAAACTGCAAGGTTCGGTGAATGCGAACGCGTTTGCGAAATGGGCACCAGACATGAAACCGGAAGTCACGGCGAATGTGGATATGCCAAAAGGTCAGGTTGAGCAAACGTTAGAGCAACCAATCAAGGTCGGTTGGGAAAGCGTGAGTTTTAAAGCCAAGTTGGCACAAGACAAGCTAGATGCTGAGTGGTTGCTTGATGTAACGAATAACGGTGATTTGTCTGGTAAGGTCGCCCTGAATGATGTCTCGTCAGAAAAGCCAACTATCGACGGTAAAGTGTCGCTATCGACGTTCCATCTTGATTTCTTAGCCCCATTGATTGGTGAATACAGCCTATTCAAAGCGAACATGAATACGGATCTGACTCTGTCGGGTGATGTCATGCATCCGAAAGTCAACGGCCAATTCTTGATCGATCAAATGAAGCTGCAAGGTGACGTGACGCCAATCGATATCAACTCTGGCCAAGTCGCGATTAACTTCAAAGGTCACCAAGCGGATTTAGACGCTGGCATTATTACGCCGGATGGCAAGTTGGAAATTAACGGTGACGCAGATTGGCGCGATTTAGAAAACTGGCACACCAAAGCCCGTGTGTTTGCTAAAGAGCTAAAAGTTGATATGCCGCCAATGGTGCGAATCAAAGTCGAGCCAGACATGACTATTGATGTCACTCCGAAGCTTGCCAAGGTAGAAGGTAATATCAATCTACCATGGGGCCGTATTTTGGTGGATGAATTACCGCCAAGCGCAGTTGGTGTCTCGAGTGATACGGTTATCTTGAACAAAGATATGCAGCCTGTCGATGGTGAGCCAGCGCTGCCGTTTAATGTCGAAACCGACATCAACATTAAGATTGGCGATGACTTCCAGTTATCTGCATTTGGCCTAAAAGGCGACTTGCAAGGTAACTTGAACGTGACGCAAAAAGACAAAGGTCCATTCATTGTCGGTGAAGTGAATATCGTCGACGGTTCTTACCGTTCATTCGGCCAAGACTTGGTGATTGAAGAAGGTAAGATCATGATGAATGGTCCAGCGGATCAGCCTTACGTATCGATTAAAGCGATTCGTAACCCAGACAACACGCAAGATGATGTGACGGCTGGTGTTCGAGTGACTGGCCCTGCGAGTGATCCAACAGTAGAAATCTTCTCGGATCCTGCAATGCCACAAGCAAACGCGCTGTCTTACCTATTGCGTGGTCAAGATATCGATGCGGAGTCGGGCGGTAACGCGATGACCACAACCTTGATCGGTCTCAGCTTGGCGAAGAGCGGTAAAGTCGTGGGTGAAATCGGTGAAGCCTTTGGTGTACAAGACCTGCAATTGGATACGGCAGGTTCGGGGGACGACTCTCAGGTGACGGTGAGTGGTTACATTCTACCGGGTCTTCAAGTGAAATACGGCGTGGGTATCTTTACCTCTTTAGGCGAATTCACCGTTCGTTACCGTTTGATGAAAGATTTGTACTTAGAAGCGGTATCCGGTGTCGATAGTGCGGTTGATCTGCTTTACCAATTTGAATTCAACTAAGCTTAGCTTTTAAACATAACTAAGGAGTGGTTATGCAGCATTTGGTTTTTGTGTATGGCACCTTGCGCAAAGGAGAGCAAAACCATCACTTTTTGAGTACTGCCGAATTTCTTGGGCATCATCAAACCGATGCCCAGTTCGCGCTTTATGACTTGGGGCCTTACCCCGCTTTGTCGATGGGGCAGCAAGTCATACAAGGCGAAGTGTACTTGACTGAGAATGACACCTTGGTTGAGCTAGATAAGCTGGAAGATGTGCCGGTTGAGTATCGAAGAGAAACCATTGCGACACCATTTGGCCAAGCTTGGATCTACTTATATCAAGACACAGAACAACTTACGGAAGAGATAGCATCTGGCGATTGGTGCCAACGCGTGTGAACTATACTTAGACCAGTAACGTATGCATTGACGATATATACAACAAAGACTTGGGAGGTCTGCGATGAAATATCTTTCACCAATCATACTGCTGCTACTGGTCGGTTGTTCAAATACCGCGCCACCTAGTGGCAACGACAGCATGGAATGGAAGCAATATGGTATGCAGCGTGCAGAAGCGGGCGATACCAAACTGTCTATGCAAGAGTTCAATAAAGACGATGAGCTATACATGGCTTACAGTAATGGTTACGAAAGTGGTCGAGCTAATTACTGCGCTCAAGATGCTTTTACACTCGGTGAAAGTAGGCGTTATTACCGTGGTATCTGTGATGACCTAGACGACCGATTCCGTCGTGAATACGAGTTGGGTCGCACAGCAAAGGGCAGTAAACGTTACTAGCAAGCAATCAGTAAGATGTAAGGAGTGATTATGAGATTATTCGTGGTCGGCGCTATGTTACTTTTCCTCAACGCTTGTGCTCAGACAACGTTACCAACCTCTGTGAGCGTGACAGACTGGCAGGCTTTTGGTAAGCAATCAGCGTTAGATGGAGCGATTGAATTATCGGAGGAGCGCATCGCCAAGTTAGACGACACTAATCGTGCTACTCCTGAACTCATCACGGCATACAAAACTGGCTATCAAGAAGGCAAACAAGAATATTGCGAGCAGAGTGCTTACATTCTTGGTGTACAAGGCGCGCCTTACTTTGGCATCTGCGATGATGTTGATCCATTCTTTCACAACGATTATGAATCAGGCAGGCTATCGACGGCTGGTGGTTACTAACGGTATATCGTGAAAACAAAAAAGAGCTGCCTGTGTGCAGCTCTTTCGCTTTTTAACGTTCGCGATTATTTACTTTGCGCACGCTCGTAAGATTCTAGGATTTCTGCTTTTGCGGCAGCAACATCTGCCCAACCATCCACTTTCACCCATTTACCTGCTTCAAGCTCTTTGTAACGCTCAAAAAACTGTGTGATTTGGGCTTTGAGTAGCTCTGGAATATCGTCCACATCTTGAATGCCTTCGTACTCTTTTGAGATTTTAGAGTGCGGGACAGCGAAGACTTTCGCATCTTCACCTGATTCATCCGTCATCTTCAATACGCCAACTGGGCGACAACGAATCACAGAACCTGGCATCAATGGGTAAGGAGTAGGAACCAGTACGTCAACTGGGTCACCATCTAGAGAAAGGGTGTTGTTCACGTAGCCGTAGTTACATGGGTAGAACATTGGCGCAGACATGAAACGGTCGACAAATACAGCACCAGTGTCTTTATCTACTTCGTATTTGATTGGATCCGCGTTAGCAGGGATTTCGATAACGACATAGATATCGTCAGGCAGTGATTTACCTGCTGGTACGTTGTTTAAGCTCATTTGAATATTCCTTTTCATTGAGGATTAAGCGTTTAGAGGCTTAATCTGGCTAACATTTACGCAGTTCACTTTAACGACAAAAACGCGGCAGGTAAACACCTGCCGCGTTGGACAAAGGTCTGAAATTAGTCTTCTTCGCGATTCAGCTCAAGAAACTCTTCGACTTTGTTGACCATGTTCTTTGAACCCACAAAGAAAGGCACACGCTGGTGCAGTTCGGTCGGTTTCAAATCCATAATGCGGTTTACACCGTCAGACGCCAGACCGCCAGCTTGCTCAATTAAGAATGCCATTGGGTTGCACTCGTACAACAGACGCAGCTTGCCTTGAGGGTGGCTTTGCGTACTTGGGTATAAGTAGATGCCGCCTTTAAGCAGGTTACGATGGAAGTCAGCCACCAGTGAGCCGATGTAGCGAGAAGTGTATGGGCGACCATCTTCCGGCACATTCTCCTGACAGTACTTGATGTACTTCTTCACGCCCTGCGGGAAGCGGATGTAGTTACCTTCGTTGATCGAGTAGATCTTGCCATCTTCTGGGATCATCATGTTTTCATGAGAAAGACAGAAGCTGCCAATCGATGGGTCGTAAGTGAAGCCGTTTACGCCATTACCTGTGGTGTAAACCAACATAGTAGATGAGCCGTAAATCACGTAGCCCGCCGCCACTTGTTTGTGACCAGGCTGTAGGAAGTCTTCTTCTGTTGGCGGGGTACCAATAGGAGAAACTCGACGGTAAATAGAGAAAATCGTACCGACTGATACGTTCACATCGATGTTTGATGAGCCATCGAGTGGGTCCATTAGTACAACGTACTTTGCGTTTTGGTTGAGTTCTTTGTTGAACGCAACCGCTTCATCTTCTTCTTCACTTGCAACGCCACACACTTGGTCACGTGCTTCAAGTGCTGCTTTGAACTTGTCGTTCGCGTATACATCAAGCTTTTGCTGATCTTCGCCTTGTACGTTTTCCGTACCTACAGCGCCGGTGATATCACCAAGACCTGCCGCGTTGATTTCGCGGTTAACAATTTTTGCAGCTAAACGAATGGAAGCTAAGAGAGATGAAAGATCACCGCTAGCGTGGGGGAAATCCGCTTGTTTCTCAACAATGAATTCGCCTAGGGTGCGCAGTCCTGACATGGTTTATCCTTACATTTTTCATTTCGTTGGGGGTGTCGCGCAATGGGTCATCTCTTTATGGATGTTAAACGATTGCGCTAGATGTAAGTTTATGACGCGGATCTTATTAATGGTAATGAAGTAACCGACTGAGATCTCAATTTATTTGTCTTATTGCATAAGAAGTCTGTCACTTGGTTAATGCTTGGTCAGTCAGTACTAAGCCCTGTCAGATTTGTGAAAGAGACTGCACGAACAGGGCGAAAGGCACTCGCTTTTCTGGTGGTTATCACGATAATGAAAGGATTAAAGAAAGCATTACAAGGTTAAGTTTATGCACATTCATATCTTGGGTATCTGCGGCACGTTTATGGGCGGTGCGGCAATTTTAGCGCGTCAGCTAGGTCATAAAGTGACGGGTTCGGATGCCAACGTTTATCCACCAATGAGCACCCTGTTGGAGTCTCAAGGTATTGAAATTATTGAAGGCTTTGACCCTTCTCAACTTGACCCTCAACCTGATCTTGTCGTGATTGGTAACGCAATGAGCCGTGGTAACCCATGTGTTGAGCATGTGTTGAATACCAATATGCGTTACACCTCTGGCCCACAGTGGTTACAAGAGTTCTTATTGCATGATCGCTGGGTTCTGGCGGTATCGGGTACCCATGGCAAAACCACCACTTCAAGCATGCTAGCTTGGATCTTGGAAGACTGTGGCTACCAGCCTGGTTTCCTTGTCGGTGGTGTATTGGGTAACTTTGGTGTGTCGGCACGCTTGGGTGAAAGTATGTTTTTCGTCGTTGAAGCGGACGAATACGACAGTGCTTTTTTCGATAAACGATCTAAGTTTGTTCACTACCATCCACGCACATTGATCATGAATAACCTTGAATTTGATCATGCAGACATCTTCGACGATCTTGAGGCGATTAAGCGTCAATTCCATCACTTAGTGCGCACTGTTCCGGGGAACGGTTTGATCTTGGCACCGAAGCAAGATCAGTCGTTGCAAGACGTGATCGAGCGCGGTTGTTGGACAGAAAAGCAGTTCTCTGGTGTTGATGGTGATTGGCAAGCACACAAACTGGTTATCGATGGTTCTAAATTTGAAGTGTCGTTGCAAGGCGAGAAAGTGGGCATCGTAGATTGGGATCTTGTTGGTGACCACAACGTAGATAACGCTTTGATGGCCATTGCAGCTGCACGTCATGTTGGTGTGGCTCCAGAGTTAGCCTGTCAGGCTCTCGGTCGTTTTATCAATACCAAACGCCGCTTAGAGCTGAAAGGTGAAGAGCAGGGCGTGACGGTTTACGACGATTTTGCTCATCATCCGACGGCGATTGAACTGACATTGGGCGGTTTACGTAACAAAGTTGGCGAAAAACGTATTCTTGCCGTTTTGGAGCCACGCTCTGCGACGATGAAGCGCGGTGTTCATAAGAATACTTTGGCGGCTTCTCTGCACAGTGCTGATGAGGTGTTCCTTTTCCAACCAGATAACATTGATTGGTCGGTACAAGAGATTGCAGACCAGTGTAAACAACCTGCTTTTGTTGACGCAGAGATGGACAGCTTTGTCGCAAAAATCGTAGAACAAGCACAGCCGGGTGACCAAATCCTCGTAATGAGTAATGGTGGCTTTGGTGGTATCCACGGCAAGCTTCTAGAACAACTGAAACAAAAAGCTTAATGACATCTATGCAGCAAAAAGTAACCCCTAAAAAAGCCATCACATTAGCACTAACGGGCGCCTCTGGTGCCCCGTATGGGCTCCGTCTTCTTGAATGTCTTGTTGCCGCAGATTACCACGTGTATGTGCTGATCTCTTCGGCTGCGCGAGTGGTAATGGCGACCGAACATGACCTGAAACTACCAAGCGGCCCTGAAGCGGCGCAAAAGGCGCTGGTTGAACACCTTAATTGCAATCCAGATAACATCACCGTTTGTGGTAAAGACGATTGGTTCTCGCCAGTGGCCTCTGGTTCTGCGGCACCAAAGCAAATGGTGGTTTGTCCATGTTCTGCGGGCAGTGTCGCGGCCATTGCACACGGCATGTCGGATAACTTGATTGAACGTGCTGCCGACGTGGTGATGAAAGAACGCGGACAGTTATTACTTGTGGTGCGTGAAACGCCTTTCTCTACGCTACATCTTGAAAACATGCACAAACTCTCGCAAATGGGCGTCACCATAATGCCGGCAGCACCGGGCTTCTATCATCAGCCTAAGAGCATTGAAGACTTGGTTGACTTTATGGTGGCAAGAATTCTCGATCACCTTGGTATTGAGCAAGGCTTGGTGCCACGTTGGGGTTATGACCAACGTTGATTGTGTAATCAATAAAAGACCTTTACAATCCATCCAACTCATCGGGGAGCAAACCCATCAGGTATTGACCTTATCAATGCCAAGGGGCGCTGAGACCTAATTGTTTAACATTGTTGAGCAGACAGGGACCCGTATTACCTGAACCAGATAATGCTGGCGTAGGAATTGAGTCTGGATATTGGAAGTCCTAAATACCACCTCAACCCTGTGCCGCTCAACTCATGTTAATAATGCAAATGGAGAGCGAGCAGTGAAAACCACTCTTAGTCTGATTGCCCTTGCAACCATCACTTCTACTTCAGCGTTTGCTGCTGAAAACACCCTAACTGTCTACACTTATGACTCTTTCGCTGCCGATTGGGGACCGGGTCCTAAAGTTGAAAAAGCGTTCGAAGCCAAATGCGGTTGCGACGTTAATTTCGTTGCGCTGGATGACGGTGTTTCAATCCTTAACCGCCTTCGTTTGGAAGGAAGCAACAGCAAAGCGGATATCGTGTTAGGTTTGGATAATAACCTGATGGCGGAAGCGAAAAAGACTGGGCTTCTGGCTGAGCACAACGTTGATACATCGAAGACGACCTTGCCTAATGGTTGGGACGATAAGACTTTTGTACCGTACGATTACGGCTACTTCGCGTTTGTGTACAACAAAGAGAAGTTGGCGAACCCTCCAAAGAGCATGAAAGAACTGGTGGAAGAGCGTGATGATCTGAAAGTGATTTACCAAGACCCTCGTACTTCGACGCCGGGACAAGGTTTGATGTTGTGGATGAAGTCCATCTACGGTGATGATGCGACTCAAGCGTGGAAGCAACTGGCGACTAAAACGGTTACGGTTACAAAAGGTTGGTCAGAAGCTTACTCGATGTTCTTGAACGGTGAGTCAGATTTAGTGCTGTCTTACACGACCTCTCCCGCGTACCATTTGATTGCAGAAGATGACGCGAAATACGCAAGCGCAGATTTTGCTGAAGGGCACTACATGCAAGTGGAAGTAGCAGCTAAGGTTAAAGGCTCAAAGAATGCTGAGCTAGCAGATGAGTTCATGAACTTTGTTTTGAGTGATGAGTTCCAATCGGCAATGCCAACTGGTAACTGGATGTACCCAGTGACTGACGTTGAGTTGCCAAAAGGTTTTGAAACTCTGAGTGTACCAAGTAAACCACTTAGCTTTAGTGCAGACGAAGTAGCGAAAATGCGCAAGACTTGGATTCGCGAGTGGCAAAGCGCATTGACGTTCTAATATAGGTTCTACTTTTGAGTTCTGTTCCGAAAATAGGGTTAGGGGTCGCGATGATTATCGCGACCTTTGTTGTTTCTGCCCTAGGTGCTTTGATTGTTCAAGCGCCTTCACTTGATGTGTCTATGGTGTGGGGAGACCCGTACTATCAGCACGTCACCAAATTCAGCTTCTACCAAGCTTTCCTTTCTACACTTTTGAGTGTTGGCTTTGCTATTCCTGTTGCTCATGCACTTTCTCGACGTGAGTTCTTTGGGAAGTCTCTATTACTCAAGTTGTTTGCGTCTACCTTAGTTCTGCCGGTGTTAGTTGGTGTATTTGGCTTATTGGCGATTTACGGTAACAGCGGCTTATTAGCGCAATGGCTGAAAAGTATCGATGCTGAGCTGCCGTTTTCCATCTATGGTCTGAACGGTATTTTGCTTGCGCATGTGTTCTTCAATATGCCTTATGCAGCGCGACTCCTTTTGCAGGCATTAGAGTCGATACCTGCAGAACAACATAAACTGTGTGCACACCTTGGAATGAGCCATTGGGACAAGTTTTGTTGGGTGGAATGGCCACGCCTAAGGCAGCAATTACCGCACGTAAGCGGCTTGGTGTTTATGCTTTGCTTTACCAGTTTTGCCACCGTGATGGCGTTAGGCGGCGGACCGAAATCGACCACCATTGAACTCGCCATTTATCAGGCGATTAAGTTCGATTTTGATCTGCAGGCTGGAGCGCTTTTGGCACTGTGGCAAATGCTACTATGTGGCTTGTTAGCAATTGGCGTACAGAAGTTGACGAAGCCAGTCTCCGTAAGCGCTGGTAGCACATCGGTACAGCAATATTTAACGAAGGATCATGGGTGGTCAAAAGCTTGGGATAGCTTTTGGATCATGGGTGCCTTTTTACTAGTCATACCGCCGCTTGTGATGGTGGTGTTCAGTGGTATCAACCAGCAAGTTTGGTCGGTACTGACCGATGAGCGTTTTTGGTCTGCACTGCTTAATTCACTCAAAGTTGCGGTACTGGCGAGCTCTCTTACCGTTGCAGCAGGCGTATCGATTTTGCTGACAAGTCGACGTTGGCGATTGCAGTATAAAAATACTCGCGCCGATCAAATTGAGCTTATCGGAACCATCATTTTAGTGACGCCAGGTTTGGTGATTAGCACCGGACTGTTTTTACTGCTGCGTTCGTTTACCGATGTATTCAGCTTGGCGTTTTTTGTCGTTATTTTGGTTAACGGCTTGATGGCATTGCCTTATGTCATTAAAACTTTATCTCAACCCATGTTGCACATTGAGCAGCAATATCAGTATGTGTGCGCCAGTTTAGGCATGCGTGGTTGGCAACGATTTAAAGTCGTGGAATGGCAAGCACTAAGTAAACCATTTGCCCATGCTTTTGCTATTAGTTTTATGTTTGCGATTGGTGACTTAAGTGCGATCGCCTTGTTTGGCGGGCAAGAATTTAGAACCTTGCCGCTATACCTATTCCAGCTGCTCGGCAGTTATCAAATGGATGCAGCAGCGGTTGTGTCGGTTACCTTGCTGTTACTCAGCGTAGGCTGTTTTGCTGTGATTGAAAAAGTATTAAAAACAAAGGGGAAAGCATAATGTTAGTGTTGGATGATGTTCAGTACACCTATCAACGTGAGCTATTTCGCTTTGATTTAGAGATTAAGCGCGGACAAATCGTGTCGCTGATGGGACCGAGCGGTGCAGGTAAATCCACGTTGCTCGCTTTGGTTGCTGGATTCATTAACCCTGACCTAGGCGATATCTTGGTTGATGGCACATCTATCGTGAGTAAAGAGCCGTACCAGCGCCCGTTTTCAATGCTGTTCCAAGAACACAATCTGTTTGCTCACCTGTCAGTGAGGGACAACATTGGTTTAGGGTTGCATCCGGGGTTAAAGCTTACGGCAGACCAAAAGCTTCTTGTCGAGCAAGCAGCGAAGCAAGTCGGCGTTGCTGAGTATTTAGATCGCTTACCTGAACACCTTTCTGGTGGTCAGCGGCAGCGTGTGGCACTCGCTCGTTGCTTTGTTCAGCCGCATTCAATGTGGCTACTTGATGAACCTTTCTCTGCACTTGATCCCGTGCTGCGCGAAGAGATGCTGACACTGGTGAAACAGCTTGCGACTGATCGTGGTATTACCGTGTTAATGGTGACGCACCACTTGAGTGATGCAAGAGCGATTGCGAGTCATTTTGCTTTTGTTGCTGGTGGTCAGGTCGAAGCGTCAGGTGACATTGATGAATTAGCGGTATCGCACTCTAGCGATGTTTTAACAGCGTTTGTGCGAGCGGCAGGGTAGAGCGCCGTTTATCTTTGATGAATAAGGCGCAAGAAAAACAAAAGGTTGATGCGAGCATCAACCTTTTTTTATTTTGGGAGTTTGAATGAGTACGTTAGCCTTGTGGCTTCACTACCATCACATTGATTGGGGAGTTCTCTACCACTTTGCTCGCTACAGAGCCTAACATCACTTTGTTGATCTTTGAGCGTTTGTGGCTTGGCATGATGATAAGATCGGCACCTAAGCGCTCAGCGTAATCAAGGATGGTTGCATACGCTTTGCCTTCTGCAACGTGTACTTTGTAAATCACTTCATCATCGATGTGTTGGTCTGCAAACGTTTTGAGTTGTTGCTTCACGTCTTGCTTCATCTTCGCTGCCGCATCTTTCGGGAAGTAAGTCGCGACCATCGACATATGGATGCCAGGCAGTACCGTCAGTAAGTGAACTTCCGCGTTGGCTTGTTTTGCTTGCCAAACGGCCAGCTCAACAGCTCGGTCAGAGAAGCCTTGGTCATTTAGATCAACCGGAACAAGAATTTGTTTATACATTCAGTGTCTCTCATCATGGCCCCTTTGTCCTCGAGGCCTAATCGGTTATGCGCTCAACTGTTCCCTACGAGCACGACGTTTTTGGTTCATGGCAAGTACCAGCAAGATCATTAAGCAAGGCACAAATACCCATTCTTTCATTGGGCGCTCTGCGTCTTGAACAATCCATTTGATCTCCCAGTCGAAGTCGACGCCGGACGATTCTGCCGGACTACCAAACTCGACCATGTCTACGATCATTTTGCCGTCGTTCTCGGTTAGCATTAGACCCATAGAAGAGATGCGCTCTTCTGCAGTTTTTGCTTTATCTTCGAACGGAAGACGTACCGTTTTCTCTACGTAGTCACCTTCTAGGTTTTCACCTGCGACTCGTAGCTCAATGGATTCTCCTACATTTAGCGCTTCCGTGATTTGAGCTATCTCAACCCCAGGGGAAAGAACTTTTGCAGGGTAGATCATGTCCCACCAGAATCCTGGACGGAAGAAAGAGAACGTCAGTACAAGCAACAAGATGGTTTCCCACCACTTGTTACGTGTAAACCACCAACCTTGCGTGGCCGCTGAGAAGATCAACATCGCAATGATTGAGGAGATAACGGTGAGAGCAAGGTGCCACCAACTGTCGATACCCATCAACAAGAGTTGGGTGTTGAAGACGAACATGAATGGCAGAATTGCGGTTCGAATATCGTAGGTAAAACCTTGAATACCCGTTCGAATTGGGTCTGACTTAGCAATAGCTGCCGCCGCAAAGGCCGCCAAACCTACCGGAGGGGTATCATCAGCTAGAATACCGAAATAGAACACGAACAAGTGCACCGCGATCAGTGGGATGATCAAGCCATGAGCTGCACCCAGAGTTACGATAACTGGAGCCATCAGAGTTGATACCACGATGTAGTTTGCCGTCGTTGGCAGACCCATACCAAGGATCAAGCTGATCACTGCAGTAAACAACAACATTAGGATGATGCTGCCGCCAGAGATGAACTCGACGAAGTCTGTCATCACCAGACCAATACCGGTGAGTGTTACTACACCAACAACCGTACCGGCCGCAGCCGTTGCCACACCGATACCGATCATGTTGCGCGCACCAGATACTAAGCTCTCTGCTAGGTCAACAAAGCCATCTTTAGTTTGCTCAACCAAGTCACCTTGTTTGGATAGCAAAGCAATCAATGGGCGTTGGGTTAGCAAGATAAAGATCATGAACACGGTTGCCCAGAATGCCGATAGCCCCGGAGAGAAGCGCTCAACGGTTAAACACCAAACCAGCACAACGATTGGTAGCAGATAGTGCAGGCCAGATTTAATCGTTGGACCTGGATCAGGAACCTCAGTGAGTTCTGCATCAATTTCAATTGCGCCATCTTTGGCGTGGTTGGCTGAAATTTTCACCAGGCCGATGTAAGCAATGAGTAGTGCTACGGTTACGATAGGCGTTGCTGCATCACCGAATACATCTTTCGTCCAACCCACACCGTAGTATACCAAAGCACTAATCACGCATAAGCCGAGAATAGTGCCAGTAAATGACAACAGGCTTTGTAGCATGGTTGGGTTATGGCGACGAGGAAGGCCAGTCATACCGGCTTTACATGCTTCAAGGTGAACGATGTAAATCAGAGCGATGTAGGAGATAAGCGCAGGAAGTAGGGCCGCTTTAATGACCTCTACGTACGAGATACCAACGTATTCCACCATTAGGAAGGCCGCGGCACCCATGATCGGTGGTGTAAGCTGACCGTTAGTTGAAGCTGCAACTTCTACCGCACCGGCTTTTGTGCCAGGGAAACCAACTCGCTTCATCAACGGAATCGTAAAGGTACCTGTAGTTACTACGTTGGCAATCGATGAGCCAGAAACCAAACCCGATAGACCAGAAGCAACAACCGCCGCTTTTGCAGGCCCCCCCTTCATATGACCAAGCAATGAGAAAGCGACTTTAATGAAGTAAGCACCAGCCCCAGCACGTTCAAGCATCGCACCGAAGAGTACGAACAAGAATACAAACGACGTTGATACGCCAAGTGCAACACCAAATACACCCTCTGTCGTTAACCATAGATGCGACATCGCTTTGTTTAAGCTAGCGCCTTTATGGGCAATGACGTCTGGCATATATGGGCCAGCAAAGGTGTAAGTTAAGAATACCGCTGCGACCACCATGAGCGGTGGACCTAATGCACGGCGGGTTGCTTCAAGTAGCAAGACCATACCAGTAACCGAAACGACGATATCTACCGTCGTAGGTGCTCCGGAACGCCCTGCTAACTCGGTATAGAAAATATAAATGTAAGCCGCAGCAAAGCTACCCGCGAGCGCTAATACCCAGTCGATGAGTGGGATACGATCACGCGGAGAGTTCTTCATTGCTGGGTAAGCAGTGAAAGCGAGAAAAGTGGCAAAAGTTAGATGAATTGCTCGCGCTTCAGTGTCGTTGAGTACGCCAAAATTAAAAATAAATGGTAGCGGAGAGGCATACCATAATTGAAATAGCGACCAGCACAGCGGAACGAACCATAAGATTCGACCTTGCATGCCCATTGGGTTACGCGCACCTGTATCTGCCTGAGCCACCATCTCTTGCACATCTTGTGACGGAGTGTTGTTCGTCGCCATGTACTTTTTCCTTATTATTGATGGTCCTGTCTGTATTGTGTATCGAGAACCGCGCTTCGCTATAACAGTGTAGTGAATAGAGCGAAGTTTGCTTTCGAGTGAATCGCTACAATCCTTCAACCCATTGATTCATAGGTATGGAAAAGTGCGTTTTCTTTTTCTTAGGTGTGTGAGCGCGACTTCCGAGAGAAATCGGCAAAATTGAACAAAGTATGCTGGTTGAAGGTGCTCGACCAGCATACTCAATCAGACAGAAAACCATCCTTTTCTGTCTGAGCTTGAAGTTAGTAGTTGCTTACTTAAGCAGACCTACTTCTTTGTAGTATTTCTCTGCACCTGGGTGAAGAGGGATTGAAAGGCCAGCTTTCACCATGTCTTCTTTCTTCAGGTTTGCAAATGCAGGGTGTAGACGCTTAAAGGTATCGAAGTTTTCGAATACCGCTTTTGCAACGTTGTAAGCTACGTCATCTGAAACATCAGATGTCGTTACCATTGTTGCCGCAACACCAAAGCTGTTTACGTCTTTGTCTGTACCACGGTACATGCCAGCAGGGACTGTGCTGAATGCGTAGTAAGGGTTATCAGCAACGATCTTCTCGATTTCTGGACCAGTCGCTGGAACTAGCTTCGCATCACAAGAGGTTGTTGCTTCTTTGATTGAACCGTTCGGGTGACCAACCATGTAGATAAACGCGTCGATCTTGTTATCACATAGTGCTTGAGAACGTTCTGAACCTTTTAGTTCTGATGCAAGTTTGAAGCTGTCGTTAGTCCAGCCCATTGCGTCCATCACTACGCCCATTGTCGCGCGGTCACCAGAACCAGGGTTACCGATGTTTACACGCTTACCTTTAAGGTCTTGAACGTTTTCGATGCCAGAATCTGCACGTGCGATGATGTTAAAAGGTTCGGTATGAAGAGAGAACATTGCACGTAGTTTTTTGTACGGGCCTTGTTCAGCAAACTTACTCGTACCGTTGTAGCCATGGTACTGCCAATCCGATTGCACGATACCAAAGTCTAGCTCGCCAGCACGGATTGTGTTGACGTTGTAAATTGAGCCACCAGTCGATTCTACTGAACAACGGATGTTGTGATCTTTACGACCTTTGTTCACCAATTTACAAATAGCACCACCAGTAGGGTAGTAAACACCTGTAACAGAGCCAGTACCGATAGTAATAAACTCTTGAGCGTTAACTGCGCCTGCGCCCATAACTGCTGCAGCGATAGCGCCTACTTTAAGAAGTTTGTTAAATGCCATGAATTTCCCTTCCTTATATTCATTATTAACCCGGAAATAACCAAAAATTACTTCAGGAGTTTCCTATTTGGAAACGGCATCTTTTCCAATCCAATCGTTTGAAAAAGCGAGCGAATCATAACAAAAAATTGGCAGAAAATTATCCGATTGTTAAAAACTATAGCGAATAAGTCTAAAGCGTGCATTGGTATGTGGGGATAAATTCGTAGACTAATTCTTTTTAGAACAATTACTTATCTTGCATGCTGGCGAGGGTATTAAAAAAACCAATAGCGTGATGTAAATCACAAATAGGATGGGTAAAAAATAAGCTAAAAAATCAAAAAATTTACATTTTTCATGGGCTACAAAACTCAACTAATTTCATAGCCCACAAACAGTTACTTAGCCTGTGTACTCGAAAAGCTCACACACAGATTTGAACAATTGTTCTGTAGAAACTGGCATTGTCGGGGTAATGAAGATGGTGTCATCACCAGCAACCACACCTAAGATGCCTTCTGATTTACCTAATGAGTCCAGTAGGCGAGCAATCAACTGAGCGGCACCTGGGCCAGTGTGGATAACGACAAGAGCTGCGTTATGGTCGATATCTAACACCAGTTCACGCAAAGAGCTGCTAACTGTTGGTACGCCTAACTCTGCTGGTAGGCAGTAAACCATTTCCATTTTTGCATTACGTGTACGTACGGCACCAAACTTAGTCAACATGCGAGAAACTTTGGATTGGTTGATACTTTCAAAACCTTGTTGTTTTAGTGCATCAACGATCTCACCCTGTGAGCCAAAGCTCTCTTCTTTTAATAAGGCTTTAAAAGCGCGAACTAAGTTATCTTGTTTTTCTGAATTGCGCATAGTCGTTATGATTCTCTTATCAAGGGTCAGCAATTTTGCATATTCTCGCATAGATATTCATGCAGTGCCAAAAAGTCACGACATTATGTTAATTCCATCACTGTAAACCCTAAACAGGATAGGGTTCTTTAAGTATGAAATTGTTGACCTATTTATTGCACTGAATTTCTTGTCATTTCAACAGAATAAACGAATAATCAAGCCTTTGTTTGTAGCACGGTAACAGCGAGTTGCGCGAGGTCGCAAAGCTGGCGTTAATTGATTGTAATCAAGTTGTGATTCCGATAGCTTTGTTTCAGCTGGTTACAAAATACCCTACGAATACGTTTATAAGAGAAATACTCTCAAGGAGAACTACATGAAAGTAGCCGTTATTGGTGCCGCTGGCGGCATCGGTCAAGCTCTGGCCCTTCTACTTAAGAACCGTCTTCCTGCAGGTTCAGATTTAGCCCTATACGATATTGCTCCAGTAACTCCTGGTGTGGCTGCAGATCTTAGCCACATCCCAACTCCGGTTTCTATTAAAGGTTACGCTGGCGAAGATCCAACACCTGCACTTGAAGGTGCGGATGTTGTCCTAATTTCAGCTGGTGTAGCTCGTAAACCTGGTATGGATCGCGCGGATCTGTTCAACGTAAACGCTGGCATTGTTAAGTCGCTAGCGGAAAAGATCGCAGTTGTATGTCCAACAGCATGTGTTGGTATCATCACTAACCCAGTAAATACAACAGTGCCAATCGCTGCTGAAGTATTGAAAAAAGCAGGCGTTTACGACAAGCGCAAGCTGTTTGGTGTAACAACGCTGGACGTTATCCGCTCAGAAACCTTCGTGGCTGAACTAAAAGACAAAGATCCAGGTGACGTTCGCGTTCCTGTTATCGGTGGTCACTCTGGTGTGACAATTCTTCCTCTTCTATCTCAAGTAGAAGGTGTTGAGTTCACTGCTGAAGAAGTTGAAGCGCTAACGAAACGTATCCAGAATGCGGGTACAGAAGTAGTAGAAGCGAAAGCGGGTGGCGGTAGTGCAACTCTATCTATGGGCCAAGCTGCATGTCGCTTTGGCTTAGCGCTAGTACGTGCTCTTCAAGGTGAAGAAGGCGTAGTGGAGTGTGCTTATGTAGACGGTGGCAGCGAACATGCACCATACTTCGCACAACCTGTGAAGCTAGGTAAAGACGGCGTAGAGGAAGTTCTAAGCTACGGTGCGCTAAGTGACTACGAGAAATCAGCATTAGATGGCATGCTAGAAACACTAAATGGCGATATCACCATTGGTGTTGAATTTGCGAAATAAGCGTCTTTTTATATACGTTATATAAAGAAGACAATTTTAATTGAAAGCCGATCTGATGATCGGCTTTTTTGATCCTTTCACCTTATCTCGCGTAACAGAGTCTGAATCGGGTAACTTTGTGAAGGAGAGGGTGATGGAAGCAAATCGAATCCGTAAAGGTATGGTCGTTGAGTGTCAGCAAGGTGTCGGTACGATTTTAGTCATCGACCAAGAGGCAGAGACAGTGCTGCTTGCTAAGCAAGGTTCAGAAGAGCAACTTGCGGTTAGTTTCGATGAAATAGAAGACAATCCACAGCTTCACGACAGTTGTGACCGTTATTACTAACGAAACATCGCTTGAGCGCCAAACATAATGAAAAGGAAGAGTACTACTCTTCCTTTTCATCAGGGTCTTCTTTTGTTAGCTGGTACGCTTAACCGCCATGTGGGCTAGAGTAACCAGCGCTTGCTTGTAGTCAGATTCTGGAAGGATTGCGAGTTCTGCAATCGCCTTGTCTGCTTCATCCATCGCTTTTTGTGTGGTGTATTCTAGCGAGCCAGCTTCCTGCATTACCGCTAGAATGTCTTCTAGTCGATCCATGCCATTGGCCTTCTCAATCGCTTCACGAATCATCTGCGCATTCTCTGGCGTGGTATTGCGCATTGCATGAAGTAGAGGAAGCGTTGGTTTGCCTTCAGCCAAATCATCACCAACATTCTTACCCATATCCTCACCGTCAGACGTGTAATCCATCACGTCGTCGATCAGTTGGAATGCTGTGCCCAAATATTTACCGTAGTTCTGGAATGCCACTTCTACTTCTTCTGGCGCATCGTTAAGAATCGCCCCAATCTGTGTAGCGGATTCAAACAAACGTGCGGTCTTAGAGTAGATGACCTGCATGTAGCTTTCTTCTGTCGTGTCAGGATCATTGCAGTTCATTAACTGCTGAACCTCACCCTCAGCGATCACATTAACTGCGTCGCTCATCAGTTTAAGGATCTTCATTGATCCTAGCTCAGTCATCATTTGGAATGAGCGAGTATAAATAAAGTCCCCAACTAACACGCTAGCGGCATTACCAAACGCAGCGTTTGCTGTCGCTTTACCACGGCGCATGTCTGATTCGTCTACCACATCATCGTGCAACAAGGTTGCCGTATGGATGAACTCAATAAACGCAGCTGCCATTGTATGGCCGTTACCTTGGTAACCAAGAGCACGTGCTGACAATATCGCCAGAAGTGGTCTTAAGCGTTTGCCTCCACCACTCACGATATAGAAACCGAGTTGGTTGATTAAAGAGACATCAGAATTTAGTTGGGCTTGAATTGTTTCATTCACTTTTGCCATGTCATCGGCAGTAAGCGCTTGGATAGTTTTAAAATCCATCGTATATCCGGCTGAAGTTAGACCCTGCAAGGCTTATTCGATTTATATAATTGTCGAATAATACACTAAAAAACGTTGATTAATACATTACTAAAGGGCATGATTGCCGCACTTTTCTTTGGCGATTAGCTTTTCGCCAATTTTTTCAAAATATGGCTTGTCATAGGGGCATCTCTTCTGTAGAATCTGCGCCCTATTGATGATTAGTTTAGCGCACACCCTCATGAAAAGGCTGTGCGGAAAAAGCGGAGTAAAATATGTACGCTGTTTTCCAATCTGGTGGTAAACAACACCGTGTAAGCGAAGGTCAAACTCTTCGTTTAGAGAAATTAGACGTTGAAACGGGCGCAACTGTTGAATTTGATAAAGTTCTTCTTGTTGCTAACGGCGAAGAAATCCAAGTTGGCGCACCTCTTGTAGAGGGCGGCAAAGTTGTTGCTGAAGTAGTACAACACGGTCGTGGCGATAAAGTTAAAATCGTTAAGTTCCGTCGTCGTAAGCACTCTCGTAAGCAACAGGGTCACCGTCAGTGGTTCACTGAAGTGAAGATCACTGGTATCAACGCTTAATCTATTAGGAGAGTTTAACAATGGCACACAAAAAAGCTGGTGGTTCTACTCGTAACGGCCGCGATTCAGAAAGCAAACGTCTAGGTGTTAAACGTTTCGGTGGTGAATCTGTTCTTGCAGGTAACATCATCGTTCGTCAACGTGGTACTAAGTTCCACGCTGGTAACAACGTAGGTATCGGTAAAGACCACACTCTATTCGCTCTTACTGAAGGTAAGGTGAAGTTCGAGGTTAAAGGTCCAAAGAACCGTAAGTTTGTAAGCATCGAAGCTGAGTAATTTTACCTTTTAGGTTAATTACTAAAGCTTTATAGCTGAATTCAAAAGCCCTGCCGATTCGGCGGGGTTTTTTATTTGTAGCAGTCGACATATTCAAGTTTCTCGTTTTATCCCTGAGCGGTTGGAATCTGGGAGCTTAGATCTGTCATCTGCTAAAATTGTTTGATGGCAAATCAGATTTAATCCACGCACGAAGTAGTCGGAGTAAAAGATGAAGTTCGTAGATGAAGCGGTAGTAAAAGTTCAGGCTGGTGACGGCGGTAGCGGCGTTGTAAGTTTCTGGCGTGAAAAATTCATCACTAAAGGTGGCCCTGATGGCGGCGACGGTGGTGATGGTGGTGATGTATACATCCAAGCCGATGAAAACCTAAATACCCTGATCGATTACCGTTTCCAACGCTTTTACGAAGCAGAACGCGGTGAAAACGGTCGCGGTGGTAACTGTACTGGTAAACGTGGTAAAGACATCACACTTCGCGTACCAGTAGGTACTCGCGCAGTTGATATCCACACTAACGAAATCGTAGCAGAAGTAGCAGAACACGGTAAGAAAGTGATGGTCGCGAAAGGTGGCTGGCACGGTCTTGGTAACACGCGTTTTAAATCTTCAGTAAACCGTGCGCCTCGTCAGAGAACGCTAGGTACTAAAGGTGAAATCCGTGAAATCCGTCTAGAGCTATTGCTATTGGCTGACGTTGGTATGCTTGGTCTACCTAACGCAGGTAAATCAACCTTTATCCGCGCAGTATCAGCAGCAAAACCAAAAGTAGCAGATTACCCATTTACTACGTTAATCCCAAGCTTGGGTGTGGTGAGTGTGGTTCCTGAGAAGAGCTTTGTGGTTGCAGACATTCCTGGTCTAATCGAAGGCGCAGCTGACGGTGCTGGTCTAGGTATTCGCTTCCTTAAGCACCTAGAGCGTTGCCGCGTACTGTTACACATGATTGATATCATGCCTATCGATCAGTCAGATCCAATTCAAAATGCCCTAACCATCATTGATGAACTAGAGCAGTACAGTGAGAAACTAGCAGGTAAACCGCGTTGGCTAGTTTTCAACAAAACGGATCTGATGCCAGAAGAAGAAGCGAATAAAAAGATCCAAGAGATCTTGGACGCGCTAGGTTGGGAAGACGAGTTCTTTAAGATCTCAGCGATCAACCGTAACGGTACAAAAGAGCTTTGCTACAAGCTAGCTGACTTTATGGAAAACCTACCTCGCGAAGAGGAAGAAGTTGCTGAAGAAGATAAAGTGAACTTCATGTGGGATGATTACCATAAAGATGCAATCGCTGGTAAAGACGTTATCACTGAAGAATATGACGACGATTGGGATGATTGGGACGATGAAGAAGACGACGGTCACGTTGTTTACGTCCGCGACTAATCGCTAGCTAATTCATTAAGCCGCAATGTTTATTGCGGCTTTTTTTGTATCTAAATCATGTTTAGACGATGTGATTTGCGGCACAATAATGAGCTTAACGGACTTAGGAAGTATTTATGACATCGGAAGTTATACCGTCTTGTGCAACGACGGCATCCAACCAAAGGGCCATTTCTCGGCTCGTAGCCCAAGCAGGGCAAATGCTCTTAGCCCACGGGGCAGAAAGTACGCTTGTGAGTGACATCATGCAGCGCATTGGTATTGCCTGTGGTGTCAGCGAAGTGGCAGTCGCATTATCTGCGAATGCTTTGGTTGTCACGACAGTCAAAGATGATCATTGCATTACAACGACCAGAAGTTGCGCCGATCGCGGGATCAATATGCGAGTGATCACCCAGATCCAACGAATTTGTATCATGATGGAGCGCGGCTTACTCGATGTGAGAATGGCGCAGAAGAAACTCAACACCATTAGCCCTGAGCGCTATAACCGTTGGTTAGTAGTGTTCATGATCGGCCTTTCTTGTGCGGCCTTCAGCCATTTGGCGGGTGGAGACTTAGGTGTGTTTGTCATGACGTTTCTTGCTTCTGCTGGCGGTATGCCCGCCCGACAAGAAATTGGCCACCGCCACTTTAATCCTCTTCTCAACTTCGCTGTCACGGCGTTTGTGACCACACTAATCTCTGCTCAAGCGGTGATTTTTGATATTGGTAACCTGCCAACCGTTGCGATGGCATCATCGGTATTGATGCTAGTACCCGGTTTCCCTCTGATTAACTCAGTAGCCGATATGCTGAAAGGCCATATCAACATGGGCATTGCGCGATTTACCATGGCGAGCTTATTAACCTTAGCGACTTGCCTCGGTATTGTTGCGGCAATGGAAGTGACGGGGATTTGGGGGTGGATGAGCTAATGAGCGTCTTTGAACTCATCTTAGGGCTGTTGAACGATATGTTCTTCGCCGCTATTCCTGCCGTTGGTTTTGCTATGGTGTTTAATGTGCCGCAAAAAGCACTCAAGTACTGCGCGGTAGGTGGTGCAATTGGTCATGGCAGTCGCTACCTAATGATGCACTTTGGCTTGCCAATTGAATGGGCAACGTTTTTTGCAGCGACGTTAGTCGGTTTGATTGGTGTGCATTGGTCCCATCGTTTTCTGGCTCACCCTAAAGTCTTCACTGTGGCTGCTTTGATTCCTATGGTTCCGGGTGTATTCGCATATAAGGCGATGATCGCTATGGTGGAGATAAACCACTTAGGCTACTCACCTGAACTTATTGCTACGTGCATGGAAAACTTTCTTAAGGCGATGTTTATTATTGCTGGCTTAGCGGTTGGCTTGGCGGTTCCGGGGCTGTTATTCTATCGCCGCAGACCCATAGTATAAGGATCCAATATGATCATCAGCATGATTGCCGCGATGGCAGACAACCGAATCATCGGTAAAGACAATCAGATGCCTTGGCACCTTCCTGCCGATTTTGCATGGTTTAAGCGTTGCACCATGGGCAAACCAGTTGTGATGGGGCGTAAGACCTATGAGTCTATTGGGCGTCCTTTACCTGGTCGTTTGAACATTGTCATCAGCCGTGATGCTTCACTTTCCATTGAAGGTGTTACGACGGTCACATCAATTGAGCAAGCACTTGAGGTTGCTGGTGAAGTAGAAGAAGTCATGATCATTGGTGGCGGGGCGATTTATGCAGCGTGCCTACCCATGGCTAACAAGCTGTATGTTACCCATATTGAAGCTGAAATTGATGGAGATACTCAGTTCCCAGATTGGGGAAGTGAGTTCAAAGAAACGTACTCTGAAGCATATCAAGCGGATGAGAAAAACGCTTACAACATGCGTTTTACTGTCCTCGAAAAGTAATCGGATGGAATGAGAAAAGCACCGCAAATGCGGTGCTTTTTGTTTTCTCGTCCGGCAATCAGAGCCGTTAACTGAGTGCTTCTTGAGTGAAGACTTGCTTGTCTTCCCAACGAATCATGGTTAATGAACCGCCCCAAACGCAGCCTGTATCAAGACCAATTATGCTTTCATCGATATGACCTTGTAGTGCTGCCCAGTGCCCAAATAGCACTGCTTTTTCTAGTGGGACTCGTTGTGGCAGCTTAAACCAAGGCACAAGCTCATCTTCAGACACTTCTTGCGGTGGCAGTTTACAGTCCATGTCTAAGCGACCATCAGTAAAGCAAAAACGCATGCGAGTAAACGCATTGATGGTGTAGCGATAACGATCGAGACCCGACAAGGACTCATCCCAAAGATCGGGTTGGTTGCTGTACATGTTTTCTAGCAGCCAAGGTAGCTCTTTACTTTGTATGATGCTTTCAACTTCACGTGCGCACGCTCTTGCAGTATCAAGATCCCATAGTGGAGAGATACCAGCGTGGCACATAACGAACTCGTCATGCTCGGCCATAAGAGGTTGCTGAGCCAACCAAGTAAGCAGCTCTTGTTTATCCGGAGCGGAAAAAATAGGTGCAGTCTTGTCCTTGTCTTTGACTTTTTTCAGTCCTTGCGACACTGCCATGAGGTGTAGGTCATGATTACCAAGTACCACTTTGGCACTGTCCCCCAGAGACTTAACAAAACGTAATGTTTCTAGAGATTTAGGTCCGCGAGCGACGAGATCTCCCGCTAGCCAAAGCTGGTCGTGTTGTGAAGAGAAACTAACCCGTTCCAGTAGCTGCTGAAGCTCATCAAAACAGCCCTGAATATCACCAACAATATAAGTCGCCACTGAATCTCCTGATTAATTTAAGACGTTTGGAACCGCTAAACGGAATGGATCAATCTCGGTGATAAATTGCTGTCCTTTTTCATCCAACAACATGTAGTGTCCTTGCATAACACCAACCGGTGTTTCAAGCGCAGTTCCGCTGCTGTAAGTGTATTCGTCGTTACCCGGAATAAAAGGCTGTTGACCAACCACACCTTCACCTTCGACCGTCATTTGTTTACCGTTTGAATCGGTGATTAACCAGCGACGGCTAACTAATTGGACAGTTTGTTGGCTGAGGTTTTTTATTGTGATGATATAAGCGAAGACGTATCGCTGTAGTTCTGGGTTGGACTGTTCTTCAATGTATTTGGTATGAACTTGGATTTTAATGCAAGGTTGAATGACGTCCATGTGCACTCCTCGAGAAACGTTGTATCCCAATAATAATAAGCCAAACCGGCAAGGGTTTGGCTTATCGTTTGAGTTCTTTATTGCTGCGGGTTGTCCGCGAGCCAGTTCGCCATGGCGACGAATTGTTGTAGCGTTAGGTTCTCTGGACGCATGCTAGGGTTGATACCCAGTTCTTCTAGTACTTCAGTACTTAGTAGCGACTTGTAGCAGTTACGTACAGTCTTACGGCGTTGGTTAAAACCTTCGCGACATACACGCTCCAACAAACGTAGATCTTTTGCTGGGTGTGGCAGCTCTTCGTAAGGAACTAAGCGTACTACGGCTGAATCTACTTTCGGTGGCGGAACAAATGCCGTTGGCGGTACTTCTAGTACTGGTACCACTTTACAGTAGTACTGTGCCATTACGGTTAGACGGCCGTAAGCTTTGCTACCAGGTCCTGCCGCTAAGCGATTTACCACTTCTTTTTGAAGCATAAAGTGCATGTCTTGAATGTCTTTATGGAATTCAAATAGGTGGAACATCAATGGTGTAGAGATGTTGTATGGCAAGTTACCGAAGATACGTAGCTTGTTGTTTGGCTTCACTAACTGCGTGAAGTCAAAGCGCATTGCATCGCCTTCATGAATCGTAAGTTTGTCTGCCAATTCAGGGTGGTTACGTAGACGTTCTGCTAGGTCACGGTCCAATTCGATAACCGTGAATTTGTCGACTTCACGACCAACAGGCTCGGTGATTGCACCTAGACCAGGGCCGATTTCAACCAGGTTTTGCCCCGGTCTTGGGTTAATTGCTGATACGATGCCATCAATAATGTATGGGTCGTTCAGGAAGTTTTGACCAAAACGTTTACGCGCTTTGTGTCCTAAATGGACATCATTTCTCATTGTTTCTTCTCTACCAATTCTATCGCATGCGTGAGCGCTGTTCGGAAGCTCCCTGTATCCGCTTGACCTGTCCCTGCCAGTTCTAATGCAGTACCGTGATCCACCGAGGTTCTTATAAAAGGTAGACCAAGAGTAATGTTTACTGAACGACCAAAGCCTTTGTATTTTAAAACTGGCAATACTTGATCGTGGTACATGCCTAAAACAGCATCAGCATCGTTTAAATACTTTTCATTGAAAATGGTGTCTGCCGGTAATGGACCGATCAGATTGATTCCTTTTTCTTGTCGAATCTTTTCCAATGTCGGAGTGATGGTCTCGATCTCTTCGCGACCCAAACAGCCATCTTCTCCCGCATGTGGATTTAGCCCGCAAACATAGATGTTTGGTTGGGAGATGGCAAATTTTTCTACAAGATCTTTATGAAGAATATCGATGATTTTTTCTAATCGCTCTTCCGTGACGGCTTTAGATACGTAAGCCAAAGGAATATGCGTTGTTACTAGAGCAACTCGCAGCCCTTCGGTGGCTAGCATCATCACGACCAACGGTGTGTTGGACTTCTCAGCGAAGAATTCAGTATGCCCACTGAACGCAACACCAGAGCGATTGATCACCCCCTTATGTACAGGGCCGGTGACAATAGCATCAAATTCATCATTCATACAGCCCAAAGCGGCTCTTTCTAGTGTTTTTAACACGTAGTGGCCGTTGGCTTCATTGAGTTGACCCGCGATGACACTTTCTGCCATTTCGATATGGTCAACGATCAAGGTGCCTGCTTTTTGGGCCTTTGGTACTTCTTCTTGATTGTAATCAGTCAGTTGAACATCAATGCCAAGCAAGTTGGCACGTTCCAACAGCATATTTTTGTCTGCGCAGACGACGATTTGGTGAGCCCAGTCTTCCTTAGACAGAGCCAGTACCAAATCCGGGCCGATACCCGCAGGTTCCCCTGCGGTCACGACGATTCTGCGAATCGAATTAGTTGCCATCATTGTCATCCACGATTTCAACGAATGCGCTTGCGCGTAGCTCTTGCATCCATGCGCCAGCTTCTTCATTAAACTTACGGTTAAATAGAATGCGGTAAGCTTTGTTCTTCATTGCTGAGTCTGTACGGTCGACTTGGCGACGGTCTAGAACTTCAACAATGTGCCAACCGTGTACCGTTTTGAAAGGTTCACTGATTGAGCCTACCGGTAGTGTTTCTACTTGGTGCTTAAATTCTGGTACGTACAAATCAGGTGTTTGGTAACCTAGCTCACCATTTTGAGCCGCTGAACCAGGGTCTTGGCTGTACTGTGTTGCCAGTTGAGCAAAGGTTGCTTCACCTGCTTTGATGCGACGGATGAACTCGTTTAGTTCTTTCTGTGCACCTTCATCACTCAAGATAACGGTTGGCTTGATCAGAATGTGGCGAGCATTTACCTCTGTTACCGCTACGGTCTCAAGACCTTTCACATCTTCTACTTTTAGGATGTGGAAGCCGATGCCGCTGCGGAATGGACCAATGATACTGCCTTTGTTTTGCATCTTGATCTGGTCTGCAAAGATGGTTGGCATTTCTTCTTTACGCATCCAACCCCAATCACCACCTTGTAGTGCTTTAGGACCTTTTGAGTAGGTGTATGCCATTTCAGAGAAGTCTGCACCGTCTTTTAGTTTCTTAACCAATGCATTGGCTTCTGCTTCAACTTCTGACTTGTCTTTATCGTCAGAGAAACGAAGTTGAATGTGGCCAATCTTGTATTGAACTGTAGCGTTAGTTTCGGTCGCTAATTGGTCGGCAAGGCTATCGACTTCAGCTGGCAAAATGTTGATACGACGACGAACCAGTGCATTACGCGCTTCAGAAGCCGCAATCTCTTTACGAATCTGCTCACGGAATTCTGGGTAGCTGAGACCTTCTGCTTGAACAGACGCAGCTAACTGCTCCACGCTTTGATTGTTGTTGCGAGCAATTTCTGCGATCGCTTGGTTCAGGCGGTTGTCATCAATACGAACACCGATACGCTCCGCCTCTTGGCCTTGCAATGTGTCGATGATCAGTTTCTCTACCACTTGGTCTTTCAGCACACTTGCTGAAGGGAGACTCTTGCCACTTTGGCGAGCATTAGCTTGCAGCGTTTTCATCGCGGTATTGATGTCGCTTTGTAGAATTACACCATCGTTAACGATGACTGCAACCTTATCAAGCTCTACTGGCGCTGCTGTTACACCACAAGATAGTAGGGTGGTGAATAAGAGTGATTTCCAAATTTTCATTAAAAATTCCGTCAGTAATGGTGTTTAAGCGTCTTGTTATAGGTAAGACGCTTAATTCAATTAATTGTTCAAATAGAATGGACGACCGTATTTAATCGCGTTGTCTGAGCCATCAAGCTCTTTCGCGGCCGAATCTGCGCGTTGGTTGGTTGCAAAGCCTTGAATACCGAAGTTCACACTGATGTTGTTTTCGTATTCTGGTGATGCACCATCACTGCCGATTGCTCTGTCATCCCAACCCAGTAGTTGGTTCGAATAAGTCAGACCAAAGTACCAACAATCTGATTGGTAACGAACGCTAGCAAGCCATTCCATATCAATGTTTTCATTCAGATCGTAGTAGTACTGGCCACTTGCAGACCAGTTCGGGTTGAACTCGTATGCCGCCACGATACCTGCTTGTGAAATACCTTTACGAGTGATCGTATCTAGGTTTTCGACAATGATCGTATCTTCAATGTATTCACGCGTTACATAACGGTAGTTACCTTGAATAAAGCCACCATTAAATTGGTATTCCAATGTGCTGTTTGCAAGCTGCATCGAGCTCAAGTCGATGTCGTACTGGATACCACCGTGGTAGAACAGGTAATCGTTGTAGTTGAAGTCAGTCTCAACCGCCCACGATGAGTAGTTTGATGTTTCATCTGGCAAGCTTGGGTTGTTACTGATCTTAGTCTTCTTATCGAAGTAATAGATCTGACCAAACGAGACGTTCAAGCGCTCTTTGTAGTCATCATCAAAAAAGCGAGTACTTGCACCGTAGCTTAACTGGTTTGCTGAAGCAATTTTGTCGATGCCACTGTATTTGCGACTGCGGAATAGACCGTAATAGTCGGTTTGAAGCAAGGTGGTGTCGTAGTTGTAAATGTTGCTCTGATCTTCATCAGGTACATACAAGTACTGTAACTGTGGTTCTAACGTCTGTGTGTAACCTTCGATCCAGCTGGTATCACGCTCTAAGTACATGCGAGCATGTGTGCGGAACTCGGGGATCACACGTGACACGTTTTCATCCAGTGTGTTACGCAAGTCGGTATCAGTTAATCCCTCTAAGTCTTGCGAGTAGTATGTTGACAAGACGCGAGCTTCTGTTGTCCAAGTTGCCCAGGAGTTTGACAGCGGGATCGTAATACCTGGCTCAACGTGAACACGAGTTGCGTTTGGTTTCGCGGTGTCATCGGTATCGAAACTACTCACTTGGCTCTTCACATCGAAGTTAACGTAGTTGCCCCAAAGTGGCGTGTAGTAGTTAAGATCAAGTTGAGGCAGCAAGCGGTATGGTTGGTTATCTTCTTGCAGTAGGATTTGGAAATCACGCACTCGCAATGACGCATCCCAGAAGTCAGAGCGGTATTGAACTTCGCCTTCTTGTAGCAATTGACCATCTTCGCGGTTACCAATATCAGAGTCGAGATCTCGGAAGTAGTCGATGTCACTTACTTTGGAGTAATCAAGGCTGACCACCCATTGTTTATTGATGATACCATCGTGTTTAAACTGGTAACCCCAACGCGACTCGTCATCGTACTTTTTGTCGCTGCCCATGTATTCGCCTTTGACCTCACCGTCACCCCAACCATTGGTTAGGTAGCGGAAGTCAGTATCTAGCTTAGTACCGCGCTTTTGCATGTACAGAGGCGTAATTGTCATGTCGTATTGAGGTGCAATGTTCCAGTAAAATGGAAGTTCGACTTCCAGACCGTCACTTGAACCGTACGACATAGAAGGGAAGAGGAAACCTGTTTTACGCGTATCGCCGATTGGCATGGTCAAGTAAGGTACGTAGAACACTGGTACATCCAACACCTCAAAACGAGGGTGGTGCAGGGTTGCCGTTTCTTCGTCTTGATCAACATCGATTCCTGATGCCACTAATCGCCAAGAGTTATCACCTTGTGGGCAAGAGGTAATGGAACCATCTTCTAGTTCGTAAACAGATTGGCCCGTGCGTGCAATGTACGCAGCTGTACCGCGACCTTGTTGGCAGAGGAATTGGTAATCGGTGTTTTCTAGCGAGAAAGTATCTTGATTAATGTCGTTGGTGACGCGATCTGAGCGTGCTTTTACTTTGCCATCGTTGAAGGTTACGTTACCTTCAGCGACAACGACATTGTCTTGTTGGTGAAGCGTTACGCTATCCGCGGTGATTTTCTTCGGACCTTGCGTGACTTCTACGTTGCCAGAGTACTGAGCTTTGTCACCATTGATGGCTTGTAGGCGGTCTGCTTGTACTACGACTTCGGAGTTAAGCGCGTCCTCCTCACCACTTGTTTCGACCAAACATTGATCTGTGGTGGGCATTTCCTGCACACTATCATTGATATTCGCTTCAGCTTGAGTGGTGGGTACAAACAAGGCGGTGCTGATAGAGGCCGCTAAACATGTGCGGGAGAAATGTTGCATTGAATTGAACTTTCCTGTGTCACTACTACTCGATGGCTATAGGGCTTGTTGTACCCTCGCTTTATAGCCAAATGAATCAACTATAGTTTGCAATTATCCCAGAGCATGGATTCGCTGTGGCATAATGCCGATATAAAATAGCTGCAAAGATAAGCAGGCGAAATAGCCTGATCATAAAAAAACTAATTCCATTATCATAAAGGAAATCGTTGCGTCCGGCACTATAAGACCGCCGTCGTCGATAAAAATTCATTGATAGAGAACACATAATGCATATTTTTGGCAAAATTTTGGGTGCCTTTTTTGGCTTGTTACTCGGTGGTCCATTCGGTTTGTTGTTTGGCCTATTTATCGGTCACCAATTCGATAAAGCACGTCGTTTAAGTCAAGCAGGGTTTTCTACCGGAGGCTTTGGCAAAGGTCCAAGCCAAGCCCAGCGCCAAGAAGAATTTTTTAAGGCTGCATTCGCAGTTATGGGACATGTGGCAAAAGCCAAAGGTCAAGTGACCAAAGAAGAGATTCAACTTGCGTCTGCAATGATGGACCGCATGAGTTTGCATGGCGATCAACGTCGTGCAGCACAAGAAGCGTTCCGTGATGGTAAAGAGAGTGATTTCCCACTTGAAGATGTACTGGTTCGCGTGAAAATCTCTTCAGCAGGGCGTTTTGACTTGTTGCAGTTCTTCTTGGAATTACAAATCTCAGCGGCATTTGCTGATGGCTCAATCCACCCAAGTGAACGCAGTGTATTGCACAAAATTGCCCGTGGTTTAGGATTCTCTTCTGAACAACTAGAACGTCGCCTGAACATGCAAGAAGCGGCGTTCCGTTTTCAAAGCCAAGGTGGTTTCCATGGTCAGCAACAAGGGCAATATCAATCTTCAGGGGCAGGTTGGCAGCAAGCTTCACAAGCGGATCAACTGGCGGATGCCTACAAAATCCTTGATGTCTCTTCAGATGCGGACGGCAAAACGGTCAAACGTGCTTACCGTAAATTAATGAATGAGCATCATCCAGATAAATTGATGGCAAAAGGTTTGCCACCAGAGATGATGAACGTCGCGAAAGAGAAGTCTCAAGAGATTCAAAACGCTTACGATCTTATTAAGAAAGTCAAAGGCTTTAAGTAGTCGGACGTTTTCTATCAGGTATTGGATTTAAAAAAGGGCACAGAGTGCCCTTTTTTTCATGTCTTAGTCTTTGAGTTGCCGATGTCTTTAGCTTTTGGCCTATCATGATCCTAACGCTAATTGACCTCAAATCTCCGAAGTTTAGTTGGCTTGATTCAAGTCCCAATCGTATTCGTATTTCACTTTACCAGAGAAATTTTTGTATTGCGGTGCGTACTTTGCGATGTGGTTGAAGATTTGTTTTTCTCCACCAAAGTCCGTTGCAAACCAATCATAAATAGAAGACAGCTGTGCCGTGTTACCTTGGATAGATACGCCTTTACTGCTGTTAATAAATGTTTTAGCTGCACTATCCAGTAGAGCTTGCGTGTTGTCAGTAGTGAATGCTTGAGACTGCAGATTAGGGCATCCTAAGCTGGCACAGTTAACCGCGTAATGTGTTCTCGGGTCATTCCAAATTGGACGTAAAATGCGATGTTCAATATCGTTTAAACTCAGCTCTTTCCCGTTGACCACGACCACATCGTCTCCCCAAGGGCCAAAGCTAAATAGCCCACCAAGTTTGGTAATCGATTCGACAGGATAATTATCTAGGATTAAGTCTACAGTGATGGCGTTGTAAAGGTTTACCCAGTAGGCGTATTGCTCTGCTTGGTTATATTGTCGAGGGTCGAGTTTTGCCAAACGTTGGATGTATTGTTTCAACTTAGTTTTATCGGCTGAGGTGACTTGGTTGTAACGAAACAAGGTATTCTCACCTTGTTCAACTAAATAAGCATCGAGCAATTGCTGCCAATCTTGATGAGAGACTTGACTTTGATTGGCTTGATTCGATTGTTTCCAATACGGCCATAAGTCGGATTTAGGTGCGGCAAATGTCGAGAAAGAAACGAGCGCACACAAGAGTAATAACAGACGCTTCATAGAGATACCTTTGGGTTAAACCTTATTGATATTGTAGACCTGCATAAGGCGAAGTTTCTTTCTTGAGGCAATGAAAATAAAAGAAAAAAGGCTGGCATAAGCCAACCTTTTATTTGTTTAAATTGCGATTTTAATTAGCTTAAGAAGCTTGGGATATTCGCCTCGTACTCAGCAATCTTATCTTCGTGTTGAAGGGTAAGACCGATATTGTCCAAACCGTTTAGTAAGCAGTGACGACGGAACGAATCGATTTCAAAACCATATTCTTTGCCGTTGGCACGAACCACATTCGCTTCTAGGTCGACCTCGATTTCTGCGCCTTCATTCGCCTCAACAAACTGGAAGATTTCATCCACTTCTTGCTCAGTCAAACGAACTGGCACCATTTGGTTGTTGATCGAGTTACCGTAAAAAATATCGGCAAAGCTTGGTGCGATCATCGCTTTGATGCCGTAATCCGCTAGTGCCCATGGTGCGTGTTCACGAGATGAACCACAACCGAAGTTTTCACGCGCTAGCAAGATAGATGCACCTTGGTAGCGCGGAGCGTTCATCACGAACTCTGGGTTCGGTTGTTCGCCAGCATCATCTAGGAAGCGCCAGTCATGGAATAGGTGCTTACCAAACCCTAGGCGAGAGACCTTTTGTAGGAACTGCTTTGGAATGATGGCATCAGTATCTACGTTCGCTGCATCTAGAGGAACAACTAAGCCTGTATGTTGTTTAAAGCCTGACATTTGTTTGCTCCTTAGTCTAGTTCACGAATATCTACAAAGTGACCAGCAATTGCTGCTGCCGCTGCCATCGCAGGGCTCACTAGGTGGGTGCGGCCATCACGACCTTGGCGGCCTTCAAAGTTACGGTTTGATGTGGATGCACAGCGCTCATGAGGACCCAAACGGTCGTTGTTCATTGCTAGACACATTGAGCAACCTGGTAGGCGCCACTCAAAGCCCGCTTCTTTAAAGATAACGTCCAAGCCTTCTGCTTCCGCTTGCGCTTTTACTTGCTCAGAGCCAGGAACGATTAGCGCTTGAACGTGAGATGCGACTTTGCGACCTTTCGCTACTTCAGCGGCTGCGCGCATGTCTTCGATACGTGAGTTAGTACAAGAACCAACGAAAACTTTATCGACGTTGTAATCAGAAAGTGCTTTGCCTGCCTCTAGGCCCATGTAAGCCAACGCTTTTTCAGCAGAAGCTTTTTCTACTGGATCGGCAAAGCTTTCTGGTGCTGGGATCGGCTGGTCTACTGCGATAACTTGGCCTGGGTTAGTACCCCAAGTGACTTGTGGTTTAATGTCTGCTGCGTTTAGCGTCACAACCGCATCAAACTGAGCGTCATCGTCAGTTTTTAATGTCTTCCAGTATTCTACTGCTGCATCAAAATCGGCACCTTGAGGTGAGAATTTACGGCCTTTGATGTATTCGAACGTGGTTTCATCTGGCGCAATCAAACCGGCTTTCGCACCTAGCTCAATTGCCATGTTACATACGGTCATGCGGCCTTCCATTGAAAGGTCTGTGATCGCTTCACCACAGAATTCAACTACGTAGCCTGTACCGCCTGCAGCTGTCGTTTCACCGATGATCGCTAGCACGATATCTTTCGCTGTGATGCCCGGAGCTACTTTGCCTTTCACTTCGATCTTCATCGTTTTAGCGCGCGCTTGTTTTAGCGTTTGAGTCGCTAATACGTGCTCAACTTCTGATGTACCAATACCAAAAGCTAGAGAGCCGAACGCACCGTGTGTAGCCGTGTGCGAGTCACCACAAACAATGGTCATGCCCGGTAGGGTAATACCAAGCTCTGGGCCCATAACGTGCACAATACCTTGGTATTTGTGGTTAATGTCGTAAAGCGTAACGCCAAACTCTTCACAGTTTTTCGATAGCGTTTCCATTTGGATTCGAGCCATCTCACCGGATGCGTTGATGTCTTTGGTGGTTGTCGAAACGTTATGGTCCATGGTTGCAAAAGTTTTGCTGACCTGACGCACTTTACGACCTTTTTCACGCAAGCCGTCAAATGCTTGCGGAGACGTCACTTCGTGTACCAAATGACGGTCGATGTACAAGATTGGGTTTTCCCCTTCTGCTGCGACGGCAACGTGTGCGTCGTAGACTTTTTCGTATAGTGTTTTGCCCATTGTTTGCTATCTCGTGTATAGCTCCCGACAACGGCTTATCAGGAGCAAATAATTATTATCAATTCGTGCGGTATTAAGAGTTTAAAATGTACTCTGCGATCTTATCGCCCATCTCAGACGTCGAAAGTGCTGGATTATCACCAGCAAGGTCACCCGTTAGCTCACCCGCTGATAGTGCTTTTGAAACGGCCGTTTCGATGTCTTGTGCCGCAGTTTCTTCGCCTAGGCTGTAACGTAGCATCAGTGCCGCAGATAGGATTTGCGCCACTGGGTTAGCAATGTTCTTACCTGCGATATCTGGTGCACTGCCGCCTGCAGGCTCGTACAGACCGAATTTGCTTTCGTTTAGGCTCGCTGAAGGCAACATACCCATAGAGCCAGTGATCATCGCGCACTCATCTGAAATGATGTCGCCGAAGATGTTTGAACATAACATTACGTCGAACTGAGCAGGGTCTTTGATAAGCTGCATAGTCGCGTTATCAATGTACATGTGTGATAGCTCGACATCTGGGTAGTCTTTTGCGATTTCTTCGACCACTTCACGCCATAAGATAGAGCTTTGTAGAACATTTGCTTTGTCGATAGAGCACACTTTCTTGCGACGTAGACGAGCAGACTCAAAAGCGATTTTTGCAATACGTTCGATTTCGTAACGGTGGTACACCTCAGTGTCGAACGCTTTCTCTGTTGGACCTTCACCTTCACGACCTTTTGGTTGGCCGAAGTAGATGCCGCCCGTCAGTTCACGGACAACAACGATGTCAAAGCCGCGACCGGAGATGTCTGCACGTAGTGGTGAGAAAGCTTCAAGACCTGAGTGGATTTGCGCTGGGCGAAGGTTACAAAATAGTTGGAAGTGTTTACGTAGCGGCAGTAGGGCACCGCGTTCAGGCTGGTCATTTGGTGGCAAGTGTTCCCACTTAGGGCCGCCAACTGAACCGAATAGGACTGCATCAGACTCTTCACACGCTTTTACTGTGCTTTCTGGAAGTGGGCAACCGTGATTATCAATCGCAATGCCGCCCACATCATGTTCGTCACGCTCAAACGCAATGCCGTGTTTCTTCTCGATTGCATCTAGCACCTTGTGTGCTTGCGCCATTACTTCTGGGCCGATGCCGTCGCCTGGTAAAACGGCGATTTTGTATGATTTGTCTGTCATGGTAATCCTTTAAGTTTTCTAAATTTTTGAGCTTGTCTAAAACGAATTTGGTTGGAGCCTGAGCTGTGAGGCTCAAGCTCCAATGAATTAATCATTAAACCGTCGCAATTCTCTTTTGCTTCATCTCTTCAATCTTATCGGCACGATGAATGCTGTTGATGACGTGTAATAGCGCTTGGCCTGATGCTTCTACGATATCGGTAGAAACGCCGGTACCATGGTACTTACGGCCTTTGTAGTTAGCGATGATGTCTGCTTGACCAAGACCGTCTTCACCTTCGCCTTTTGCGGTTAGGTCAAACTTGTCTAGGACGATTTCGTAACCTGTCACGCGGTAGATACATTGGTATAGCGCATCAACTGGACCATTACCGACGGCAGCTTCACACATTTCCTCATCGCCACATTGCATTTTGACGCTGGTGGTTGCCATTACGCTGCCAGATTGCACGCTTAGGTAGTTCAACTTGTAGAAGTCGTCTTCTTCGCGCAAGTTCGAGAAGTGCATTAGCGCTTCTAGATCGTAGTCGAACACCTGACCTTTGCGGTCAGCAAGTTTCAAGAAGTCCTCGTACAACGCATCTAGGTTGTACTCTTCTTCTTTGTAGCCCATTGCGTCCATGTGACTCTTAACCGCAGCGCGGCCACTGCGACTGGTTAGGTTCAATGCTTGGTTCTTAAGGCCAATCGACTCAGGCGTCATGATCTCGTAAGTGTTCTTGTTCTTTAACATGCCATCTTGGTGAATACCTGAAGAGTGGCTGAACGCGTTAGCACCAACGATCGCTTTGTTGCTCTGGATTGGCATGTTACATAGCTGACTCACCAACTTGCTGGTGCGATGGATTTCGTCGTGTTTTAGACCGGTATGCACACCCATGAACTCTTGGCGGGTTTTTAGGATCATCGCGATTTCTTCAAGAGAACAGTTACCCGCACGCTCACCAATACCGTTGATGGTGCCTTCTACTTGTCGAGCACCTGCTTGAACCGCTGCGATAGAGTTCGCAACAGACATGCCCAAGTCATCGTGACAGTGAACAGAGATAATCGCTTTGTCGATGTTTGGTACACGGTTGAATAGGGTTTCAATGATGCCACCAAACTCGCTTGGTACGGTGTAGCCAACGGTGTCTGGAATGTTGATGGTGCTTGCGCCAGCATCGATGGCCGCTTCAACCATACGACATAGATTGTCGATTGGCGTGCGACCTGCGTCTTCACAAGAAAACTCAACGTCGTCCGTGTAATTACGTGCGTGTCTTACGGCTTTCACGCCCATTTCTACAACATCGTCGTAGCTACGGCGCAATTTGTCTTGAACATGGACGGTAGAGGTAGAAATGAAAGTGTGGATTCGGAATGCGTCTGCGACTTTTAGCGCTTCAGCGGCAGCATCGATGTCTTTCGCAACGGCACGCGAAAGGGCACAAACTCGGCTGTTTTTAATGTGTTTTGCAATAGTTTGTACGGATTCGAAATCACCAGGAGAAGAAACAGGAAAACCCGCTTCGATAACATCAACGCCTAGCCTTTCCAGCGCATAGGCAATTTGCAGTTTTTCTTTAACCGTCAAGCTTGCTGACAACGCTTGTTCGCCATCACGCAATGTGGTGTCGAATATAATGACCTGATCGTTCATGTTTGCTTCCTTCATGATTTCTGCACTTTTCGTGCAATTTAATCGTTTACTTCCGGTATTTAGATATAAAAAAACCCGCATTTGCATGCGGGTTTCTTAGAAATTGGTGTGGTTATTTTTCTTCCACAGCCTACCCGCGCGAATTGGTCACGATCAGGAGGAGGCTAAGCAGGATAGAAAAACGTGCTGACATAGTTGTTAAGCATTCCACAAAATTAAGTTAACAAATTAGTACCGCACTCAATGGAACACGTCAACCCTAAAGTCGATTTTTTATTCATATCGGATGAGTGGATTTCTGTTAATGGTTTTTAGGAGGACTCAAGCTTCGGTGATCATTCGCAGCGTGAATTGTTTTTATTTTGCTCAGAGGGTGCGACTTTTCAGTCTCATAATAGCTTTAAATGCAGGTGTTTATTGCACTTTGATACTAAATGTAACCGTTTGTTTTACTGCGTTTTAGTTACGTAATATTTCTTAATTGTTTTCGATCGAGTTCTTGTTATTAGTTGGGTGAATGCCTTACGGCTAGCGGAGAGATATTTAAAATGGAGGGCAAATTAATCAAGGATGGTGAGTTATGTTTTATAAATCCCGAGTTGCATTGGCGATCAGTAGTGCTTTGGTTCTTTCTGCCTGTGGCGGTGACGATTCCAATCAGCCAACGGTTACCGACAATGTGTTAACCGTTAAGGTGATAGATGGTTACATTCAAAATGCAAAAGTGTGGTTAGAAAGAAAAGACAGCGTTAACTACATTTTGGAAGACGGAGAGGTAAGTGGTACCACTGATGAAACAGGTGCGGTGTCTCTGGATCTCACTCAAATCGATGACATTAACGACTACCAACTGATCACCTTTGCAGAAGCAGGTGTCGCGATCGACTTAGATCATGGTAAACCCATTGCTGAAGATCTGCTGATGGTCGCTTATCAGGGTAAGGTTGTTACGCCATTAACGACATTGGTTGAAGCTAAAATGCGTATGGGCGTTACCAACGCTAGTGAAGCGGATGCTTATCAGCAGGCAGTAAGCGAGGTTGCACAAGCACTTGGGGTAAGTGAAGCATCGGTAGTGTCTGACTATATTGCATCTCAAACAGAAGAGGCGAAGAAAGTACAAAAAAGTGCGGTCTCTTTAGTTGCTTCTGGCGCTATGCCTGCCTCCGTTCAAGAGCTTGAACAAGCCCAAAATATTATCGCAGATTCTGAGCAAGTGACCCTTTTGGTCGAGAATGCTAGTGATGATCATATCGTGATTAAAGATCCTGAAACGAATGAGCTGATGCTGGTTTCCATTCATGACAGCGATGGGGATCTTATTATTGATGCGCTTGATGCCTTCCCTAATGATGATACTGAATGGTACGACACCGACGGTGATAAAGTTGGGGATAATCAAGACGTTTTCCCTCTCGACCCAAGTGAGAGCAAAGATACGGATAAGGATGCTGTTGGCGATAATGCTGATGCTTTCCCTAACGATCCATCAGAAACGACAGACAGTGATAAAGATGGTGTCGGTGATAACAGCGATGCCTTCCCAAATGATGCCTCAGAGTCTAAAGACAGTGACACGGATGGTGTTGGTGACAATAACGATGCGTTTCCAAATGATCCATTAGAGTCTAAAGACAGCGATAAAGATGGCGTGGGCGACAACAGCGATGCTTTCCCAACTGATGCATCAGAATCTAAAGACAGCGATAAAGACGGTGTCGGCAACAATAGTGATGCTTTCCCAACTGATGCATCAGAATCTAAAGACAGCGATAAAGATGGTGTTGGTGACAATAGCGATGTTTTCCCATCTGATGCGACAGAATCTAAAGACAGCGATAAAGATGGCGTGGGCGACAACAGCGATGCTTTCCCAACTGATGCATCAGAAACGACAGACAGCGATAAGGACAGTGTTGGTGACAACAATGATGCCTTCCCAAGTGATGCCTCAGAATCGAAAGACAGTGACAAAGATGGTGTAGGCGACAATGCTGATGCTTTGCCAAACGACCCGACGGAAACACTCGATACCGATGGGGATGGAATAGGTAACAATGCTGACACAGATGATGATGGTGATGGTTACTTAGATGCTGAAGATAACCAACCACTTGAAGCCCTCAACATACCGAATACGTTAGCGCAATGTGTTGCTTCTTTACCTGAGAATCAGTTCTCTACAGTAGGGATTGATGAAAGGCGAGACAGTAAGCTTTATTCCATTACGCGAGAAATGAACAATGGCGACACCCAACAGTTTTCTCAAACCGAAATCTTACTTGGCCAGCAATCAGGGTTACCTAATGGATTACTGTCGGAGCGAACTTTCCATGTTACCCAAGTGACTCCTGATTTTGGTGGTGCTGTCAGCGAATGGGACCCGATTGCAGAATTAGAGTATACCGACGCGGTAAGCGGTATGTATTACGGCTTCCATGATACCTACTACCGCTGGTGGGGTTTTGTCCCTACGATTCAGCAAGAGCACGACGTGGTACTCAATACTCCACTAGTTGTTGATTACACTCGCATCCATAAATGGAACACCGATGCCGAGTCTCCAACCTTTAATCAAGATGCCACCACTTTGTTCTACAAAGGAAAAGATATTTTAAATGTGGATGGCACTCTAGTTGAAGTGTGTATTTCAGGACATGAGGGCAACTATGCCTTTGCAGACAACGATGGCAGCAGCGAGCCTGCGCCAGTATATATTTCAGAGACAACGACAAACTACACCGCTGGCCAAAATCTTGTGGTGAAAAGTGAACGTTCATACATGGAGTATGCAGACGAGGCAAAAGTGACGCCTGTCTGGGGATGGAGTAACTACGTCAAGCAATTGGAAGGCTTTACCATCAATAATCAAGCTTATGGTAAAGACCCGATACTCTCTAGAGTCCCAGAAGGTGAGTTCGCGACTTTCGATCAATGTTTGGCATCTCTAGAAGAGGGTGAATATGCCGCAGAGGTTGGCGATATCAACATCTACCGAATGCAGCGCTCTCGCTTCAATGAGTTTGATGAGTATGTTGAACAAGAGGCGAATTACGAGTGGCACCTGTTAGTGAATAAAAACTATCAGTGGAATGACATGAATGTTCGTCTGGAGCAACTGTTTGCTACGTTACTCGATAGTTCTGCCTGGTTTAAAGAGCACTATCACACTAGTCAAAACGGAGATTGGCTGGGCGTAGAAGGGTATGAGCCGAATAGTGACGTTGATATTAAATGGGGTTCTCGAACGACTAAGCAACTAGCGTGGAGCGAAAATGCTTATTATCGAATTCCTAATGTCACGTACAGTCAATTCTCCATCCATGATCCTTCCACTCAGTATGGCAGCGATAATGATGACGACAAGCTAGTAGATTGGCGCACTGGTAACGTGATGTACAGCCAAACCTACGCGGGCAAGAAAACGATTAATTACGATGTGGACGGCCAGCAATATCAGGCTGAGGTATGCCAACAGTTTAGCTACAGCACATCGGAATACTTTGATGAATCAGGCACAAAGTTAAACGATATGACTGAGTGGCAACGACAGATCGATAGCTACGATAGCAAGGGTATCGTACAGCGAGAGCGAAGCAATAACACCTGGTCAACAGAAGTGTGGAATCGAACATCCACCAACCATTAATAAGTCTGAATGCGGTTACTTCGGTAGCCGCTTTTTTATAGAACGAGTTGTTTCTTGGGTGAACAAGAAAGCGGAGCACGGTTGAGATGACTTTTTATACCGCACGCTTTGCGAGGTATCACACAAAGGGGTCAATTGGTTGGCATAATTCCATCAGAGCGTTTTATAGTAGAGCGGATGCATTTATAGAGTTTCAAAGTAAATAGGTCAGGGATTAATGGATTTAGCAAAACAATTTGGACGTTCTGCGCTGGCAATCGCTGTGGTTTCTTTATCTGGGTGCCAACTGTTGCAGTTTGGTTCTCAGCCCCATACGGTTTCTTCTGTGATGATGGATGATCATGCTGAAAGCGTTATGGTGATCAATCAACAGATGGATCAGTACCTGAGTGAAGATGGACGAGCATCATTTCTGAATCAGATGCTGGTGGCGTTGGAGTCTGACAACCGTAACAAGTTCAAAGGCAAAGACCCCGATACATATTCTTGGTGGAAGATCCGAGTTCAGCCTAACCAATGGAAAGAGGCGGAAGTCAGTCGCCCAATCGTCGACGGAGTGGACACCTCCAAAACACTAGAGTTTATGGATGTGTCATACCGCTCTAAAGCCACGCTGAATTTACGCTCAAAGCCAAGCTTAGACGGAGAAAAGCTCGGGGAGCTAAATAAGGATGAAGAGTTTAATGCGATTGCAAAAGTTGAGGGTGAACCTTGGCTGTTAGTCGAGCAAAAGGGCATGGTTCGAGGTTATGTTCATAAGGACTATGCGCGCACTAACCAGGTCAATCACGATATTCTTTCTATCAAGCCAAACCCTTTATTATGTGGTGATGAGCCTGCGCCAGTAGAGCCAGCCGAAAGTGAGCTGTTCGGTAACTACACCTGCCGTGATTTGAGTTATGAGCTGACGAAAGACGGCCATATTACCGCAGGCTCACTCAGGGCATGCCGTAAAAAAAGAAAGGTCTGGTATATCGATGTTCCGATGGCAAGCTCGAACCGATCTTAAGTCACCGCCTCCTCTCAATGATCAAGCTCGGTCGACAATGTATTTGTCACCGAGCTTTTTAGTACTGTTTAATCATTGGTTATTTCTCTCTTTCTCCTAAGCCATCACGTGTCATTAATTGTCCAAATTCTCGTCATGTAGCTGTCACTTTCTGCGCCTACTTTTCATACAAGGGCGTTGTCAAAGTATAGGGAAGTCACATGCGAGCTTTAGAGACAATTTCACAGCCAATGGCAAGCATCGCTAAATTTGATTTGGCGTTTTCTAGTGTGTGCTTACAGCACCGCTTTAACCAACAAGTCGCAAATATCAGTAAAGGCGTTTCCCACAGTGGGGATGGGCACCTTTACTTGGTGTTAGGTTTACTGGCTTGGTTCCTTGATAAGCAGCATGGGCAATGGTTTTTACTCGCAGGGCTTACCGCGTTTGCGTTTGAACTGCCGATCTATTGGATGCTTAAGAACAGTTTCAAGCGTCGTCGTCCTGAAGAATTGAGTGCACTTTTACCTGCATTTATCACGCCGTCTGATCGCTATAGCTTACCCTCTGGTCACACCGCTGCCGGTTTTGTTATGGCGACCATCATCAATCACTTTTACCCAGAGCTTGGAACTTTCGCCTTTGTATGGGCGAGCTTAATTGGCACGTCACGAATTTTGCTCGGCGTGCATTTCTTTACGGACATCATTATTGGCGCCTTGTTGGGCAGCCTTTGTGGTTCTTTAGCAATTGCTATAGTAGGAGGCTAGTGGATGAAAATCCTTTACGGTGTTCAAGGTACGGGGAATGGTCACATCGCTCGGGCAAGAGCCATGAGTGAAGCATTCAAAGAGCACGATGTGCAGGTCGATTTTCTTTTTTCAGGACGTGAGCCAGAAAAGTACTTTTCCATGGAAGCATTTGGGGACTATCAGACACGTCGTGGATTCACTTTTGTGACGGAAAAAGGATCGGTGAACTACACCAAAACCGCTTTGAACAATAATCTCATTCAGTTTTTCAAAGAAGTGAAGCAGCTTGATCTTTCTTCTTATGATTTAATTATCAATGACTTTGAACCCGTTTCGGCTTGGGCGGCTCGCAAGCAAAACAAGCCATGTATTGGTATCAGTCATCAAAATGCTTTTCGCTATCCGGTTCCATTGAAAGGAGCGAGTTGGTTTGATAAATCGGTGATTGAACACTTTGCTCCTTCGCGACATCACCTAGGCTTGCATTGGTACCACTTTGATCAGCCGATCCTTCCTCCTATTGTTCATACACTTGACCACGCCTCAGGCAGTGAAGATTTTGTTCTGGTGTACCTGCCGTTTGAGTCAATTGAAGACATCAGTGATTTGCTGTTTCATCTTAATCAACAATCTTTCGTCTGTTACCACCCAAACGTGATTGAGTGTGAGCGTATCGAAAACATTGAATTGCGTCCGTTGTGTCACACCAATTTCCAATATCATTTGCAGCGTTGTAGTGGCGTGATTGCCAACGGTGGGTTTGAGCTTCCTTCAGAGGCTCTGTCGCTTGGTAAGAAGTTACTGCTTAAACCACTTGCGGGACAATTTGAGCAACAGAGTAATGTCGCCACGTTAGAAGATCTTGGTTTGGCGACTTCTATGGATAATCTGGACATTTCTATCGTACGTCAGTGGCTGAAGGAGCAACATGCCGAAAGCGTAAAGTATCCCGATGTAGCCAAAGCCATCGCAAGTTGGGTATTACAAGGTGCATGGGACGCGCCGGAGAAGCTATCTGAACAACTTTGGGAACAAGTCGATTTTCCAAGTTACGTAGCCAATATTTAACTCTCACCCCATATTTCTCTTGCAGTCATTCATGACCTGATTGGCTGCATTTTTATGCCCTCAAAATCATTTCTATTCACTGCGATTTTGCTGCCTCTTTAACTGATTTGTGTGTTTTGTGAACGGAACTATTGATGCTGGTTTTTGAAGTGAAATGAAAACAATAATTTCCGCAAATGGATTGTATAACCCCTGTAGATTGTCATTAACGTGCTAAATAGGTTGTCAGAAATCTCTGATTTAGTTGTTTTATACTTTTTTATGTTTTTCTTAACGTCATGATAAGTATGGATTAAATACCTAATTGGCTAAAATTTAATGATTAAATATCAATCTAGTTGCGAAACCTTGATTGATTAGTTGATAGTACAGTTCAAGCCGGAAACATCCGGACGATAAATATAATACAAATTCGGTTTTCTATTCCTTCAAAAATGATTTGAATCCAGCCACGGTCGTTTGTGCGCAAAGGGATTCTATTCGTTAAGAATTCATTGAACCAAGTTGACGATTACATAAGAGGCGCACTCCATGTTAGATAAAAAAGACGCGATGAGCGCAATTGCTAGCTACCGTATGGAAAGCACATTGCGTGGTGTAGATTTAAACCTATTGACTGTATTTGATGCTGTGATGCAAGAGCAAAATATCACTCGTGCAGCACACAACCTAGGCATGTCTCAACCAGCGGTAAGTAACGCGGTTGCTCGCCTAAAAGTAATGTTTAATGATGAGCTATTCATGCGTCAGGGTCGTGGTATTCAACCAACTCAACGCGCTCGTCAACTGTTTGGCCCAATCCGCCAAGCACTACAGCTTATTCGCAACGAACTACCAAGCTCAGTATTCCAACCTGAGTCTTCAACTCGTCTATTTAAGCTAGCGATTTGTAGCCCATGTGACATGCGTTTTGCACCTCGCATCATGGCTAACGTCAATGAGCAAGCGCCAAGCGTACAGCTTCACCTAGATGCGGAATTTGATCGTCTTCTTTCTGAGCGCATGCGCTACCAAGAAATCGACTTCGTAATCGACTACGCTCGTTTCGATGACCAAGGCTTCTCAAGCACTGAAATCTTCAAAGATGAGCTAGTTGTGATTGCATCTAAGACACACCCTCGCATCCAAGGTGGTGTATCTGCAGAGCAACTGATCAACGAGAAACACGCGAAACTATCACGTGTACATGGTCAACGTAGCTTCTCTGAGCAAGCTTACCGTGAGCTTGATTGCCAAGCGGCATACGAAGGTTCAAGCCTAAGCAACCTACTATACGTAGTAAGCCAGTCTGAGCTTGTGACTATCGCACCACGTTGGATGGCTGAAAACGCAGTAAACAGCGATCAGCTACAAATCCTAGATTTCCCATTTGAAAACAAAGAAATCAGCGGCTACCTAAGCTGGCACGAATCAAGTGAGAAAGACAAAGGCCACATCTGGCTACGTGATCAACTAATGATCACTTGTGGTGAAGTTGTAGCGCTTAAATAAGCCTAACTTTTAGCCTGACTAACTGGTCAGACTGGATTTGTAATCATCAATTTTTACAATTCCTTGGCCCCGAGAGATTGCCGTCTCTCGGGGTCTTTTTATATCCGCTAAATAACAGCTGAAACAGCGACTTAAGTTGATTAAACCTTCATCAGTTAAACATGAGCTATGCTCTCATTAGTGATAGTGCTCTCTTAATAATGATAAGTTTGATAATGGTCAGTTGCGTTTTTAAGCGTCGAGGTTACACTTGTGCGCTCAAATAGCTTACGCCTGTAAGCCAAAAGGTAATGTAAAGAATGGCCAAGTTAGATTTTCATATCGTTAAACGTATTCGTGAACAAATTGCGAAGGGTGGTACTCGTGTTGCGCTCAAACATAAAGTAGGCGACGCATGGCAAGGTATTACTTGGGAGCAATTTGGTCAGCAAGTGGATGCTTTGTCGCTTGCACTTTTGGCTCAAGGATTGGGCGTTCAAGATAAGATCGGTATTTTCTCAAACAACATGCCGCAGTGGACTATCGCTGACTTTGCAGCGTTGCAGTTACGTGGTGTAACCGTTCCGATCTACCCAACCAATACAGCAGCGCAGTCTGCTTACATCATCGATAACGCAGACGTAAAAGTGCTGTTTGTCGGTGAGCAACCTCAATTTGACGCAGCCGTTAGCATTTTTGACGAATGCCAGCAGCTAGAACTGATCGTTGCGATGTCGGATGACATTGAACTCGGCGAACACGCGTTTGTAATGACGTGGGATGATTTCATTGCCAAAGGTGATGATAGTCAGCAGCTTGAGTTAACTTCTCGTTTAGAGCAGGCGCAAGAAGAAGACCTTCTCACGTTGATTTATACCTCTGGTACAACGGGTCAGCCAAAAGGCGTGATGTTGGATTACGCGAACATTTCGGCTCAGCTTGAAGGCCACGATGAGCGATTAAGTTTGACTGAAGATGACGTGTCTTTGTGCTTCCTTCCGCTATCACATGTATTTGAGCGTGCTTGGACGTTCTACGTGCTCTACAAAGGCGCGACGAACTGCTATCTACAAGACACCATGCAAGTGCGTGATGCCCTGAGTGAAGTACGCCCTACAGTCATGAGTGCGGTACCTCGCTTCTACGAAAAAATCTTCTCAGCAATTCATGAGAAAGTATCACGAGCACCTGTTCACCGTAAGATCATGTTCACTTGGGCCGTTAACATGGGCGCCAAGATGGCGGCTTGTCATCAAGAAGGTCGTAAACCATCGTTGATGCTGCGTAAGTCATACGCTCTGGCGGATAAACTGGTTCTAAGCAAGCTACGTGCATTGCTGGGTGGCCGCATTAACTTCATGCCATGTGGTGGTGCGAAGTTGGATGAGACCATTGGTCGTTTCTTCCATGCGATTGGCATCAACGTGAAGCTTGGTTATGGCATGACGGAGACCACGGCAACGGTTTCTTGTTGGGATGACCAGTGTTTTGACCCAAGCTCTATCGGTATGGCGATGCCAGGTGCACAAGTTAAGATCGGCGAAAACAACGAGATCTTGGTGCGTGGCCCAATGGTGATGCGTGGCTACTACAAAATGCCAGAAGAAACCGAGAAGACATTCGACGAGCACGGCTTCTTGAAGACGGGCGATGCAGGTTACATTGATGAAAATGGCAACCTGTTCATTACTGACCGTATTAAAGAGCTGATGAAGACCTCAAACGGTAAGTACATTGCTCCTCAAGTTGTCGAAGGTGCGATCGGTAAGGACCACTTCATCGAGCAAATTGCGGTTATTGCCGATACACGTAAGTTTGTATCAGCGCTTATTGTTCCGTGTTATGACTCGCTAGAAGAGTACGCGAAAGAGCTGAACATCAAGTATCACGATCGTGTGGAGTTGATCAAACACCACCAAATCGTTGAGATGCTTGAAAAGCGCGTAAATGACCTGCAAAAAGAACTGGCTAAGTTTGAACAAGTTAAGAAATTCAAACTGTTACCAAAAGCGTTCTCGATGGATGATGGTGAGTTGACCCCAACGCAAAAACTTCGTCGTAAAGTCATTAATGACAAATACCAAGATGAAATCGAAGAAATGTACAACGAAAAGTCAGATAAAAAGTAACTTAAGCTGACTTAGATTTCAGATTGATGAAATTATCCCCAGTTGCCTAATATTGTGCTGCTGGGGATTTTTTATGACTGTCTTTCACACTTATTTCCCCTTGATAAAGAGAAATAATCACTCGAAGTGGCTATTTTGAGTGAAATTATTCACTTTATTTTCTTCTTCTTTCTTTTATTGATTCCAAATTGAACGCGCTTGATAGCGTCAAACCCTACCTTTGTTCTGATTTACAGCATCTTGTTTAAAATTTGATTCAAATCTCATTAGACCCGTTGATAATAAAACGTTACATTTGTTGTGTTACCTTGCGTTTTGTTATGACAGACGCAAGACATAGCTGAAAAAGTGGAAGTATTTCGATTAGGCTACGAATAAGACCTAGACTATGTAAAACCAGACCAAACCGTTGGCCTTACGGTGAGGAACACTGGTAAGGAGAGCAATTATGACAGCAATGTTGTCAGGCGCAGAGATGGTTGTGCAATCTCTGATCGAAGAGAGCGTAGAACAAATCTTTGGTTACCCAGGCGGTTCCGTTTTAGATATCTACGATGCCCTGCACGCCAAAACAGACCAAATCAAACACGTATTAGTAAGACACGAGCAAGCTGCTACGCATATGGCAGATGGTTATGCTCGAGCAACGGGTAAGCCGGGGGTGGTACTAGTATGTTCGGGTCCAGGTGCAACCAACACCATCACAGGTATTGCTACGGCGTACATGGACTCAATCCCAATGATCGTTATCTCTGGTAACGTACCAAACAATCTCATCGGTAATGATGCATTCCAAGAGTGTGACATCGTGGGTGTATCTCGCCCAGTGGTGAAACACAGCTTCTTAGTTAAGAAAGCGGAAGACATTCCAGAGACGATCAAAAAAGCGTTTTACATCTCGACGACTGGCCGACCAGGTCCGGTTGTGATTGATTTGCCAAAGGATATCCTTAATCCGCAAATCAAGCTCCCTTACGAGTATCCGGAAAGCATCTCAATGCGTTCCTACAAGCCAACCACGTCTGGCCACAAAGGCCAAATCAAGAAAGCACTTAAAGCCTTGCTTGAGGCGAAGAAGCCTGTTTTGTACATCGGTGGCGGTGCCGTTATTTCTGGTGCCCATGAACATATTCAAGCGCTATCAGACGAATTGAATCTACCCGTTGTGAGTACTTTGATGGGCTTGGGGGCATTCCCGGGCACACACAAAAACTCTCTGGGTATGCTCGGGATGCACGGCACATATGAAGCCAATATGGCAATGCATGAAGCTGACCTTATCTTCGGTATTGGTGTTCGTTTTGATGATCGTACAACCAACAACCTTGAGAAGTATTGCCCTAACGCGAAAGTTATGCACATCGATATCGATCCATCTTCAATCTCTAAAAACGTGAAAGTGGATCTGCCTATTGTAGGTTCAGCCGATAAAGTGCTAGCGACTATGGTTGGCTTGCTGAATGAGCAGGGCAGCAACAATGACCAAGAAGCAATTGGTCAATGGTGGGACGACATTCAAGTTTGGCGTGAACGTAACTGTCTTGCATACGAAACGTCGCCTGAACGTATTAAGCCTCAACAGGTTATTGAGACACTGCATAAACTGACTAATGGTGATGCTTATGTGGCGTCGGATGTAGGCCAGCATCAAATGTTCGCTGCGCTTTACTACCCATTTAATAAGCCACGCCGTTGGATTAACTCTGGTGGTCTAGGCACGATGGGCTTCGGTCTGCCTGCTGGTATGGGCGTGAAGTTCGCAATGCCAGAAGAAGAAGTAGTAGTTGTAACTGGTGACGGCAGTATTCAGATGAACATCCAAGAACTGTCGACAGCAATGCAATACGACATTCCAGTGAAGATCATCAACTTGAACAACCGATTCTTAGGCATGGTAAAACAGTGGCAAGACATTATTTACCAAGGCCGTCACTCTAACTCATACATGAGTTCTGTTCCTGATTTTGCAGCGATTGCAGAAGCTTATGGTCACGTCGGTATTCGTATTGAAACGCCGGATCAGCTTGAAGCGGGTCTACAAAAAGCGTTAGACATGAAAGATCGTCTGGTGTTTGTTGACATCAACGTAGACGAAACCGAACACGTATACCCAATGCAGATCAAAGGCGAGGGTATGGACAAGATGTGGCTAAGCAAAACGGAGCGTACTTAATATGAGACACATTATTTCTTTGTTAATGGAAAACCAACCTGGTGCCTTGTCTCGCGTTGTTGGTCTGTTTTCTCAGCGTGGTTACAACATCGAGTCTCTGAACGTTTCACCAACCGATGATGAGACGCTATCGCGCTTAAACATCACAACGAACTCGGATGAAATGCAGCTTGAGCAGATCCAAAAGCAACTGCACAAACTGATTGATGTACTGAAAGTGCAAGAGGTGACAGAGTTTGATCACATCGAACGTGAGTTGATGATGGTGAAGGTTAAAGCGAGCGGTTTTGCGCGTGCAGAAGTAAAGCGCACGGCGGATATCTTCCGTGGTCAGATCGTTGATGTCACGGCTGCTCAGTATACGGTTCAACTTGCAGGTACGAGTGAAAAGCTGGATGCGTTTATCCAAGCAATCTCTGAAGTCACCGAAGTGGTCGAAGTAGCCCGAAGTGGTGTAGTGGGTGTTGCACGAGGAGAGCGTTGCCTCAAACCGTAATTACACTGAATACATTTAAGAAAAGCCATCGTTCATCGATGGCTTTTTGTTTAGAAAATAACAATTAATGATATAATTGCTGCTTTCGTAAACAAATTGGGTAGTAGGACGCGTGAAAGTAAGGAAGTTGGTCAGCGCTTTGCTGGCAACCACGCTATTTTTTAGCGCGCTCATCTCTACCTACTACTACCAGAAATACCAGACTCTGTTAGCAGCTAATGTAGAAAATACGGCGAAAGAAGCCCTTCATCAACTGGCTTACTCTGAGCGTGAATACAACAACGTTCAAGACCAAATCTCTTCCATCAGTGACCTGCTCGGCCATAGCCAAAGCCTTTACGACTACCTGCGCCACCCAAATCCAAAGAATCTCGCCATTTTAGAAGAGGTGTGGAGTTCTGTTGCGGTTAACCAGAAATGGTATCGACAGATTCGCTTCCTTAACGTCAATGGGCAAGAGAATGTCAGAATCAACTACGACTTCAAAACTGGCACTGCAGCTGCAGCTCGTACTCTGCAAGACAAATCAGAGCGCGAGTATTTCCAGTATGCTCAGAATTTAAAAAATGACCAAATCGGTTCTTGGGGAATTGAACTCGAGCAAGAGAACGGCAATCTCGTTTATCCGTACAGCCCTTCTGTTCGCATTATGATGCCAGTGGCGATGGATGATATTCGTGAAGGTTATTTGATCCTCAATATCGACGTAAAATACCTTTCTTCTCGTTTGAATTATTCCCCAGTCAGAGATTTCAACATCGAGCTGATAAACCAATCGGGTTATTACGCAGCAAGCTCTCACAGCGACAAGCTTTACGGCGATATTATCCCTGATCGCGCTCGATTTAACTTTGGTTTGCTCCATCCTGATGTCTGGCAAAACGTAGGCTCACAGAAGATGGGCTATAAGTATGATGGTAAACACCTGATTGCTTTCAACACGATTGAATTTGTGCCTGGCGAGCCTCTTCACTTACTCATTGACCTCTCTCAAGAGCAATTGTTGGAGCGAGCTGACCGAGATATCGATGACTTAGTCCAAGAAGCCTTCTTTGTGCTGAGCTTAATGTTGGTGTTTGCTCTGCCTATTACTTCGCTGGCACTGCATTATCGTCGTCATAGTATTGAATCTAAGCTCGCTCGTGCTGCATTGGATGGCATGACGGCGGTGATGATTTCGGATACGTCACATCGAATCATGATGGTGAACCAAGAGTTTGAAAACATGATGGGCTATACCTCTTCGCGATTGCGTGGTTGGAATGCACATAACCTAATCTTCATTCCTGAAGACATTGAAGAGATTCTAGCGATTTGGAATAAGCTTGGTATTGAGCAAGTGTGGGAAGGAGAAGTGCGTTGTCGCACTAAGCTCAACCACGTATTTACCGCTATCATGCGCATTCAGGCTATCATGGCGAAGTCTGGCAAAGTTAGCTACTACATTACTTCGCTGGTGGATATTTCTGAGCGTAAAGAGCTAGAAGAGAAACTGCGAAACTTGAGTGAGAAAGACGGCTTAACCAGCTTATGGAATCGTCGTAAGTTTGAAGAGCAGCTCGCGCAATATGCCAATATGGTTGAACGTTATCCGGATACGCCAACGACTTGTCTTGCACTGTTTGATATCGACCATTTCAAACGCATTAATGATGAAATGGGTCATGATGAGGGTGATAAAGTGATTTGCGGCGTGGCAAACACGTTGTCGAATGGGGTAAGAAATACCGACTTTGTTGCTCGTGTCGGCGGAGAAGAATTTGCCGTGATCATGCCACACACGACGACGCAAGAAGCGGAAGTAGTATTGAATCGACTTCGAGTTGCCGTAGAGTTAAACAGTGAAAAAGCAGTGACAGTGAGTGTGGGTTACAGTGATCTCACTGGAGACCGAACACGCAGCTATAAGTGTGCGGATATCGCCCTGTACGAATCAAAGAGTGCAGGGCGCAACCGAGTGTCGATTTGTCACAGTTTCGATGACATTGCTTAGAGATTGTTGCGATAAGCAGATAGGCTGAAGCTTTTCTACAAAACAAAAAATCGGGATAACCCCGATTTTTTTCTATTCGCTGTTGAATCGAATTAAGCGGTTTCTAGCTCTAACGCTGTTTCGATGCGTTGCATTGAGCTCAACAAGTGCTTATCAAGTAAGTCCATTGCTTCTTCGCTGTTCTTGGCAAGAACAAGCTTCATGATCATCTCGTGTTCATCAATGTTGAACAAGGCGTCTTTTTCTGAGTTTAACGTTTGCATTGCAAAGTAACGGTAACGCTTGATCTGGGTAATCAGGTCACTAAAGAACTCAAACATGTTCTTTGAATCCGCGCCTTCAAGCAGAGAAACATGGAACTGGTGATGACGCTCTTCCCACTCTTGCCAGCAGAAAGTTTCATCAAAGTTCAGACGAGATAGCTTGTGGTAAGAGGTCAGTACATCCAACTCCCAGCTTTCATCACCCGCCAAGATTGCTTTCTTAAGCAATACAGAAGAAACCACACGAAGACTTTCGTATAGGTCGTTCAATTCTTTTTTGCACACGGGTGCAACCCAACAGCCTTTTTGTGGCTCAAGTTTTACATACTTGCTCCAAGACAGTTGCACAAGGGCTTCGCGGATAGGTGATGCACCAACGTTGTATTTCTCTTTCAGGTCAGCAACCACAAGCTTTTGGCCTGGTTTGAGTTCACCAGTCAGGATGTCCTGACAGATCATTTTTGCAACTTTATCGGTTAGGGTAGGACTAGACACAAGCAACCTCATGAAATTTTATTATCGTGACGACAACTAAACAGTACGTAGTTCGGTTGTGGTTGATAATACAGCGTACTGATTATGAGGGCAAGATAAAATATATAAAAAAAGAGGGCCGAAGCCCTCTTTTTTATTTAACTGATGATTGAATACGTCAGTCTTATAGAACGTGTACAGAAGCAGTGTTCGTTGTACCTGAAGCTACTAGAGCACCAGAAACCATAACAACGATGTCGCCTTTGTTACCTAGACCAGATTCTAGAGCAAGTTCTTTACCTGCTACGTAGAACGCGTCTGTGTTCGAGATAGAGTCAACAACTACTGGAGTAACACCTTTAGTTAGAACTAGCTGTGCAGCAGTCTTAGTGTTAGTAGTTAGTGCTAGGATGTTTGCAGTTGGGAAGTACTTACGTACTGAACGCGCAGACTTACCACCTTCAGTTGCAACAACGATAAGTGGAGCAGCTAGTTTCTCAGCTGTGTCTACTGCGCCTTTACATACTGCTTCAGTGATGCGTAGACGTGGGCTGTCTAGACGAGAACCTAGCTCAGCTTTTAGAGCTGAATCAGTACGGTTCGCGATTTGAGCCATGATAGTTACTGCTTCAACTGGGTACTTACCTTTAGCAGTTTCACCAGAAAGCATTACTGCGTCAGTACCGTCCATTACAGCGTTAGCAACGTCGCCAGCTTCTGCACGAGTAGGACGTGGGTTGTTGATCATAGAATCAAGCATTTGAGTTGCAGTGATAACCATCTTACGAGCGCGGTTACACTTCTCGATCATCATTTTCTGAGCGAAGATTACTTCTTCAGCTGGGATTTCAACACCTAGGTCACCACGAGCAACCATGATGCCGTCAGAAAGTTCTAGGATCTCGTCGAAGTTATCAACACCTTCTTGGTTTTCGATCTTAGAGATGATGTGGATGTTCTCGCCGCCGTTTGCAGCAAGTACTTCACGGATTTCTTGAACGTCAGAAGCTTTACGGATGAAAGAAGCAGCTACGAAGTCAACGCCTTGCTCACAACCGAATTTAAGGTCGTTCTTATCTTTTTCAGATAGTGCAGGTAGGTTTACAGAAACGCCAGGAAGGTTAACACCTTTGTTTTCGCCTAGAGCACCGTTGTTAAGAACTTTACACTTAACTTCAGTTTCAGAAGTTGCAAGAACTTCCATTTCGATTAGACCGTCGTCTACTAGGATAGTGTTACCAACGTTTAGGTCGTTAGCAAAACCAGCGTAAGTTACTGCAACTTTGTCTTTGTTACCTACAACTGAGATGTCAGTTGTGAAAGTGAATTCTTGACCAGCTACTAGATCAACGTCGTTGCCGTCTTCTAGTTTGATAGTGCGGATTTCTGGACCTTTAGTGTCTAGAAGGATTGCAAGTTGTTTGCCTGTAGCTTCCATTACTTGGCGGAAGTTCGCGATACGAGTGCCGTGCTCTGCGTAGTCACCGTGAGAGAAGTTAAGACGCATAACGTTCATGCCAGCGTTTACTAGTTCAGTTAGCTTCTCTACAGATTCAGTTTTAGGGCCAATCGTACATACGATTTTGGTCTTTTTCATGGAAGATACTCTCCGGTAAGTATAGTTACAATTTGAAAGTCGGTTGTTTACTCTGAAGTTAGGGCGCTTTGATGACATTTAGTGCCTGCCACCCACCGATTTTCCGCCGCATTATTGGAACTTCAGATTCTGAAAGTCTTTCACCAAGTTTAGTCATTTTATGACTAAAAGATCGGCGATTATGGTTACCTTTTTGTGACTAATCCCACTTTATATGCAGAAAGTTGCAAAAAAATAACCGTCAATTCTGTAATTTTTTTTCTTTTCGGTGGCGAATTCTACCACCGAATGAATCCAATATCACTGTTTAAGAATTGTCTTAGGACAAGGTTTTATCGAGAAATATTAATTTTTTGGATCGAAATAAATGGACTTAAAAGTTTCGTTTTGACTATAATAAATTTCAAACCGAAACTTAAAATCAAAATTTAAATGTCGAAACGAAACACTCAACTAAGAAGACACGCCATTTCTAACCTAGTAAATGAGCTTGGGGAAGTTAGCGTAGATGAGCTAGCGCAGAAATTTGAAACCTCAGAGGTCACGATTAGAAAGGATTTAGCTTCTTTAGAGAAAAACGGACAACTTTTGCGCCGTTACGGTGGTGCAATTGCGATTCCAACGGAAGTTATCCACGAAGAAATGAGTCCGAATGTTTCGAGTCGAAAGTTAAGTCTGGCAAAAGCAGCAGCATCACTGATCCGAGAACATAACCGAATTGTGATCGACAGTGGCAGTACAACGGCTGCGCTGATTCAGCAATTAAATGACAAACGAGGCTTGGTTGTTATGACCAACTCGTTGCATGTCGCCAATGCACTTAACGAATTAGAGAGCGAACCAACCCTGTTAATGACAGGCGGAACTTGGGATACGCACTCAGAATCCTTCCAAGGCAAAGTAGCCGAATCTGTATTAAGAGCTTACGACTTTGACCAGCTGTTTATTGGTGCTGATGGCATCGATTTAGAACGCGGTACCACCACGTTTAACGAATTAGTTGGCTTAAGCAAGGTCATGGCAGAAGTGTCTCGTGAAGTCATCGTCATGATTGAGTCAGAAAAAGTAGGACGCAAGATCCCGAATTTAGAACTCGCTTGGGACCAAATTAATGTGTTGGTTACTGATGCAGAGTTACAGCCAGAACACAAAATACAGATTGAACAACATGGCGTTAAAGTCATTTGCGCCTAATCTAATAATGTAAACAGTTTCATATTTCACTTCCCTCTGGATAAAGGCCTTTGCTTGCTGCCTCTATTTGAAATCATGGTCAGGGAAGAACAAAACTACAAACGGAGATAAACACATGTGTGGAATCGTAGGTGCAGTAGCACAACGAGATGTTGCAGAAATTTTAGTTGAAGGCCTACGTCGCTTGGAATACCGCGGTTACGACTCTGCGGGCGTTGCGATTGTTGATGGTGAGACAAACCTAACGCGTATTCGTCGTCTAGGTAAGGTACAAGAGCTGGCAGACGCAGTAGACGAAGCAAAAGTGATCGGTGGTACTGGTATTGCGCACACTCGTTGGGCAACACACGGTGAACCTTCAGAAGTGAATGCACACCCACATATGTCAGGTGACATCGCAGTGGTACACAATGGCATCATCGAAAACCACGAAGAGCTACGTGAATTACTTCAATCTCGTGGTTACGTGTTTGAATCTCAAACGGATACTGAAGTTATCGCTCACATGGTTGAGTGGGAACTTCGCACTTCAGAAACGCTACTAGAAGCGGTACAAAAGACAGCAAAACAATTGGATGGTGCATACGGCACGGTAGCGTTGGATCGTAAAGATCCTTCACGCATCGTCGTAGCACGCTCAGGCAGCCCAATCGTCATTGGTTTTGGTGTGGGTGAAAACTTCCTTGCTTCTGACCAACTTGCGCTTCTTAACGTGACACGTCGTTTCATGTACCTAGAAGAAGGTGACGTGGCAGAAATCACTCGTCGTGACGTGACTGTATTTGATGCTACAGGTGAGCGCGTAGAACGCGAAATCACAGAATCAAACGCGGAACACGACGCAGGCGATAAAGGCCAATACCGTCACTTCATGCAGAAAGAAATTTACGAGCAACCAACTGCGCTGATCAACACAATGGAAGGTCGTATCACGGCTGATTCTGTTGTTACTGAGGCAATCGGTGTTAACGCGGCAGAAATCCTAAGCAAAGTTGAGCACGTACAGATCGTTGCATGTGGTACGTCTTACAACGCAGGTATGACAGCACGTTACTGGTTCGAAGACATTGCAGGCGTAAGCTGTGACGTGGAAATCGCTTCTGAATTCCGTTACCGCAAGTTTGTGACGCGTCCAAACAGCCTATTGATCACGCTTTCTCAGTCTGGTGAAACTGCCGATACGCTAGCAGCCCTTCGCCTAGCAAAAGAGAAAGGTTACATGGCGGCAATGACCATCTGTAACGTAGCGGGTTCTTCTTTGGTTCGTGAGTCTGACTTTGCATTTATGACCCGTGCTGGTGTGGAAATCGGTGTGGCATCAACTAAAGCATTCACGACACAGCTTTCAGCGCTATTGATGCTAGTAACTGCTCTTGGTAAGCAACAAAACCGCATCAGCAAAGAGAAAGAAAAAGAGATCGTAGAAGCGCTTCACGCTCTGCCGAAGCAAATCAACGCAGCGCTGTCTTTCGAAAAAGAAATCGAAGCACTAGCACCAGACTTTGCTGATAAGCACCACACACTATTCCTAGGTCGTGGCGAGTTCTACCCAATCGCGATGGAAGCATCTCTAAAACTGAAAGAGATCTCTTACATTCACGCAGAAGCGTACGCAGCGGGTGAACTGAAACACGGTCCTCTAGCGTTGATCGATGCAGATATGCCAGTTGTGGTGGTTGCACCAAGCAACGATCTTCTAGAGAAACTGAAATCAAACGTTGAAGAAGTACGTGCGCGTGGCGGTCTGCTTTACGTATTCGCAGATGCTGATGCAGGTTTCGAAGGCGATGAGACCATGAAGATCATCACTATGCCACACGTTAGTGAAATCACGGCGGCGATCTACTACACCATCCCAATGCAGCTACTGTCTTACTACGTAGCGTTGATCAAAGGTACGGATGTAGACCAACCTCGTAACCTAGCGAAAGCGGTAACGGTAGAGTAAGCAACGCAAGGTGTGATTAAGATTACACTTGTTTATGTTGCGCTATGTAAGTAGCGAGAACCTAAAGCGAAGTCACATGACTTCGCTTTTTTTATGTCTGTAGACATGGTTATGATGCGCAATACGTTGACATTCAATTGTTTACTTTCTGACACGCCGAGCGGTGAGCATCACTATCGTAAGCCCAACGGATGTGGTTTCCATTGAACTGAAAAGGTCACTATGAAAATCAAACTCTTGGCTTTATGTATCGCGTCCTCGCTTTACCATCCATCAGTGATGGCAGAGGAAGAAACACAAACAGAAGAGCGCAAAAGCCAAACAGTATTCATCGATGAAAGCGATGACTGGTTACAACTCAAATCTGGTGAAGTGATCAAAGGGGAACTGACTGGTACGATCAAGGAAGAAACTAACTCGTTCGATCAAGAAGTTGAATTTGATAGTGATGATCTTGGCGATCAAGAGATCGAACTGGAAGACATTGCGGTGCTAGAGACAGCAAGTTTCTTTACCATCCGAACTTCCAGTGGCGATATCTACGATGGTTATTTATCGATCCGCGAAGACAAGTTATACCTCAGCAATGATGGTGAAGAGATCGCATTCCCTGTGACAGAAGTCGTGTCGATCTATCGTGGTTCAGAGACAGACTCAGACCACTGGACGACTGAGATCTTTTTGGGCTTGGACATCAGCAAAGGCAACACTGATGAGTTCTCACTCCTTGGTGAAGTAGAAGCGGAAAGGAATACCGTGGGCTCGCGGACTAAACTGAAAGCCAAACACGAAAACTCCAAGACGAATGATGAGACCACAGCGAACAACAGTTCGTTTGATGGCTCCTACGACATTTATCTAAGTAACCGACTCTTCTTTAGGCCACTTAAGCTCTCGTTGCTCAGGGATGAGTTCCAAAACATTGATTATCAAGTTAATGCCTCGATGCAGATGGGTTACTTCATCATTGCTAATTCACAGACAGAATGGGATGTCTCCATCGGTCCGGGTTACCAGTACACCGATTTTAAAACGGTAGAGGAAGGGGAATCTGGCGATGCGACCAGTAACACCTTAACCTTCGAATCTAACTTTGAGTATGAACTGACCGATGACATCGATTTCAGTCATACCTATAACCTCAACTGGGCGAGCAACGATGCTGGCGGTACTCGACATACCAACGAGCTCGGTTTTGATATCGATCTTGTCGATGATCTTGATCTAAGCATTAAAGCGATTTGGGATCATGTTTCGGATACCAAAGCCGATGCGGAAGGTGTGGTGCCAGAGAAAGACGACTATAAGTTCCATTTTGGTCTGACTTACGAGCTGTAGTTTGGGTGGTTATCGGTAATCAATCGCTATTTTGGTTTATGACAAAAATGTCATCTTCTGGATAGGTTGGTGTCAGGTGTGTTGTTGAATAATGAAGCCATTGAAAACAAACACACTCAAAGGTCATCAACATGAAAGTACTGAAAACCGCTCTCCTTGTAACGACAATGGCAATCACTAGCGCATCAGCATTCGCTCAACCGACTTTCACTAGTGGAAAATACATTAGCCGTGAAGAAATGAAGACCATTTCTGTTGAGCCAACGGCAACCTCGGATGCAGCTTATCAACAAGCGTTAGCTGAACTAAACTCTTTAAAAGACATGTCTTCTCATGAGCTTAATAAAGAGTTGAACATCGTGACTTTCGATGTCGCGAGAAACAGCACGCACTTACAGGACGGTGGTTTTGTTACTGTACAAGAGCGCATGAACGAGCAGGGACAGTTGGAATATCTGGGTACTGTGAACGTGAAAGTGAACTACGCACAGCGCGACAGTAATCGATAAAAACATTGAATGAAAAGAGTATGATGCAATTTGTGTCGTACTCTTTTTGCGATCGTCAATGCTGAGTACATCCCGTTGAGATAGAGGGCTGACATTGAAACTACTGATTGTAGAAGATGAAGTTAAAGCAGGGGAATACTTGCAAAAAGGGCTAGTGGAATCGGGCTACGTTGTTGATTGGGTTCGCGACGGTGTCGATGGTTTGTATCACGCTACCAGTGAACCTTATGATCTTATTCTTCTCGATATCATGCTGCCCAAACTTGACGGTTGGCAAGTACTCAATACGCTGCGCAGTAGTGACATTCATACCCCAGTTATTATGCTTACTGCCAAAGAGCAGATAGAAGATCGCGTGCGTGGCTTTGAGTTAGGAGCCAACGACTACGTGGTAAAACCTTATGCGTTTGCTGAGCTGCTGGCGCGCATTCAGAATGTCTTTCGTCATCATACTTCTTCTCGTGTACAGACCTCTCCTCAGACACTGCAAATTGCCGATTTAGAGCTCGATATGATGAAGCGAGTGGTAACTCGAGGCGGGCAAAGTATTACGCTAACGGCAAAGGAGTATGCGCTGCTTGAGCTGCTGATGCGCAAAGAAGGTCAGGTGTTATCGCGGACCACCATTGCGTCATTGGTGTGGGACATGAACTTTGATAGCGATACGAACGTGATTGATGTCGCCATCAAACGACTGCGCAATAAAGTCGACAAGCCATTTGAAACGCCTCTAATTCATACCATTAGAGGGATGGGGTATAAGCTGGAAGCGCCAGATGTTTAAACGCCCAGCCAACCTATCCATGCAAAACAAACTCGTGCTGATGTTTGTCGGCACGACGCTGGTGGTGTACCTCGCTTTAGCCTTTATCCTCTATTACACCATCGAGCGCCATTTCTTTACTCAAGACTATAACGAAATGGTCAGCAAATATAATGCGATAGAGAAGACCATGATGGTTTCTCCTGAGTCGGCTTATCTGCTTATCGACAACAGCTCCGCTTACATGTGGGCGTTTGAGGAGGGAAAGCAGACCTACAAAAATTCAACGCTTTCTATTCCTAATAAACTGTCTCTCACCTTGAGTTCGCCGCAGATTTTGAATCAAAACAATGCGATTGAATGGCATGAAGATTCTTTGGATATTCGAGCCTTCGCCTTTAAAGCTAAAGATGTCACTGTGGTGATAGGCACCAGCATTAACCATCATATATTGTTCCTCAATAAACTGGGGTGGATTCTATTCTGGTCGTTGGGCTTTGCGTTTTTAGCTTCTGCTCTGTATAGCCGAAGCATAGTAAATCGAGGTTTGAGGCCGATTCTTACCTTAAACAAACACATCCAACATATTACCCCTGAACAGTTAGATATTCGTATTGACCCTGAGACGTTGCCGATCGAGCTAAGAGAGTTAGCGATAAAGCACAATGCGATGTTGGATCGATTACAAACCGGCTTTCATCGTTTGAGTGAGTTCTCCTCCGATATTGCTCATGAGCTTAAAACGCCGCTGACTAACATCACCACTCAAAACCAAGTAATCCTTGGCGCTGCCCGCAGTTCTGAGGAGTATCAAGAAGCGATTGCTTCTACTTTGGAAGAGCTTGAACGGATAACCAAGACCATCAATGACTTACTGTATATCGCCAAAGCGGAAAACAAACTGATTCACCGACACAACGAGCGCTTCGCGGCTCATGAGCAAGTGGCTCATTTGATCGAGTACTTCGAAATACTGGCGGAAGATTCAGCGTTGGCCATTACCACTTCAGGTGAGGCGATGCTGTATATGGACCGAAACATGTTTGAGCGCGCTATCAGTAACTTATTGTCCAACGCGATTCGCCATGCGTATGACGAGACGACTATTTCGGTTGATATTGAGCAGGTTGGTGAACTTGTGAAGATAACCGTCAGCAACGTTGGTGAGGCGATTCCCAAGCAAAACCTGCCGTATCTGTTTGACCGCTTTTATCGGGTCGACAAGTCTCGCCAACATTCAGGTAGCGTGGGAGCCGGGCTGGGTTTGTCGATCACTCAGTCGATTGTTCACGCCTACGATGGAAGCATCAGCGTCACTTCAGAAGATGGCCAAACCCAGTTTTGTTTGATACTACCAGCGGCTAAAGCTGACTCAGCAGTGGAATCACTTCCTCAAGAGACGCTTTAATGATGACTTTGTCTTCGAGCTCTGGCAGAGGTGGAAGTAAATCCGGAATCATTACAGCTTGGCATTTCGCAGCGAGTGCAGCTTTGATGCCGTTGTTCGAATCTTCCAAGACTAAGCATTGCTTGGCGCCCACACCTAAGTGGCGATAAGCCATTTGATAGCAATCAGGGTTTGGTTTGCCGCGTTCTACATCTTCGGCGGTAATTACTAAATCGAACTGTGCAAGGTACTCGCTGCCTGAGAAATTGTGTTTTACCTCAGGAAGGTGAGAAGAGGTAACAATCGCGGTTAATAAGCCATGTTGTTTGATGGCATAAAACAGCACGTCGAACCCGGGTTTGAGCGCAATGCCTTGATTTCTTAGATTATGGAAGTGTTCATCTCGCACGGCTTTATAGCGAGGCATATCGATGGTGTCTTGAAAATGCTCGGCGAGTATTCTTTCACACTCAGGATCTTGGACACCGATGAACTGTTGGTAGAAATCATCGGTGATGGTTAAGCCTTGCTCGGTCGCGGCGTATTGCCAACTTTGCTTGTAGATGGATTCGGTATCGAAAATCAGTCCATCCATATCAAAAAGTACAGCTTTTAACATTGGGTAGGGCTCCTACGTTTTTGGGTGTAGAGCGGCTGACATTGTTATTTTGTTATACCTAAGCAACCTCGAATCCTTTTGAAGGTAGCTTGGGTATAAAATGTGGCGTTAGAATGGGCTCTCTTTGCCGAGTTCATTGCAGATCTCGACAATCGCAAGCGAGAGCCCTGACTTAATGATTTGTTGTTGACGTTGCAGTTGTAGCTGATAAAACTCAAGGTCGATGTCGTCATCTGGTTCGTTGACTTCCAGTTGCACCATGCCCATCTTCTTCACCAAATGCAGCTTTTTGATTGGATCTAGAATATTAGGGTCAGTGAACTCGTAGTCAGAAGCGTCACTATTGAGATGGTTTTTGAGCTTAATGATGTCTTCGATGTCGTGGTAAATATCATCGGGAAGCACACCCAAGCCAAACAATAACTTCAAACGAACAGACAGATCGCCCAGCGGTCCCGAGTCTTGTAACAGCGGACCGACAACCGATTGAACAGCGAAGTTATCTTTACGAAAAATTCTTTGCACTAACCCGTCGATCGAATCGTTAAAAACGTCGACTGCTGCAATGAAAAAGCCTCGTACCGATGGTGCGCTGTTTAATCGCTCAATGATCTCGGTTTCGTTGATGTTATCTGCCATATACTGAATACATTTCTAATTATTAGCTATCCCAACTCTTCATGGAGATGGATATAGAAGGGGAGCCAAGCTCCCCCAGGTAAATCAAAGTTGGTTGTAAAGTGTCTCGATTTGAGTCACTTCAGCACTGTTTTCTGCAAGACCTGTGTATGTCGCTAGCGTCTTCTTCACACCCACTTCTTTTAATGAGTTTTGTAGCTCTACAGCTTGTGGATCAGTGTCGTTAGTGTACTTCAACGCAGCGGCAATGCCTTTCAAAAGTGTTTTATTTTCAGTGCCATACTCAATTGTACCGAGTAAAGGCTTCACTAATCTATCGTTTGCACCTAATTTACGAATTGGTTGACGACCTACGCGATCAACCTCATCCACCAAGTATGGGTTGGCAAAGCGTCCCAGAATCTTCTCGATGTAAGCGTTGTGCATGTCACGGTCGAAGCCGTAACGTTTGATCAGCACTTCACCACTCTCTTGCATCGCCTGTTTTACTTCAGCATGAATACTTGGGTCTTCGATCGCTTCACGAATAGTGCGATGGCCTTTCAAGCAACCTAGGTAAGCGGTAATGCAGTGACCAGTATTGAGAGTGAACAGCTTGCGTTCTACGAATGCCATTAGGTTGTTGGTTCTTTCCATGCCAGCTATGTCAGGGATTTCGCCCTTAAATTGCTGTTCATCCACAATCCATTCGCTAAAGCTTTCTACCGTCACTTCTAGTGGGTCATCGTTCGCCGCTTCTGCTGGTGGGACGATACGGTCAACCGCTGAATCGACAAAGCCAACCAACTCGTCTGCTTTTGCGTGCAATGATTCATCTAAGTGTTTGTACACCTCACCTTTTAGGTGTGTGGTGCCACGAACCATGTTTTCACACGCGATGATGTTCAATGGTTTATCGTTACCTGCTGCAAAGCGCTTAGCAATGCCGGTAGCGATGGTTTTTGCAATGATGTCCAGTACGTTAGGGCCCACTGCTGTTGTTACCAAGTCGGTTTTTACAATGCGGTCGATGACATCTTCACTGGCTGAGTTAACCGCGGTAACGTGAGTTACTGTGTCGATTTGGCACTCAGTACCGACCACTTTTACTTTGTATTCTTGCTTGTGGCTCAGCTGATCGACGAGTGGAGCGTCAACGTCTGCAAATGTCACCTCGACTTCTGCGTCTGCTAATAGTTTACCGATGAAGCCACGACCAATGTTACCTGCGCCAAAATGAACTGCGTTTTTCATAATTCTTACCTACCAATGTCTGAAATGTTGACTAAACGAATTTAGGGTGAGGCCAACCGCATAGGGGGTGACAGCTGACCTCGGTTTGCTCAGGAGCAAATTAAAGGGAGTGTTTAAGCCGCTTGCTGGCCGCCAAGGATGTTCAGAATCTCTTCTACATCTTTGGTGCTAGTTAGCTTCTCAATTGCCTCCGGCTCATCGAGCGCGTTTGTAATGGTGGTAATCACCTGGATGTGCTCATCGTTCTTAGCGGCAATGCCGATAACCAGTTTCGCTACATCATCGTCGTCTTCAGTAAATTGGATACCCGATGGGTATTGGCAGATTACAATGCCGGTTTTCTTCACGCGGTCTTTCGCTTCTACCGTACCGTGAGGTACTGCGATAGATTCGCCTAGGTAAGTTGAAACCAACGCTTCACGCTCAAACATCGCGTCTACGTATTCTGGTTCTGCGTAGCCAAGTTCAACCAATTTGTTGCCTGCAAAGCGAATGGCTTCTTCTTTGTTGGCTGCTTTCAAACCTAGGTGAATGTTCTCACGTTGGATTTGGAATACCGATGGTTGTTGTGGCTCAAAGCTGTCGTCGTTCGCCGCCATGACTGACACTTTTACCATTTGGTCGTCATTGGCTGCGGATTGGTTTTGTGCTGCTAGTAGTTTAGTGACTAGCTGGTTGTACATTTCGCTGTCTAGGAAGTTAGTCAATGAAATGTGGTGTGCGTTTGGAGCATGCTTACGTGCACGATCCGTTAAGTCTTTATGAGTAATCACGATATCTGCACTCTCTGGTAAGCTGTTAATGGCAAGGTTAGTTACGTGGATGTTCAGACCTGCGTCTTGAACCTTTTTGCGTAGCATGCTCGCGCCCATTGCACTCGAGCCCATGCCCGCATCACAAGCGACAATGATGCTTTGTACTGTCGCTAGGTCTACGTCACCTTTGCTTTGGCTGTTTACCACCGCATCGTTTTTAGATGCAGATTTCATGTCTTTCATTTGTGATGTTGCTTTTTCTAGTGCTGCTTCATCACCGTCTTCTTCTGTTGACGTTTGTGTCTTCATTAGTAGTGCTGCTACCGCGAATGACACACCTGTTGCTGCTGCGATAGACGCTAGAACACCAACGATTGAGCCTTTCTGAGTCATCAACAAGATTGCAAAGATTGAACCTGGTGATGCTGGAGAAACGATACCTGCGTTAAAGATAGTTAGAACGAATACGCCAGTCATACCACCTGCGATAGCCGCAAGGATTAGGCGAGGGTTCATTAGGATGTATGGGAAGTAAATCTCGTGGATACCGCCGAAGAAGTGGATGATTGATGCACCACCTGCAGTTTGACGAGCCGTACCTTTACCAAACACCATGTAAGCTAGCAGGATACCTAGACCAGGACCTGGGTTTGCTTCGATTAGGAAGAAGATCGATTGACCTGTCTCAGACGCTTGTTGGATACCTAGCGGAGAGAAGATACCGTGGTTGATCGCGTTGTTTAGGAACAGGATCTTCGCAGGTTCAACGAAGATTGAAGTCAGTGGTAGTAGGTGAGCAGAAACTAGGAAGTTAACGCCAGCCGCCAAGCCACCAGAAAGAATTTTTACGAATGGACCGATAAAGATGAAAGCAAGGATCGCACATAGCATGCCGATGATGCCCGCAGAGAAGTTGTTAACCAACATCTCGAAGCCACTTTTTACTTTACCATCGATGTAGTTATCGAATTTCTTGATAGCCCAGCCGCCCATTGGGCCGACCATCATTGCCCCCATAAACATTGGGATGTCTGTGCCGACAATCACACCCATTGTTGTGATTGCACCGACTACCGCACCACGATCGCCACCAACTAATTTACCACCGGTGTAACCGATAAGTAGTGGCAGCAAGTAGGTAATCATTGGGCCAACCATAGAGGCTAACGTTTCGTTTGGTAGCCATCCAGTTGGGATAAATAGAGCAGTGATAAAGCCCCACGCGATAAACGCGCCGATGTTTGGCATTACCATGTTTGACAGAAAACGACCAAAATTTTGTATCTTGATCTTGGCATCTGGTGATATCATAACAATTCCCCGTTCGATGTTCTGATGAATCTTGTTGTAGTAAACGGTTCGCCAAAACCGTTTGTTTGATTGCTTAGTACCCAATCAATTTACCACACATTTTCCAATTGGAACTGACAACGGGTTTTTCGTGATCTACGCCCGCATTTCTTAGGCTGAGAAACGGTTTTTAAGTGACCAAGTTCAACTTATTAACTTGTAACTTAATAACAAAAAGCCACTTTCAAATCTGTCAATAAAAATCTTAGTGATCAATTCGATCTTCTGACAAATTTAAAATCAAAATAATTTGTGACTTTGATCACTTTTGATTTCTTTTGAAATTCAAATTAAATACCAGTGGCGATCAATGTCACATTTTGTGTTGGTTTGGTCTGAATATAAAGTGTGATCTGAGTCGGCTTTGGTGTTTTGTGAAAGTTTGTGACGGAATTGGTGTGATCAATGTCATTGCGACTCTTCGATAGGATGTATTTATAAGAGTCTTTTAGGCGAACTTCACGAAGTGCTCTTATCTAATTGATAGAAAAGTAAAAGAGAGTCGTTACACTGCTTTTTATTGACTCACAACTCCCTTCTTACTCAATGTTCTTACTTATGGCTGCTAATTGCATGGTAGGTGAGGTACTCATGAGTTTGTTCGCGTCCCATATACCTTGCCAACGTCTTTTCTTGAACATCGCGCAAATCCACCGTAATCAATCCATCCAGCGCGTTATTGAATGCAGGGTCGACATTGAAGCACACCAGTTTGCCATTGAGGCTTAAGTACTGACGCAGTAAAACGGGCACACCTTTTCCTTCATCGATTCTGGCAATTACGCGTGATAGTAACTGTAAATCTCCCAGAGCAGTAAGCATGCTGGTGTTCCAGTTACGGTGGTGCTCGGGAAGTGGGTTAGAAGGCGTGACGTACTCTGCGCAATTGTTGTCGTAGTGATGCAGTGTCATTGATTGAGCCAGCAGTTGGCGTGCAGTATCGCTATAGTCGTTGCTAATGCTTACCGGACCAAATAGGTGAGTGTAATCTGGGTTTTGATGTACGAAGGTTGCGATGCCTTTCCACAGCAGCAGTAGCGCGCTCATGCTCTTCTGATATTGCTGCGCAATCACTGAGCGTCCCATTTCAATGGATTTACCCATTTGGGCGATAAAGCGTTGGTCATAGTTAAACAAGGTTCGTGAATACAGACCCGCTACGCCGCACTTTTCAATCAGTTGATCAACCAGACCTAAACGATACGCGCCCACCAAGCATTGGTTCTCTCTGTCCCACACAAACAGATGCAGGTAATCATGATCGAAATGGTCAATGTCTATTGCTAGTCCCGTCCCTTCGCCAACCTGTCGAAAATTGAGCTCACGTAGGCGACCAATTTCATGCAGTAGGGAAGGGATATTCTGCGACTCCGTGCAGTAAACATCGAACTCACCACTTGTTAGCAGCTTGGACTCTTTTGGTAAGTTGTTCAGCTCTTCAAGCAATTCGCCTACGGGTAACCCTGCCGCTATTGGAGAGAGCCGTTCTGATGAGGAAGAGGGTTTCACCGATTGGGTCTCTCGATTGAGCAAGTAAGTGTTGAGCCGTAAATAGTTCACCACTTGATCATCGTTAAGTGTGCTGAGCTCTTTGAATTTGATTGCTTGGCCAAAAGATAAGTCGATGGTTTGCGCCTGTTTATTCAGCAGTTCTCGCCCAAGCATTAAGGTACGCAAAAGTGGATGGATTTTCCCTGCCATATAGAAGCGTTTCGAGTTCTGACCACTGATGAATACTGGAACTGTCGTTGCTTTGTTTTTGCGGATTAGGCTACTTACGCTTCGACTCCACGATTTGTCTTCCAAGCGTTGCTGTTTGGCATCGACTAACTGGGAAACCTCACCAGCAGGAAAGACAAGCAATAAGCCGCCACTTGCGAGGTGTTTATTGGCCGCTCTGAGCGCTTTCATATTCGATTTGACGGCGTCTTTGCCTTCAAACACATCGACACCAATAAAGAGCTGATCTAACTCCGGCACGGTTTTAAGGTATTGATTGGCTAGGATTTGGATATCGCCTCTGACCATCAACAGTAATTCAGCCAAGATCACGCCTTCCACACAACCAAGCGGGTGGTTCGCCACAATGACGGTAGCTCCTTGTTTAGGAACTGAATCGAGTGAACCATGGGCAATGCGATAGTCGATACCTAAGATATCCAGCGTGAAGCGAAGAAAAGTTTTGGTATCGGCATTAACGGGGCGTTGGGCGTAGAACTTATCAAGTTGGTTTAAACCGGTTGCCCATTCAGCAACGTTTTCACCAATGCCAAACGGCGTTTTACGTGGGAGACGAAAAGGGGGCGAACTATCCATATTTACCTCAGCGTACAAGTTGCTGATTGGATAGTAGAAATTACAGATGACAGTTAAGAGGCAAAAGCATGAGCCTTTGGTGACAAACCAATGAAGCTTTATTGACCAAAGGCATTGAGGCGAGAGTTCCTAATGGTTGCGTTAGGTTTTATCTCCAGCGAACATTAAGAAACTCAACGAGTTCAGTGTTTCCCCCAGGCTTTCGAGAGAGCTCAATACCTGCTTGGTTGGCTCGTTGTCTAACAGAATACGCCCATCAAAGCCCTTGCCTTCGCAATGTTCCTCAGTACAAGCAATCGCTGACTCGTCTAGAGCTGCGCTTTCGACCACTTGTTCTTCACTCATCTCTTCAGAGGAAATCTCGTCAGCACTCAAACAAGACGCAGAGACGAGTAGGCCACTGAGCAACACCATCAACTTTGTTTTTAACATAGTAATGAAACTCGAAAATAAAACACTGTTCGATTTTATGCTATTGCGCTTATCATTTCGAGCGATATGACAAAAACTTAGCTTTCAGTCGCTATTTTCCTGCGGTATCTAGGCTATGTTATCTAGATAACAAATTGATTGGTTTAACGAAATTAGGAGGATGAGTGGAGCGGATTTCCAATAAGTCGTCACTGTGGCTAGGGTTGTGCTTAATCATCGGGTTAGGTGTGTTGGGCTTTTTCATTCAACAGACCGCGGTAAAATACAAAGCTTATGAACGCGTCGTGACGGTAAAGGGTTTATCTGAGCGTGAGTACCCAGCGGATACGGTGATTTGGCCAATTCAGTTTACTGTTGCGAGTAATGATATGCCGACGATGTTTGATGAGATTGATCAGCAAACCAAATTGGTGCTCGATTTTCTGGCTGCTAAAGGGTTGGATGAATCAAACTTTTCTCTTTCCTCTCCTGCTGTAACAGACCGCAAAGCGCAGCAATACGGCAATGAACAGGACATTGAGTATCGTTACTTAGCCAATCGAACGGTGACGGTTTATAGCCAGAATATTGATGTCGTCAGAGCGGCGATCAATGAAATTGGTGAGCTAGGTAAACAGGGCGTTTTGCTTAACCAAGACCCTTATGCTAATCGTGTTGAGTACAGCTTTACTAAGCTCAATGACATCAAGCCAGATATGATTGAGGAAGCGACCAAGAACGCTCGTGAAGTGGCAGAGAAGTTCGCCAAAGATTCGCAAAGCTCGCTTGGTAAAATCAAGCGTGCGACGCAAGGCCAGTTCTCTATTTATGATCGTGATAGCAACACGCCTTATATTAAGAAAGTACGCGTTGTTTCAACTGTTCAGTATTACTTGTCGGATTAACTCTATTTCTTGCTAACCCTGAATAACAGTAGAAGTCAGTCATTTGATTGGCTTTTTTAATGTTCAATTAATTGCATTTTAATTGCCGCTCTTTTTCTGATTTGTGCAAGTGATCTTTTATAAAACTAAGTTCTTATTTGTTTGGCGATGAAGTTGATAAAAGTCAATTCAGAGAAGGAGTTAGAGGCGTAATTTTGACCGCACTGATTAGCTAGAAGGAATTACTAGAATGGCATTTAAACATTACCTCAGAGAGTTACTGGGTTTGACCATCGTGGTCTCTGTGGTGTTCGGGGTTTTGAGTATCTTATTGGATTTCTGCGCCCTTGCGGCACTGTGCGAGCATCAAGAAAATATCGCGCATATCTTCTTCCACGAATCGTTTTACTTCGTCGCGTTTCTGATCCCGCCTTATTTCTTGTGGAAAGTCATTAATCGTCCTGACTTAGTTGCAGCGACAGAGGATTACCAAGTCAGCAAGCTTGAGTTAGATCGCCCTTAGCTCTAAACAAACCTCAGTTCTAAACTACCTCTAAAGTTGGTGTGAGTCGTTGGTATTGTATGGAATTTCTGCCTTCCAGATACAACAAAGGCCCGTAGATTTCTCTACGAGCCTTCTGAATTTGGTGGCCCCTCCCAGACTTGAACTGGGGACCAATCGATTATGAGTCGACTGCTCTAACCACTGAGCTAAGGGGCCTTAATAGGTCAACGATTATAGGGGAAGCGTTGCAAGGTGTCTAGCCACTAGGTAGGGCAATTGCGCTTAGTTTTTATTCACTTAGCTTCACGGATAATAAAAAAGGTGACCGTTGGTCACCTTTTTTGATTTTAATCGCTTCGATTACTCGTCTAGGAAGCTGCGCAGTGTTTCTGAGCGGCTTGGGTGACGTAGTTTACGTAGTGCTTTCGCTTCGATCTGACGGATACGTTCACGAGTAACGTCGAACTGCTTACCAACTTCTTCTAGAGTGTGGTCAGTGTTCATGTCGATACCAAAGCGCATACGAAGAACTTTTGCTTCACGTGGCGTTAGGCCTGCAAGTACGTCTTTTGTTGCCATTTTCAGGCTTGTCGCAGTTGCAGAATCTAGCGGTAGTTCTAGCGTAGTATCTTCGATGAAATCACCTAGATGCGAATCTTCGTCGTCACCGATTGGTGTCTCCATAGAGATTGGCTCTTTAGCGATTTTCAGTACTTTACGAATCTTGTCTTCTGGCATCTGCATGCGCTCTGCCAGTTCTTCCGGTAGCGGCTCACGACCCATCTCTTGCAGCATTTGGCGAGAGATACGGTTTAGCTTGTTGATCGTTTCGATCATGTGTACCGGAATACGAATCGTACGTGCTTGGTCCGCGATTGAACGAGTGATTGCCTGACGGATCCACCACGTTGCGTAAGTCGAGAACTTGTAACCACGACGGTATTCGAACTTATCTACCGCTTTCATCAGACCGATGTTACCCTCTTGGATTAGATCCAAGAACTGTAGACCACGGTTGGTGTATTTCTTCGCGATAGAAATTACTAGACGTAAGTTCGCTTCAACCATCTCTTTCTTCGCACGGCGAGCTTTTGCTTCACCGATAGACATACGACGGCTGATGTCTTTAATGTTTTGAACGTTTAGAGAAGTCTCTTCTTCAATCATTTTTAGTTTAGTGATTGAACGACGGATTTCTTCTTCGCTACGTTTGATTTTTTCAGCGTATGGCTTGTCAGATGATAGGATTTCATCCAACCATGCTTCGCTTGATTCGTTGCCTGTGAACAGTGCAATGAATGATTTCTTCGGCATTTTGCCGTATTCAACAGCAGCCTTCATGATCAAACGTTCTTGAGTACGAACGCGATCCATCGCCGTGCGCAGTTCATTCACTAGGTGATCAAACTGTTTTGGCGTTAGACGGAATTCTCTGAATACGTCTAGCATCAACTCGTTAGCTACTGTTGCTTTCGGGCTCTCGTAACCGTGCTCGTTGATTGCAAGCTGAAGGTTTTGGTATGTGCTGCGTAGCTGGTTGAATTTCTCAAGCGCTAGCTCTGGGTCGATACCAACATCTTCTTCAGAATCATCTGAATCGTCATCGCTTTCTTCGTCTTCATCAACGTCTTCTTCATCTTCTTCTTCTAGCTGAGATTCAGTCAGTTCAGAACCGATGTGCGTTGCTGTTGGTGCAGCTGTGTCGTCTGCATCAGGGTCAACAAATCCAGAGATTAGGTCTGTTAGACGAAGTTCTTCTGCTTGAACTTTGTCAAATTGCTCAAGAATGTATGGGATAGTGCCAGGGTATTCAGCAACAGACGATTGAACTTGGTTAATACCTTCTTCAATACGTTTTGCGATGTCGATTTCGCCTTCGCGAGTCAGCAGCTCTACAGTACCCATTTCACGCATGTACATACGTACTGGGTCTGTTGTACGACCAATTTCACTTTCTACGCTAGAAAGTGCTGCTGCTGCAGCTTCTGCTGCATCTTCATCGGTAATGTTTGTGTCATCGTTCAGTGCTAGATCATCGGCATCAGGGGCAGTTTCTACTACCTTGATACCCATATCGTTGATCATCTGAATGATGTCTTCTACCTGTTCTGAATCTACGATTTCAGCAGGCAGGTGGTCATTTACTTCGGCGTAGGTCAGATAGCCTTGTTCCTTGCCTTTAATAACAAGTAACTTTAGCTGTGACTGCGGATTTTGATCCATAGACGGTATCCAACTTCGTAATCTGGTGAAGGAATTAGTATGCGAAATGCAAACCACTTACTATAGCAAATTTAATTGTTGCTGACTAATTAATCAGGGTTACGCTTTTAAATCTAGCATTAAAGCTAGCAGCTCCCTTTTCTCTTCGGCTGATAAACCGACACTTCTTGCTTTGGCCTGCAGGTTTTCAATTTGCTTTTCTACGCACTGGGCAATAATTTTATCCAGTGAGTCTAAAAATATTTCTTCTAGGTTGTCTTCTACGAGGGGTATATCCCAGCTCGCTAGACGAGACAGAAGGGTCTCATTTTGGCTATTTCGCCAATGCTCTAATAATTGGCCTGTGTTGATATGGGGATGTGCCTGACATTTATCAAGTACATCAACAAATAAACTTAGTCCTGGTATTGATAAATCTCTTACCGAAGACAAATCAGGTACCATTTGAGCATAGCTCGGATTTTGAATAAGTAGAGCGATTACCTCGCGCATTGGAGTTCGTTTGATCTCTTTGTGCGGCTGAGGTCGAGTTTCGCTCGTCTTCTTACGCGGCTGGCGTAAGCGGTTATCAAAGCCCGTGCGTTCATCAAGCAGCTTTTCGAGCAATTCCTGAAAGTAGGGATCTGGTATCTTGTCGATTAAGGCACTCGCGTAGGCACGCAGTGCGGATTTACCTTCATTGTTGCCCAAGTTGATTTGGTGCAATTCAATCAGGTTATCGAAAAGATAGCTCGAAAGCGGTGTCGCTTGTTCAATTTGTTGTTCGAAGGCTTGTTTGCCGTATTTGCGAACGTAGCTGTCCGGGTCTTCACCATCAGGTAAGAACAAGAACTTCAATGTGTTACCTGTTTTTAGGTATTGAAGTGCGTTCTCTAACGCGCGCCATGCGGCTTCTTTACCTGCTCTGTCACCGTCATAACAACACACAACGGTGTTGGTTTGTCGGAACAGCATTTGAATGTGGTCACCGGTCGTTGACGTGCCCAATGAAGCGACAGAGTAATCTACGCCATATTGCGCCAAAGCCACCACATCCATGTAACCTTCAACCACTAAAATTCGTGGTGGTTCACGATATGCCTGTAAAACTTCATAAAGGCCGTAAAGCTCTTTACCTTTATGGAAGATAGGCGTTTCTGGTGAGTTTAGGTATTTCGGAGTACCGTCGCCAAGAACGCGACCACCAAATCCAATCACTCGACCACGACGATCACGAATCGGAAACATGATACGACCACGGAAGCGGTCATAGCGGTTACCTTTGTCGTTCTCGATCAACATGCCGCCAGTCACAAGCATGTCTTGGTTGTCTTTGTTCTGGCCGAAGTTCTTACGAACTAAATCCCATTCATCAGCCACATAGCCGATGCCAAACTTCTGTACGATTTCGCCAGATAGACCGCGATCTTTCAGGTACTCAATCGCCACTTTGCTTGCTGGCTGCTTGAGTTGGTTACGATAGAACTGAGCAATGCTGCCCATCAAATCGTAAAGACTGCGTTTTTCACTGCTGCTTGCTTGAGGGCCAGATTTAAACTGACCACCGCCACCACTGCGCTGTTCGCGTGGTACGTCCAAACCAAGGTAAGACGCCAGTTCTTCAATCGCTTCGACAAACTCTAAACGTTCGAACTCCATAATGAAGTCGATGGCATTGCCGTGCGCGCCACAACCAAAGCAGTGATAAAACTGTTTCTCTTGGCTAACGCTGAAAGAAGGGGTCTTTTCGTTATGGAAAGGGCAGCAAGCACCGTAGTTTTTGCCTTTTTTCTTAAGTTTTACGCGCGCGTCGATAATATCGACAATATCGAGTCGAGCTAGGAGGTCATCAATAAAACTGCGAGGGATGTGTCCAGCCATAAAACCTAACAAAAAAAGAAAATCATGATTGGTGTGAATGGGTTACAGAGAAAAGCATGTGTACGGCTTTTTGTTATTCCATTCTGCCAGATACAAACAAGCCGTGCGTTCCAAAGGATAGCACGGCTTGCTGCAATTGGGTGGGGTATTAAGCCAATTTAGCGCGAACTAGACCGCTTACTTTACCCATATCTGCACGCCCTTGAATTTGCGGTTTCAGAACGCCCATTACTTTGCCCATGTCTTGCATGCCAGCTGCACCAGATTCCGCAATTGCATTCTCGATAAGAGCTGCAACTTCTTCGTCTGTCAGTGGTTGAGGCATAAAGTCCTCAAGAGCCGTAATTTCAGCTTGTTCCGCATCAGCTAGATCTTGACGACCCGCTGCTTCAAATTGCGTTACAGAGTCGCGACGTTGTTTAACCATCTTAGTCAATACAGCAAGAATGTCGTCGTCGCCCAGAGTGATCTGTTCGTCAACTTCACGTTGCTTAATTGCTGATAGAGCTAAACGAATAGTACCAAGGCGCAATTTGTCCTTGGCTTTCATCGCTAATTTTTGCTCTTCTTTGAGTTTATCAATCAGAGCCATAACTAAATTCCTTTCCGGAGCTCAGTTATTAGTACAGGCGAACGCGACGAGCGTTTTCGCGAGCAAGCTTCTTAGCGTGACGCTTTTGAGCTGCTGCTTTAGCGCGTTTGCGAACTGTAGTTGGTTTTTCGTAGTGCTCACGACGACGCACTTCAGAAAGGATACCTGCTTTTTCGCAAGAGCGCTTGAAACGACGTAGAGCAACGTCGAACGGTTCGTTTTCACGTACTTTAACTACTGGCATATGCCTTTCACCTCAGGGGTTATTCGTTAACGCTGGATTTCAGTAAACCAAATCACAATTGTTTGGTCTATTACCAGCTTGATCAAAAATGGTGCGGAATTTTAATCCGATCACATAAGCTTTGTAAAGCCTTTTATCGCTTATTGTCTGTACAAAATTTGTTTGAAGCACCAAGGCAAGGTAATATGACGCCCAAATTTCCTCTATATAGAAAGCCCACTGAGAAAACCATGCGCATTATCGGTATTGAAACCTCATGTGACGAGACTGGCATCGCGATTTACGACGATGAAAAAGGTCTGCTATCACACCAGCTTTACAGCCAAGTAAAACTTCACGCGGATTACGGTGGCGTGGTGCCTGAGTTGGCTTCACGTGACCACGTTAAGAAAACCATTCCTCTCATTAAAGAGGCGCTAAAGGAAGCAAACCTAACCCCGAAAGACATTGATGGTGTGGCGTACACGGCAGGCCCTGGTCTTGTTGGTGCTTTGCTTGTTGGTGCAACGATTGGTCGCAGTATCGCTTACGCTTGGGGTGTACCTGCGGTACCTGTTCACCATATGGAAGGTCACCTTCTTGCACCTATGTTAGAAGATAACCCACCACCGTTCCCGTTTGTGGCGGTATTGGTATCAGGTGGTCACTCAATGATGGTGGAAGTGAAAGGCATCGGCGAGTACAAAATCCTAGGCGAATCGATTGATGACGCAGCGGGTGAAGCGTTCGATAAAACTGCCAAGCTAATGGGCTTGGATTACCCAGGTGGTCCACTGCTATCTAAACTGGCAGAGAAAGGCACACCGGGTCGCTTTAAATTCCCACGTCCAATGACCAATGTGCCAGGTTTGGACATGAGCTTCTCTGGTCTAAAGACTTTTACTGCTAATACTATTGCGGCAAACGGTGATGACGAGCAAACACGCGCGGACATCGCTTTAGCATTCGAAGAAGCCGTGTGTGCAACACTCGCAATCAAATGTAAGCGTGCACTAGAGCAAACAGGCATGAAGCGCATCGTTATTGCTGGCGGTGTAAGTGCTAACCGTCGTTTGCGTGCTGAGCTTGAGAAGCTGGCGAAGAAAGTCGGTGGTGAAGTTTACTACCCACGCACGGAATTCTGTACCGACAACGGTGCGATGATCGCTTACGCTGGTATGCAGCGCCTGAAGAATGGCGAAGTGTCAGACATGGCCGTGGAAGCGCGCCCACGTTGGCCAATCGACCAACTGACGCCAATCGCGTAAGCAAACTTCTGCTGAAGGTTTGAAATAGATTCACGACAATAAAGGTCTCTGCTCATCAGAGGCCTTTATTTTTAGCTAACGACTTGAAAGGCTTCGTGTAATTAATGTGAAAGTCTGACTGATGCGAGCAGTTCTATATTGTTTTGGTGATAGGATGATGCGCAAGAATAAGAAATGGATATAACAATGAATAAGTTTGAAATTGAAGGCCAAGAACTTGCTTACTTAGACAAGGGCGAAGGTCCTGTACTTCTGTTTGGTCACAGCTACCTTTGGGATTGCCAAATGTGGGCTCCACAAATTGAAGTGTTGAGCCAATCGTACCGTTGTATTGTGCCAGACCTTTGGGGACATGGTGAGTCAGATTCTGCGCCAGCTTCAACCCGTTCTTTGGTGGATTACGCTCAGCACATGCTGGCATTGATGGATCATTTGGAGATCGAACAATTCTCTATTGTTGGTTTGTCTGTCGGTGGCATGTGGGGTGCAGAGTTGACTTCTCAAGCGCCGCAGCGTGTGAAGTCATTGGTGTTGATTGATACCTTCATTGGGCTTGAGCCTGAAGTGACGCACAAGAAGTACTTTGCGATGTTAGATACGATTAGCCAAGTACAAGCCGTGCCAGCGCCAATTATTGAGGCTGTCACTCCGCTGTTTTTTGCCAATAATGCCGAGCAAGTGAATCCAGAGTTAGTGGCTTCATTCAAACAAAGTCTGGAAGCTCTACAAGGTGAGCGTGCAGTCGAAGTTGCTCGTATTGGACGTATGGTGTTTGGCCGTCGTGATGTGATTGAAGATTCTGAGATGTTTGCATTGCCAACGTTGATTGCGGTTGGTCGTGAGGATAAGCCACGTCCAGTGTTTGAATCTTACTTAATGAATGATTGCATTACGGGCAGTGAGTTAGTGGAGATTCCTGAAGCGGGACATATCAGCTCTTTAGAACAGCCAGAGTTCGTTAACCAAATGCTGTTGAACTTCCTCAATAAAGTACATGCATAAAATCTTGTACGGCATGATTCAAATACAAAAAACTCGGCACTAAGCCGAGTTTTTTTCTATCAGTTTCTTCTCGCCAATCTTAGGCTCTTCACCGGACAGTAAGCGGCGGATGTTTTGATGGTGCTTAAAGACGATTAAACAACACAACATGGCCACAGGCAGAGTGTATTGGGGTTTGAACATCCAAGTATAAAAAGGAGTAACCAGAACCGTCACCAAGGCAGCCAAGGAAGAGTAACGGAATAGAGCCGCAACAGAGAGCCAAGTGAGCATCACCAGCCCAGTTAAATCCAAACCAATAGGTGCTATTGCGCCCAGTGCCGTTGCAACACCTTTGCCACCTTTAAAGTGAAAGAAGATCGGATACATATGGCCAAGACAGGCCGCGATGGCGATAACACCAAGGATTATTGGGTCGATACCAAGGAAGTAGCCACCCCAAACTGGAATGGTGCCTTTGAGCATATCGCAAAGCAATACGGCAATCGCAGCCCCTTTACCACCAATACGTAATACGTTGGTGGCGCCTGGGTTATTCGAGCCAACTTTGCGTGGATCTGGCAGTCTCAGCAAACGACAAATTAGAACCGCACTGGAGATCGAACCCAGCAAATAGGCGGCCATTGTCATTATTAGTGCCAGTGCGTCCATAGAAGTCCTTGATGGATTGGAATTTAATGCTCAGTTCCTGAGTAATTGCTATCATACCGCGATTCGGCTGCGAGCAAAAATACTCTCTGCGATAGAGCTTGCATTATGGGATTTCTTGTATATAAAGAGTCTTCGCAGTTTATACCCAAGCGACATTTGCCACCAATTGACGTGGTTAAAGGCCGCAGCAGGTTGCTTGGGTATAGAATAGTACGATCAAAATGCCCAAATCGGGTATCCGACCTCTGTAATAGAAGGACATAAGATGGCTCTGGATAAAGTTTTTATTGAACAGTTAGAAGTGATCACCACCATCGGCGTTTACGATTGGGAACAGCAAATCAAGCAGAAGCTGGTTCTGGACATCGAAATGGCGCACGACAACAAGCCGGCGGGCAAGAGTGATGATGTTCAAGATGCGTTGGATTACTCACAAGTGAGCGAAGCGGTGTTGAATCACATCGAAAATGGTCGCTTCTTGTTGGTGGAACGCGTGGCAGAAGAAGTCGCAGAGCTTATCATGCAACGTTTCTCTGTTCCTTGGGTGAAGATCCGTTTAGCGAAACCTGGTGCTGTTCCTCAAGCACGCGCTGTTGGCGTTGTGATTGAGCGAGGTCAGGCATGATCAAAACGTATATCGGTGTAGGGACCAATATTGACCGAGAACATCACGCACTTGTGGCTTATCAAGAGCTGCAAAAGCTTGGATGTGATCTGAGAGTTTCGCCGATATACGAATGCGAGCCAATCGGCTTTAGCAGCCAAAACTTCTACAACTTCGTGATTAGTTTTTCCACGGAGTTATCACTCGAAGAGTTGAGTCACCGCTTACGCGAGATTGAATTTCAGTGGGGGCGTGAAGAAAACGCGCAGAAGTATCAGGATCGAACTTTAGATCTCGATATAGTCTTGTTTGGTGAGTGTATTTCGCAGCAAAAACCTGAGCTACCTCGCAGTGATATCTACAAATATCCTTTTGTAACAAAGCCCCTGTATGATCTCGAACCTCAATTGGTGATCCCCGGCGATGGAAGAACAATCGCAGATATTTGGCAGGTGATGCAGCCTGTCGATTCACTCAAACCAGTTTCTTTTTCACTTTAATCTGAGTTGTTTACATGAGTTACTTTGAAGCCTTTATTTTGGCTCTGATTCAGGGTCTGACAGAGTTTTTACCAATTTCCAGCTCTGCGCACTTGATCCTGCCTTCTGCCATTCTTGGTTGGGAAGACCAAGGTTTGGCCTTTGATGTTGCCGTTCACGTTGGTACGTTGATGGCGGTGGTGATCTACTTCCGTCAAGAAGTGATCACGCTTTTCCAAGCACTGTTTGCTTCGATCTTTAAAGGAGATCGCAGCAAAGAGGCCAAACTGGCATGGATGATCGTCATTGCAACGATCCCAGCCTGTGTGTTTGGTTTGTTGATGAAAGACATCATCGAGGTTTACCTGCGTAGTGCCTACGTGATTGCAACCACGACTATCATCTTCGGCTTGTTGCTTTGGTGGGTAGATAAAAATGCAGAGCTAGTAGCAGATGAATACCAAACTGGCTGGAAGAAGGCTCTGTTTATCGGTATCGCGCAAGCACTCGCGATGATTCCTGGTACTTCACGCTCTGGTGCGACAATCACGGCGGCACTTTACCTTGGTTTCACTCGTGAAGCGGCGGCACGTTTCTCATTCCTAATGTCTATCCCAATCATTACTTTGGCGGGTGGTTACCTAGGTATGAAGTTGGTGACAAGCGGTGAACCAGTACACGTTGGCTTCCTACTAACGGGCATTGTGACTTCGTTTATCAGTGCGTACATCTGTATTCACTTCTTCTTGAAGATGATTTCACGCATGGGCATGACACCATTCGTTATCTACCGTCTGATTCTAGGTTTTGGCTTGTTTGCTTTCTTGCTGACAGCTTAAACCTAATCTGAATGAAAACGCCCGCTTGGCTAAGTGGGCGTTTTTGTTTGTTCGTTATGTACCTATCGGTCTATTTTCCTAGTGTAACTCTGACCGCCTCAACGCGACGCTTCTCTTGTTCATCACGAATTGCTGGGCCTTTGAAGCCGTCTTTAATGATCGCTTGTACATCGACAGATGCCGCCGCTTGGTAAGCTTGCATAAACAGCTCTGCTTGCGGGTAAGGTTGGTCTTCTAGCCCCTTTCGACCTGCATGATCGGCTTGGCAACAGATTAAAATATCTTGTAAACGTTCTGATTTACGCCACACATCAAACTTGTTGAGGATCTTGATAATGGTTTGAGGCTTAAGTTCAGCTGCTCGATGGATGTTAGAGTGCTGCTCGCACACCATTAGGGCTAAGTCACGAAACTCATTAGGTACGCGTACACGGTCGCACAGCTTTTTAATCAGTTTTAATCCTGTATGACAATGCATTTTATGACTTGGCCATTCGCTTTCTGGCGTGATACCTTTCCCTAAGTCATGTACTTGCGCAGCAAATCGAACGGGTAGTGAATCACTCAGCTTAGCTGCCTGCTGTGCCACCATTAAGGTATGAATGCCCGTGTCGATTTCCGGATGCCATTTTTCTGGTTGAGGTACGCCAAACAGCGCATCAATTTCTGGCAAGACAACGGCTAATGCACCGCAATCTCTTAAAACGGATAAAAACACGTCTGGACGAGAGGTAGAAAGCGACTTGTGCCATTCCTGCCAAACACGTTCTGGCGTTAGCGTGCTTAGCTCGCCGGATTCTGCCATGTCGCGCATCAGCAGCATGGTTTCCTCTGCGACACTAAACCCCAAGTGAGCTAACTTAGCCGCGAAGCGTGCAACGCGTAAAACACGCAGAGGGTCTTCAACAAAAGCCTGCGAGACATGACGAAGTACTTTTGCATCGATATCTCTTTGACCGCCATATGGGTCATACAAGTTGCCATCTTCATCCATCGCCATAGCGTTGATAGTGAGGTCGCGACGGATGAGGTCTTCTTCTAGTGTAACGCTTTGATCAAAGAAACATTCAAAGCCAGTGTAACCCGCGCCAGATTTTCTTTCGGTTCGTGCAAGGGCGTGCTCTTCTTTAGTCTTGGGATGAAGAAACACAGGAAAGTCTTTCCCGACAGCAGTGTAGCCTTGGCTTTGCATCATTTCTGGTGTCGAGCCGACGACCACCCAATCTTTGTCATAACTGTCGATTCCGAGCAAATGATCTCGAACTGCACCACCAACTAAATAAACTTGCACGGATTACCTCTTAATTTATGGATATGACGTTGGACATTGTAGCAAGCAATGGTACTTTTCTTCACATCTAAAAGAACTTAGCGCTTTGTTTAAGTCTAATAAGGAATATCCCGATTTGATTGCGGGTGGGTTTTAGCTGGAGATCCTAATGTATAAGGACTTTTTCGGGTTTGTTGAACTGCCATTTTCGATTGTTCCAAACTCGCGTTATCTGTATCTGAGCCAACGTCATAAAGAGGCAATTACGCATCTTCAGGCGGGGTTAGGCGATGGTGGTGGTTTTGCCATGCTGACAGGCGAGGTAGGGACAGGTAAAACCACGGTCGCAAAAGCCATGTTGGCAAACTTAGACGAGAACACCAAAGCGGGGTTGATCCTCAATCCAACGTTCTCAAGTCGAGACTTACTCGAAGCCGTTTGTGATGAATTCAAAGTCACCTATCCGCAAGATGCGACACTAAAGCAGCTTAACCAAGTTATTCATGAGTACTTGTTGAATAATCACAAGTCAGGTTGGACAACCTTATTGGTTATCGATGAGGCTCAGCACTTGGCAGCCGATGTGCTTGAGCAATTACGTCTGTTAACTAACTTAGAAACGGATACGCGTAAACTGCTTAAAGTGCTTTTGGTGGGGCAGCCTGAATTACAGCGCTTGTTGCAAACTACGCAACTGCGTCAACTTGCTCAGCGCATTACTGGCCGTTATCACTTGCTGCCATTGGATGAGAAAGAAACCGCAGATTACATCACGTTCCGTTTGCACACCGCTGGTGGTGATAAACAGCTGTTTGACCGCAGTTCTACCAAATTGATTGCTAAATACAGTCACGGTATTCCGCGTCTGATTAACTTGATTTGCGATAAATCCCTGAACATGAGCTATTACAAAGGCAATGTGGTCGTGGATAAGCAAACTGTTCATCAAGCGTGTGAAGAGGTAATGCAGTTCCAAGCGGAGATTTATCAGCAAGATAAACCTATTCGCCGCAGTTTTGAATGGCCGACATGGGGCTCGGCTGCCATCGGTGTTTGCGCTGCTGTCGGTATTGGTTGGGCTGTGATGCAGCAAATGCCTTTAAAGTCGACGGTAAGCACTGCGCCTGTTCAAGTCGTTCAAGCGACAGTCCCTCAAATTGCTGCGCCTGTGGTTAATGAGCAATTGACCAATGAGCAGCGCAACATGTTGCTAGAACAAAAACAATCGAACCTAGCGGTGAATGAACTGTATAAGCTTTGGGGTTATCGTGCTTCGGTACGTGACAATTTATGTTTATCAGAGCCTCAATCCACCATGCGATGCGAGCGTAAAATGGCGACATGGCCGTTGTTGGTGCAGCAAAATCGCCCGGTTATCTTAGAGCTCAACTATCAAGGCCAAGTCGGTTATGTTGTTTTGTATGCCATTGGCGATGACAAAGTTGAAGTGCTCAACGGCAGTCAGCGTTTGCGACTTCCCGTTTCTTGGCTTAAACCATTATGGCAAGGCAACATCATTGAGTTGTGGCAAGCGCCGCTCAAGGATACGTTGCGCTTAGATATGGAAGGGCCAGCGATTGATGTTCTTGACCAACTGTTGGCACAGGCTGTGAATGAGCAACCGCTAGGTTCTGATATCTATGATGGCGCATTAAAAGAGCGTGTTGAGTTGTTCCAACGTTGGCAAGGCATTGGTGTTGATGGTATCGCAGGACAACGTACATTGGAGCGATTGCAGCAGAGTGTACAAATGGATGCACCGCAGCTAAAGCAAATTGATGAGGAGGACGCATAATGTCAGTCATGAAGCATGTTGGACTCTTTCTATTGCCAGTGAGCATTACGGCTGTTGGCGCGGCGTGGTATTTGGATCTCTTTGCCCAAGATGCCCCAGAGCCTGTTGTGGTCGAAAAAGCGCAGCCGATCGTTGAGCCAGTAAAACCAGTGGTTAAGCCTAAATTCGAAAGCTTAAGTTACCCCGAGGAGCCACAACTGGCGCAGTTGCAACGAGATTGGCCGACTGCCGAACTCTCACAAGAGTTTGGGACGTTCGTTGATCAAGGGTATGCCAATAATGATTCGGTTCCTGGTGAGCAGGACTTGTTAGAAGTACCTCAGAAAACCGCGCCGACCAGTCCGAAAATGCAAAGCCATGATGATCTCGGCTTGTCGCTCGACGATCTTGACTTGTCTTCTTTATCTCCAGACTTAGCATTGAAAGTAGAGAACGCGTTAGCAAATAATGATCAACCATCAGCTGATAATGCATCATCGGCTGATGATCTTGAGCGTGACGCTCGACAATGGCATGGACGATTACCTGCTATGAACTTGCAAACGCACATGTACTCGAGTGATGTGAATCGTCGTTGGGTGAAGATCAATAACGTTGAGTACCATCAAGGTGATGTGGTTGATGGGCAGATCACTTTGAAAGAGATCCAACCGCAAGCGGTGATCGTCGAATTCCAAGGAGAGAAAATCCGTATCCCAGCTCTCTATGAATGGAAAGGCTAAGCTTCAAACTAAAGCCGTCTTTTCTTCCAAATCAAATCTAGCCAGTGAGCTTTTGCCGCTGGCTTTTTTTACCTCTGTAGAGCGGTTAGTTTATCCATTTTAGTGATGCCAACTCAGGGTTCAAAGAAACAAAATATACCTTATGCCTGTCGTTTAAATGACTCCAATACGGCGTATTTATTGATAGGTGTTCCCCAGTCAGTGTTGTGTAAAAAAACGCCATATTGACGAACTTCGCAATAAGCATTGAGTCAACGTTAGACATCTTATAAATACAGGAGTCTATCCGGAACGTATGCGTATTCTTACTTTTTCTTTGAGCTTGATTGCCGCGGTGAGCCATGCCGCAAAGCCAGAACCTTTCCCAATTACGCCAGATAATACTGGTGAACATTTTATGGTGAGTGCAACCAACCCTTATGTCAGTAGTACTGGCTATTCCGTATTGAAGCAAGGTGGTAACGCGGTCGATGCCATGGTTGCGATGCAAATGGTGATGTCCGTTGTAGAGCCAGACATGACAGGCATCGGTGGTGGTACGTTCGCCCTGTTCTACCAGCACGATAAACAAAAGTTTCTCGCCTTGGATGGACGAGATGAAGCACCGTCGAGCGCAAACCCAGAGATGTTTGTGGAAAACGGAGAAGTGCTTAGCCGCAATGAGATACTTGGCCCTCGCTCTATTGCCGTGCCGGGAACGCTGCGCTTGCTTTACACCACTCACGAGCAATACGGAAAGCTGCCATGGTCAGAGCTTATCAAGCCTGCTATTGAACTGGCGAGCGAAGGATACGCGATGAACAGTTACACCTACGACATTGTCGTACGAGAGCAAAGCCGACTTGAGCAAGACCCAGAAGTCAAAGCCTTGTATTGGCAAGGAGACGAAATTAAACCGACGGGCACCTTGATGAAGAACCCGAAGATGGCTGAGACGTTGAGAAACATTGCTCAACAAGGTGATAGCTATTTGTATGGTGGTGAGTTTGGTAAGCACATCGTAGACACGGTCAATAGCCGCATTGATGACCAACATGAGAAGTTGTCATTAGACGATTTCAAAAACTATCAAGTAAAGCAACGAGAGGTTATTGAGAGCGATTACCGTGGGAATAAAGTCGTTTCGTTTGGTTACCCTGCATCCGGTGGTCTGATGGTCTCTCAAAGCCTTGAGTTACTTGAGCCTTACGAACTCTCACAAATGGCGAAGACGAATGTTGAGCCTTGGCGCTTAATGACTGAGGCGATGCGTATTGCTAAGGCTGACCGTATCGCGTATGCCGGCGACCCAGATTTTGTCGAAGCGCCAACGGCTGAATTGCTATCTAGAGAGTACTTAGATGAGCGTCGTGGACTTATTCCAAGTGAAGGGGTAGCAAAAGAGAATCCAAAAGCAGGGCAAGTCACCGCAACACAGTACGCGCAGTACCAAGGTTTTGAGAGCAAAGATACCGGACACATCTCTATCGTCGATAGGGAAGGGAATGCTATTGCCATGACGAGCACAGTAGGCACCGGTATGGGTTCTGGCGTGATGGTTGATGGCGTTATTTTGAATGCGCAGATGGCAAACTTCTCACCTCAGCCAACGGTCAACGGTAAACCAACTCAGAACTCGGTTGAAGCGGGCAAACGTCCACGTTCCGCCATTACGCCGTTAATGGTGATGGACAGTGACGACAACCTGCGTTTGGTGGTGGGCTCACCGGGCAGTTCCCAAATCCCAGGTTATGTGTTGAAAACCGTCGTTGGGGTGCTGGATTGGAACTTATCAGCGCAGGAAGCCATCGATTTGCCGAACATTCAGTACGGCACCAAAATAGACCGCACTAAGCCTTATGACCCGACGGGCTTGTTGGTGGAGAAGAAAACGTTCGCAGAAATGCTGGTGCCGGAGTTTATGGAACTTGGCTACCCAGTACACGTGATTCCAGTTGTGAGTGGCTTGAACGCCATTGAGTTAAAAGATGGCAAGATTTATGGGGCAACGGACAGACGCCGAGCATCCAGTTCAATGGGTGAGTAACAAGAATCCTACTTAATAAGCCAACAAAAAAGCCAGTCGAGTACGACTGGCTTTTCTTTATCTATTCAGCTGAAGGCAATTATGCCCAACCTGCTGGCGATTTCTTTCTGCGAGGAATCAGGTGTGGCAGCACCAGACCAAATAGCAGACCAAGACCTGCAACACCACCACCGTAAGTGAAGTACTTAAGTAGCATGTCGTCTTTTTGTGTGTCTAGCTTAGCGCGAAGTTCGCGGTTTTCTGTTTCAACAGAAGTAAGCTGGTCGCTGATTTCAGAGTATTTCTTCTCTAGATCAGAAATCTGTTGGTTGCGTGTTTCTAGTGATGTCACTAGACCCGCTTTTTCTGTGTCTGAGTTTTGGCGTGCGTTTGCAAGTTGAGATTTCACCTCTTTCAGCTCTTTCTCAATGCGAGGCATACGAATAGCCATGCTCTCTTGGTTTGTTACGAATTTGCTTTGCACCCAACCAGTACGGCCGCGTGAGTCACGAATCTGTGTGTAACCTGTGTCTTTGTTTGCTTGCAGCAGTTGTACTTTAGAGCCTGCGTTAACACTACCCATAATACGGTAAGTGTTGTTTGGACCAGAGTGCATAAAAGTGAATAGGTCATCAGAAATATAACGGTCTGCCGCTAGTGCCGCTGGCGCTGCTAGCAAAGTAAACAAAACCGTGATGAATAGTTTTTTCACAATAAATCCCTTAACGATTTTCTTGGATACAGCTTTGGCACCGAATGATTGGAGCCGGAAATAGACGAATATTATGCAGTTTCAAACCTCGGTGCAACAAAGAAGGGAGGCAAAGCCTCCCTTTCTGTGCGTTTGAGTCAATAATGACAAAGCGCTTACAATCTATTGACGGTCTGTCTTACGAGAACATCGCTTGGATGCTGTAGAAGAATACCACTGCCAATAGCGCGCCTGCTGGTAGCGTAACAATCCAAGATGCAACGATGTTACGAACCACACCTAGGTTAAGTGCTGCGATACCGCGAGCAAAACCTACACCTAGAACCGCACCCACTAGAGTTTGAGTAGTAGAGATAGGTAGACCAGTACCTGACGCTAGAACTACCGTACATGCTGTTGCAAGCTGAGCTGCAAAGCCACGGCTTGGTGTTAGTTCAGTAATACCAGTACCAACGGTAGCCATTACTTTGTGACCTAGTGTTGCTAGACCAACTACGATACCGAAACCACCTAGAGGAAGAATCCACCATGCGATTGTGCTCTTACCTGTGATTTCACCCATGTGTTCAACCGTTGATACAACAGCAGAAAGTGGACCAATCGCGTTAGCAACGTCGTTTGAACCGTGAGCAAATGCCATCGCACACGCAGTGATAACCATTAGTACGCTGAAGATGCCTTCTACGCCAGCAAAGCTGCGGTCTTCTTCGCGGTTAGCAAATTTCTTTTGAATGTAGAAGTAACCGCCAGCCATTACTGCTGCTGAGATTACGGCTGCCCACATCCATGCTTCACCGTTACTTAGGTGAAGACCAACGTGTTTCAGACCTTTTTTGATGGTTACAAGCGCGATCACCATTGTCGTGATGAACATGTAAACAGGTACAAAACGTTTCGCGTTAAATAGTGGGTTCTCTGTATCGAAAATCAGGCGTTGTGCACTGACAAATATAACGTAAGCAAAGAAGCCTGAGATAACCGGAGTAATAATCCAGCTACCAACGATGCCTTGAACGCTGCCCCAGTCCACTGCTTCTGTACCTACAGACACACATGCGAAACCGATGATTGCACCGATAATAGAGTGAGTCGTAGAAACTGGCCAACCCATGTATGACGCAAGCAGTAGCCATGTACCTGCCGCTAGAAGCGCAGACATCATACCAAATACAAGGACATCAGGTTGATGAGCGAATAGAGACGTTTCGATAACACCTTTACGGATCGTATCGGTAACTTCACCACCTGCAAGGTATGCACCCGCAAATTCAAAGATCATTGCGATAATGATCGCTTGTTTAACGGTTAGCGCTTTCGAGCCGACTGAGGTGCCCATTGCGTTCGCAACGTCATTTGCACCAATACCAATAGCCATCAAGAAACCGAAAGCTGCTGCAACAATAATCAGGACAGTGCCGTAGTTAGCGAGGATATCCATCGTAATACCTAGTTGTTTTATAACAAGCGGAGCAAAATTTTGCGCGCGTCAGACCATAAGACGGTGAAAATAGTCATCGTCCATCTGACACGCGTTAATAATGCTCTTCGTTATGTCGTTAACTTATGTTTTAAGATCGAGATAGCATGACTTCCAAACGAGCACCTACGCGCTGCGCTTGGTCGGCAATACCACCTACCCATTCAAGAATCTTGTACAAGAACATGACATCGATAGGGTTCATGTCAGCTTCAATCGCCATGAGTTGTTGGCGAAGTTCAATCTGCATTGCATCGGTATCATCTTCAATAACGTCCAACTGATGAATCATTTCAGCAACGAGCGTTACTTCACGGCCTTTGAAGCCGGTCTCTAGAAGTTCATCAAGTTCGTTGATCACTTTTTGCGCCTGATCAGCCGCATCAAGACAACGTTGAACGTATGCGAGGAAGTTTGGTTGGAGAGCCTCAGGAATGACAAGTTGTCGACCATATACACGGCCAGCAATGTCTTTTGCCAGGTTAGCAAGTTTGTCTTGTTGAGTTAGAAGCTCAAGCATGTCAGTACGATCGACTGGCATAAACAAACCGCGAGGCAGTTTTAGACGGATTTCACGTTTCAGCACGTCCGCTTCTTTCTCTAGGTGAGAAATTTGAGCACGGATTTCAGCTGCTTTTTCCCAGTCACCCTTTGAAGAAACTTCAAAGAACTTAACCAGGTGTGAACAACATTCGTTGACACACACAACGTGGCGCTGCAAAGGCTTAATTGGGGACTTTGCAAATAACCCCATAATTGTATTTACTGGCATGGTCATTCAACCTAATAACTATAACCTTAAAAAAACATACACCATTTCTTGGCGAAATGTTGAACGATGGCTATAAAGGCGCGCATGTTAACGCATTAAATCGCTCATTAAAACTGTTTTAGATCATCATTCGGGTGATATTTCTTTCTTGCCGTGTGAGAAATTAGGCAATATCCTGTTTCTATCTGCTTTGAAAGGTATAGCTATGGAAACCGAGATAGAACTGAAGTTTTTTGTTTCTCCTGAATTTTCAGAAACTTTAAGAGCTAAAATTTCCGAAACAAAAGTACTTCAGCACAGTAGTCGTGACTTAGGTAACACCTACTTTGATACCGCTGATAAATGGTTAAGAAAGCACGACATTGGTTTAAGAATTCGCCGTTTTGATGATGTTTTTGTCCAGACTGTAAAAACAGCAGGACGCGTTGTTGCTGGCCTTCATCAAAGACCAGAATACAATGCCGAGCACACCAGTAATGAGCCGGACCTCACGCTTCATCCTTCTGATATCTGGCCAGCAGGTAAAGATATCGCAACACTGCAAGCGGAGCTGACGCCTCTATTCTCTACTAACTTCACTCGTGAACAATGGCTGATTGGTATGCCTGATGGCAGCCAAATCGAAGTCGCGTTCGACCAAGGTGCCGTGATTGCCCTAGGTGAAGACGGAGAAGAAAAGCAAGACCCTATCTGTGAAGTGGAACTTGAACTCAAATCTGGTCAAACAGATGCACTGTTTACCCTTGCTCGCAGCCTATGTGAAGCGGGTGGTATGCGTCTAGGCAACTTAAGCAAAGCGGCCAAAGGCTACCGTTTGGCAAGTGGCTATACGGGTGATGAAGTGAAGCCGCTGGCATTGGTCGACAGCAGCAAAAACGACACCGTGGAATACTGCCTAATTAACTCATTAGAGCATGCGTTAGCACACTGGCATTACCATGAGCAAATCTACGCAGAGCGTGATTGTGTCGAATCACTAAGAGAAATCGTCAACGCAATTCGCTTTATCCGCCAAACGTTCACTATCTTTGGCAGCATGGTGCCACGCCGAGCAAGTGCGATTCTGCGCCAAGAAATGAAATGGTTGGAAGAAGAGCTTGAGTGGCTCGATGAGCACGCACATTTAGAAGAGCTACTGGACGATAAAGGCAACGTGCTGCGCAAACTGGACGCACGTAAGTTCCTTGTTTCTGAGTTGACTCAACAACTGGGCGAGCTACCAAGCCGTGAAGAAGTGTTAGAGCTGCTAAGTTCTGCTCGCTACACCAGTCTGCTATTGGATTTGAGTCGTTGGATTCTGACGCGTGGTTGGCAGCCGTTTTTGGATGATAAAGCGCGCGAAAAGATGTCGAGTAACATCCAACCGTTCTCAGTGAAGCAACTGGATCGCACTTGGGCTGAGTTGATGGAAGCTTTTCCTGCTGAGCGTGATTTGTCAGCACAAGAATATGTCGATCAACGTTACCGTCTGCTGCGTAATCTTTACACTGGTATTGGCTTCGCGAGTTTGTACGATGCAGAAGAGCGCACCAGCTTCCGTCTACCATGGGCGGACTTGGTACATGGTATTGACGACCTGCTCATGCTCAACCATTTGCTGCCATTAGTTGGCATGCTAGAAGGGGAAGAGCAAGAACAGTTAGAGCGTTGGCTACATCGCCAAGAGCGCTCCATCTTGCACGCGATGGATCAGACTCGCGCTATCAGCGTGGAAGTTGAGCCCTACTGGCAAGAATAAGATGACTACAAAAAATAGGACCTTGAAGGTCCTATTTTTTTGTCTGTTGTTTCTGTTTATTGAGTTCGTCTTCGATGGATTGGAGTCTATCTAGGATCTGCTCTTGCCTATCCAATACTTGTTCCAACAGCTTCTCTTTATTCTTCGAACGGTTATCTTGCTGACGAGTGGGAGCGGTCAGGAACGAGGTGATTAAACCTGAAATCATACCGAAGATACCAACACCGCATATGATGATCAGCACGGCAAGCAGCTTCCCTCCCGTCGTCACTGGATAATGGTCACCATAACCAACGGTCGAAATAGTAACAAAGGCCCACCACAATGCGTCTGTTCCTGTCTGAATGTTGGCATCAGGGTTTTGCCCTTCAATAAACAGCATCGCACTAGAACCTAAAGTAATCAGTACCACCATTAACAACAGAATGGATGCTAATGTGGTTTCACGACGGTTTTGCTTGAGCTGGAAAAGAATGAATTTAGAAGAGCGCAGTACCAGAATGACGCGCAAGATATGGAATAAGCGGGCGAAGCGCAAAGGCTCAATCATTGGGATGCTCGCCACAAAATCGATCCAGTGATGCTTAAGAAACAACCTGCGATCTGTGGCTCGGATCAAATCTATAGTGAGCTGCAGTATAAAAATACTACAGATTATAAAATCCAGACCGATAAAGACTTGACGGGTTTCGTGATCAAGCGGGAAAAACAACAGGCCAGAGATCACAAATAGCGCCATGAAGGACAAGATTAGTGATAGCAACCCCATCGGTTTAGTGCTGTCTTTGATATCATAGTTTTTCATACGAAGCTCGAAATAAATCGCGCAACCAGAACCAAGCGCGAGCATAACTATAAGTAAGATAAAGACTATATAAGACTCGGTGGAGAACTGACAATGGAAAAGCTGGCATTTAAGCCGTGGGAAAGGGTGATATCCGACATCAAGCTCGTTCCGAAAATGGTCATGTTGATGGTATTCAGTACCATCCTGATTGTGGCAAAACAATTATGGGACGCGAGCACGTTCTATAACTCATTATTAGCGGCAACACAGAACGAGCAAGTTGCCCAACAACATTACGAAGCCTACCTAACGCAAGTGGCGTGGCAAACCGCGATACTCATTGCTGTGTTTGTGGTGCTATTGCTCGCCGCTGCGCGTGTCATGCTGCGTCAAACACAATACTTAAATGATGCGATCAAGTTGATGGCAAGCAAAAATCTGTCTGTGCCATTTGGTATGGATTGTAAAGATGAATATGGTGATGTCGCGCGTGAGCTAGAGAAAACGCGTCGTCAGCTGCATGATGTGATTCAAATGCAGATCAATGCTTCTGATGAGCTTTCTACGCTGACGGAAGTGATGACACTCAGCATGTCAGAAACCAAAGAATCAGCACAAGAAGAGTTCAACGAGATCGATCAGCTAGCTACCGTAATGAGCGAGATGTCATCTACGGTTCAAACGGTAGCAGAGCACGCTCAAACAGCATCATCTCTTACCGAACAAGCATCCACTCAAGCTGTGACTGGTCAGCAGTTCTTACAGAAAACCGTCTCTAAGATGAGCGAACTGTCTTCTGATATCGCTTCTTCAGCAAGCGCGGTTAACCAAGTGGAAGAGCGTGTTGATGCCATCGGCAGCGTAGTTGGCACCATTCAAGGTATTTCAGAACAAACCAACTTGCTTGCACTGAACGCTGCAATTGAAGCTGCACGTGCGGGTGAGGCGGGCCGTGGCTTTGCAGTAGTAGCTGATGAAGTTCGCAACCTTGCTCAACGCACGCAGCAAGCAACGGTAGAAATCCAAGAGATGATCACTCAGCTTCAAGCGAGCGCAACCTCAGCGGTAGAGTTGATGGAGAAGAGTGTGGTTGAGGCGGCCGAAGGTGTTGAGCTGGTTTCAAATGCTGGCACTGAGCTTGACGGCATTGTTGGCCAAGTGACGCAAATTAACGACATGAACTTCCAGATTGCAACGGCATCAGGTCAGCAAAGCAGCGTCGCAGAAGAAATGAGCCAGAACTTAACCAATGTTCGTGAGCTTGTGGAAGCATCGGTCGTGGTGGTCAGCGAGTTGCTAGAGACCTCTGAGATGATGCAAAACAATGCTGAAGAGCTCGACAAGAAGATTAAATCTTTCGAAGTCTAGTTTCAGCAAGCTTTGATAAAACGCCCACAAACCTTTTGTGGGCGTTTTTATTTGTGCCAACTCTGGTATAAAAGAATGTATACCTCTCAAACCACAGTGCTTTTCACACAAGGAAGAAAAATGCAGCTGCCTTCGTCACTGATTTCTGTCGCGGATTCTGCGGTTCAAAACGCCGAGCAAGCGGGATACTTTCAACAATGGCCAACCGAGATTGCTGAGCAATTTCGTTTTGTGTCTGGGTTAAGTAAGTTCATTACCGAAGCGATTCATCGTGATGAGACACTCGCACAAAACTTGCCAAGCATGCTGGCAGAAAGCAGTCGACAACAAGCTTATCGTACACGCCTTGCCGATCTCTTAGCTGAATGCCAAGATGAAATGGCAGGCCACCGTGTGCTGCGTCAGTTCCGTAACCGCGAAATGGTCTACATTGCATGGAAAGACTTTACCCACACTTGGACACTAGAAGAGTCGCTCAGTCATTTGTCTCAATTGGCCGAAGCGATGATCTTCGAAACTTATCAATGGCAATACAAGATTTGCTGTAATGAGTGGGGCACGCCAGCCAATGCCGAAGGTGAAGCGCAACCTATGCTGATCATCGGCATGGGTAAGCTTGGCGGTGGTGAGCTTAACTTCTCTTCTGACATCGACTTGATTTTCACGTACCCAGAAAACGGTGAGACGCAAGGTGCGCGCCGCAGCATAGCCAACGCGCAGTTCTTTACTCGTTTGGGTCAACGCATCATTAAAGCACTCGACCAACAAACCTTTGATGGTTTCTGTTACCGCGTGGATATGCGTTTACGTCCATTTGGTGAAAGTGGTCCGTTGGTGATGAGCTATGCCGCGCTCGAAGATTACTACCAAGAACAAGGAAGGGATTGGGAACGTTACGCGATGATCAAAGCGCGCGTGATGGGTAGTGAAATGTATCCGCAATATCAAGAGTTGCGCCAGATGCTGCGTCCGTTTGTTTTCCGCCGTTATATCGACTTCAGTGCGATTCAATCCCTGCGTCGCATGAAATCCATGATCAGCAGTGAAGTGCGCCGTCGTGGTTTGAGCAATAACATCAAGTTGGGTGCGGGCGGCATTCGTGAGATTGAGTTTATCGCTCAAGTGTTCCAGTTAATTCGTGGTGGTCGCGAGCCATCTTTACGTGGTCGAGGCCTGCTAGAAACCTTGAATGCCATTGGTGAGCTAGGTCAGCTCACACAGCCAGAGGTCGATAATCTTGAAGCGGCTTATAAGTACCTGCGCCAGTTAGAAAACCTGTTGCAAGCGATGGCGGACAAGCAAACGCAAACCTTGCCCGGTTGTGCTGACGAGCAATTAAAACTTGCTACTGCGATGCGCTTTGATAGTTGGGATGCGCTCATTGCTCAAACGCAACAGCACATGGCAAACGTGCACAAGGTGTTTGAAAGCTTGATTGGTGATGATGAAGAGGACGAAGCGGAAACCGTCGCTCGTCATTTCCACGAATTGTGGGACATGGCGACCAAGCAAGACGTGCTCGAACACGTTCTACAAGAGGACATCAAAGCCGAGAATCCAGAACAGCTGGCGAAAACCATTATGCAGTTCAAAGCGGACTTGGCGAAGAAGACGCTTGGACCTCGTGGGCGAGAAGTGCTGACCAAGCTAATGCCAAAAGTCTTCGATGCGGTGTTTGCTCATCCTGATGCGCAGTTTGGCTTGCCGCGAGTTTTACATTTGCTGCATAACATCTGTACGCGAACAACGTACCTTGAGCTGTTGGATGAACATCCGGCGGCGTTAGTGCAACTGGTTCGCCTGTGTACCGCTAGCCCAATGATTTCTGAGCAGCTATCGCGTTATCCGATTCTGCTTGATGAGTTGATCGATCCTCAGCATCTGTACAACCCAATTCCACTTGATAGCTACCGAACAGAGTTACGAGATTTCCTTGCCCGCATCCCAGAGGATGATATGGAGCAGCAGATGGAAGCGCTGCGCCAGTTCAAGCAGATCTGCATCTTACGTATTGCCGCCGCGGACATTGCTGGTGTCCTTCCTGTGATGAAAGTGAGTGACCACTTAACCTACTTGGCAGAAGCAATTGTGGAAGCGGTAGTGAACCAAGCTTGGTTACAAGTGTCGGAAAAATATGGCGAACCAACGCATGTGAAAGATCGTGAAGGTAAAGGTTTCGCCGTGATTGGTTACGGCAAAGTTGGCGGTTGGGAGCTGGGTTATAACTCAGACCTCGATATCGTGTTTATGCACGATTGCCCAGTGAACGTCTACACCGATGGTAAGAAAGAAATCGATGGTCGCCAGTTTTACCTTCGTTTGGCACAGCGCATCATTCATATTTTCTCGACCCGCACAGCATCAGGCATTCTGTACGAAGTGGATACTCGCTTACGTCCATCTGGCGCTTCGGGGTTATTGGTTAGTCCAACTGATGCTTTTGATGACTATCAACACAAAGATGCATGGACATGGGAGCATCAAGCCCTTGTTCGAGCGCGTATGATTTATGGTGATGAGCCTTTGGCTATCGCCTTCCACAACACCCGTCATGATGTGTTGTGTAAACAGCGTGACCAAGACGCACTGAAGAAAGACGTGGTCGATATGCGTGAGAAAATGCGTGACCACTTGGGTGGGAAAAAATCCGGTCGTTTTATGCTGAAGCAAGACAACGGCGGTATTACCGATATTGAATTTCTCGCTCAATACCTTGTGCTCAACTACAGTCACAGTAAGCCGAAGCTGATTCGCTGGTGCGATAACGTGCGTATTTTTGAAACCCTGATTGCACAAGGTGTCATGGAAGAAGATCAAGCGATGCAATTGACGCGCGCATACACATCAATGCGTGATGAGATTCATCGTCGAAACTTGCTCAACTTGGATGCCGATGTGGCGGAAGAGAAATTTGTTGCAGAGCGAGAGTGGGTGAAGCAAGCATGGAATCAATGGTTTGCCTAAGCAGAAGTAGTGCACAAGGTTCAGCCTAGAAAAAGGCTGTGTTAAACTCACCACGATTTAATTTTTGGAGACCAATAATGAAACCAATTCTACCTGATTACAACAGCGCTGGTGTGCTAATCATCGGTGATGTCATGCTAGATCGTTACTGGTATGGCCCGACTGGACGTATCTCTCCTGAAGCGCCAGTACCTGTTGTTAAAGTAGAAAACAATGAAGAGCGTCCGGGTGGTGCTGCGAACGTGGCAATGAACATTGCTTCACTTGGCGGTCATGCTCACATTGTTGGTCTAACGGGTATGGATGAGCCAGCGAAAGTACTGACGGAAACGTTGAACTCGCTAAAAGTGAAATGCGATTTCGTGGCGCTGCCAGAATATCCGACTATCACTAAACTACGCGTGATGAGCCGTGGTCAGCAACTGATTCGTCTGGACTTCGAAGACAAGTTCGAGAACACAGATGCAGAACCCGTGCTGTCTCGCATGGAAACCGCACTGCCAAGTGTGAAAGCGGTGATCATGTCTGACTACGCGAAAGGTTCTCTAGAGCACGTTCAGGCATACATCCAAAAAGCGCGCGCAGCAAACATCCCAGTCTTCATTGACCCGAAAGGTGCAGATTTTGAGCGCTACCGCGGCGCAACACTGCTTACTCCAAACATGAAAGAGTTTGAAGACGTAGTGGGCAAAGTGAAATCTGACCAAGAGCTAGTCGAGAAAGCGCTGGCTTTGGTTGAAGAGTTCGAGTTTGAAGCGTTATTGGTAACACGCAGCGAAAACGGTATGACCTTGATTCGCCGTGGCCAAGAGCCGTTCCATTTGCCGACCCAAGCGAAAGAAGTGTACGACGTGACAGGCGCTGGCGATACGGTTATCTCTGTTCTTGCGGCATCTGTTGCTGCGGGTAAATCATTTGAAGAAGCGTGTGCACTGGCAAACGCAGCCGCAGGTGTTGTGGTTGGTAAACTGGGTACGTCAACGCTTTCTGAGATTGAGTTGGCAGAAGCGATTCACGGTAGCCAAGATACAGACTACGGTGTGATTTCAGAACAAGCACTGATTGAAGCAGTGAAGAAAGCACGTGCGAAAGGCGAGAAGGTTGTAATGACTAATGGCTGTTTTGACATTCTACACGCAGGCCATGTGTCTTACCTAAACCACGCTGCTGAGCTAGGCGATCGCCTAATCGTTGCCGTAAATACTGATGACTCCGTTAAGCGCCTAAAAGGCCCTGGTCGTCCAGTAAACCCAACCGATCGTCGTATGGCGGTATTGGCAGGTCTTGGCGCGGTAGATTGGGTAGTACCTTTCAGTGAAGACACTCCACAACGTTTGATCTCTGAAGTGTTGCCAAGCTTGCTAGTAAAAGGTGGTGACTACAAACCAGAAGAGATCGCTGGTGGTAAGGAAGTGATTGCCGCAGGTGGTGAAGTTCGCGTACTGAACTTTGAAGATGGCTGTTCAACCAGCGAAATCATCAACGCAATTAAAGGTGGTAAAGGCTAATTCCTTTCTCACTAAATTCTACAAACTAATTACTAAAGGTCGCTTTCGAGCGGCCTTTGTTGTTTTTGGTGGAGTGAGTCTAACCATAAACGCATTCCAGTCCTCCCACTTTTCAAGGGGGAGTTAGAGGGGGTTAATGCTCGGTCTGATTGAAAACCAGTGTCGTCAATTAGAGCGAGAAGCAACCCCTACCTAACCCTCCCCTTAGAAAGGGGGAGGGGATCTAAAGTGCACTTGGCTTGGTTATTGACCCCAATAAAAAACGCCAGTTGAAAATTCAACTGGCGTTTTGTGTGTTACTTAGCTATCGATGTTTAGTTTGCTGGCTTAAGGCCTGCATCAACATCTAGGATATCTTGTTCGCTTAGTGTACCTACTGCTTGACGTAGCTGAAGGCCCGCAAGAATGTAGTTGTAACGAGCATCTGATAGGTTTTTGTTCGCATCGTATAGACGACGAGTTGCGTCTAGTACATCAACGATAGTACGAGTACCTACATCGAAACCAGCTTCTGTTGCTTCAAGTGCAGACTGTGCTGACACTACAGATTGCTCGTACGCTTTTAGTGCGCCGATAGAAGCGTTGATGTTGTTGTTCTGTGCACGCACTTCTTTCACAACACTACGGTATTCAGCTTCTAGGTTTTCACTTGCTGCAACGTAGTTGAACTCTGCTTGTTTCACTTCAGAGGTAGCACGACCACCCGTGTATAGTGGCACTGCTAAGTTTACACCCACATTGAAGCCATCAGTTGTGTTATCCGATGTGCTTTCTGCTGTATCAGAGTAGTTGTAACCACCGTCAAGAGATAGCGTTGGTAGGTGGCCAGAACTTGCTAGCGAGATGTTGTCACGAGCAATATCTTGTGAGATACGCGCAGACAGTAGGCTCAAGTTGGTTGTTTTTGCTTCTTCAACTAGAGTTTCAGCAGCGGTGCTTGGACGGCTTGCTGAGAAACGAGCAGTATCAAGAACGTTTAGGTTTTTGTGTTCTTGACCTGTGATTTCACGTAGTGACTCGTAGCTGTTGATCAGATCGTTTTCCGCCAACACTTCGTCTGCCAATACTGCATCGTACTGTGCTTGCGCATCGTGTACGTCAGTGATTGCCGATAGACCTACTTCAAAACGTTGCTTAGTTTGTTCTAGCTGACGGCCAACGGCTGCTTTTTCTGCACGAACGAATACTAGGTTGTCTTGTGCACGCAATACCTCAAAGTAAGCTTGAGAAACACGAAGGATCAAACCTTGTTGTGTTGCTGCGTAAGTTGCGTCCGATTGACGTGCCGTTTTCTCAGCCGTATCTAGCGTGATCCATGATGCACGGTTGTACAGCTCTTGCGAAAAGCCAACACCAGCAGACAAGACGTTTTGGTCGTTGCTGCGATCTTGCAACGCGATATTGTTGTTGTCGTAGTCAGTATCACCACGAGCGATATCGTAACCCGCTGTTAGGTTGATTTGTGGTAGTAGGGCACTGCGGCTAGAGTTGATTGCTTCAAAAGCTTGATCACGCTGCGCTGCTACACTGAGCAATTGAGGGTCGTTTTGTTTTGCTAAGTCATAGATTTCAGCAAGAGAGTCTGCCCATGCAGATGTGCTCATACTGCCTAGCGCTGCACTGATAAATAGTGGAAGCAGTTTTTTCATTTTCCATTCCCGCGGTATATAGATTGGTTAATTCTCAGTAGTTTAACTCAATTTGGACGATATTTACTCGAAACTTTGCACTTTTTTACACGTAATTATCCACTTGTGCAATAAATAATTGGGAAACGCTTAAAATAATTTATAACTATTGTACAAAAAGTTGAGCCAAGTCCTTTGAGCAAGCGAATAACAATGAGTAAACTACAAGATTCACTCAGAGAGGTGTTGAATGCAACAGTGTGACAAGCAACAAAATGATTTTACTCCCCAAGATGTGGAAATAATCTCAAAAGAAACCGTGTTTAAAGGCTTCTTTAAAATGGTGAAATACCGTTTTAAGCATAGATTATTCGCAGGCGGATGGAGTGGGATTGTCGAACGAGAAATGTTCGAACGTGGTCATGCTGCTGCCATGCTCCCGTATGATCCTGTGACTGATCAGGTAGTGATCATTGAACAGATCCGCGTTGGCGCATTAGAACATTCGCATCCTTGGCAGCTAGAAATTGTCGCTGGCATGATTGATCGTGACGAGTCATCAGAAGAAGTGATTCGTCGAGAAGCGGAAGAAGAAGCGGGTATCCAAGTCGGACGTGTGGCTTCGGTTACCTCTTATTACCCTTCTTCTGGTGGTTGTTCTGAAAAGCTTGATGTGTTCATCGGTGAAGTCGATGCAACTAAAGCGCATGGCATTCATGGTTTAGACTATGAAAATGAAGATATTCGAGTTCATGTGATCAGCCGTGAAACTGCGTATCAATGGGTGAAGGATGGAAAATTCGAAAATGGTGCCTCAATCATTGCACTTCAATGGTTACAATTGAATCACCAAGAATTGACATCACAATGGGGACAAACCTCAAAGGTGGAGAAATAATAATGGCGCAAGTAGCTGAAAAACAGCGATACCATGTTGACTTAGCGGGTCTGATGAGAACTTATGAGACCAACTACGCCAAGCTGAACGCTTTGCTGCCTGTCTCTGCCGAAGTTGGTGATGTTCGTTGCTACCAAGCGGCGAACATGGTTTACCAACTGACCGTGAATGAAATCACAAAATACACCACAGTTGTTGAGATATGTCAGAGTGATGAAACACCAGTGTTTCCTTTACCTACGATGTCTGTCAGGCTTTATCACGATGCGAGAGTCGCCGAAGTATGCTCAAGCGGAGAGTTTTCTCGCATCAAAGCTAAATATGATTATCCCAACGACCAGTTGATGCAGAAAGATGAAAAGCATCAGCTTAATACGTTCCTTGGTGAATGGCTGACGTTCTGTTTACGAAGTGGCATTAGTAGAACGCCACTTGCCTTCAATTGATTGTCACGTCGTTAAGGGAAAATAACAAAAAACAATATAGTGGACGAATCAGGTTTTCATTTTGCAATCATCTAGTGACAGCATAAAGCTATTACAAATCACGGATACTCATCTGTTTGAAGCCGATGAGGGCAGCTTGCTGAGCGTAAGAACCGCCGACAGCTTTGCTGCTGTGATACAAGAGGTTCTTCATCGTCAGGTGCAGTTTGAATACGTTTTGGCAACTGGCGATATTTCACAGGACCACAGTGCAGAGTCTTATCAGCGTTTTGCTGAAGGCATCACGCCGCTGAAAAAAGATTGTTTCTGGCTTCCGGGAAACCACGACTACAAGCCAAACATGGGCAGTGTACTGCCATCTCCTCAAATTCAAGCCGTTGAGCATCTAATGCTTGGCGAGCATTGGCAGTTGATTCTATTGGATTCACAAGTGGTAGGCGTACCTCACGGGCGCTTAAGTGATCAGCAATTGTCTCTGTTGGAAGAAAAGTTAGCGGAAAACCCGCAAAGACACACCTTGGTGCTTTTACACCACCACCCACTTTTAGTTGGTAGTGCGTGGCTTGACCAACACACGCTGAAAGATGCAGAAGCATTCTGGCAAGTCGTGGACCGTTTTGAGAACGTAAAAGGCATTTTATGTGGTCATGTGCACCAAGACATGAATGTTCTTTATAATGGCATCCGCGTGATGGCAACGCCGTCAACTTGTGTGCAGTTCAAACCGAATTCCGATGACTTCGCCTTGGATACTGAATCTCCAGGTTGGCGAGAACTTGAGTTGCACAGTAATGGCGACATTACGACTGAGGTCAACCGTTTACCAGATGGACAATTCCAGCCAGACTTTACCTCAAACGGATACTAATCATTATCACGCCCGAACCTTATGTTCGGGCTTACTTTTTTAACTTGAGGTGATCATGAGTAAACCTTCTTTGTTGCTTTATATCCATGGCTTTAACAGTTCGCCGCTTTCGATGAAGGCGAATTTAATGAAAGCGTTCTGTGAGCAGCAACGACCGGACATCAAGGTTATCGTGCCTCAATTGCCGTGTTTCCCTCAACTGGCTGCTCAATGCCTATTGGATATCGTTGAGCAATACAAAGACGACTACAACATTGGTTTAGTGGGGAGTTCTTTGGGGGGCTATATGTCGACTTGGCTTAATGCAAAGTTTGGCTTTCCTGCCGTCGTTGTTAACCCAGCAGTGAAGCCTTATGAATTGCTGGTGGATTACCTCGGTGAACAAACTAACCCATATACGCACGAAACCTATACACTTGAGGCCTGTCATATTGACGAGCTAAAAGCACTTGATGTACAAAGCATCGCGTCGCCTGAGAGCTTCTGGCTTTTACAGCAAACTGAAGACGAGGTTTTAGACTACCGCCAAGCCGTAGAAAAGTTCGCAAACGCGAAACAAACGGTAGAAGAAGGCGGTGATCACAGTTTTGTAGGCTTTGAGCGTTATCCTGCTCAAATCATTGAATTCCTAAAACTGTAATACTAACGAGACGATTGGAATAGGCTCATAGTTTTCATTGCTATATCCAACCGTTTCTTGACATAGTTGGCAGGCTTTCCGACTATGTTTTGCCAAAAAGATCTTAAGGGTATGAAGCCCTGACTACTTTGTTATGCGTGACCTTATGTTTGATAAGCATGCAGACGAGGTAGCTTTTTCGTTTCTCGAGTATGGCTCGCACAATTGCGAGGCTCGGGTTACAAGTAAACTTTGAGAACAATTCCGTATTATGACTGAACAATATAATGCTGGTGCCATTGAAGTACTGAATGGCTTAGAGCCAGTACGTCGCCGACCAGGGATGTATACGGATACAGCGCGCCCAAACCACTTGGGCCAAGAAGTTATCGATAACAGTGTCGATGAAGCGCTAGCCGGACATGCCTCAAAAGTACAAGTCATCCTACATGCTGACCAATCACTAGAAGTGATCGATGATGGTCGAGGCATGCCTGTTGATATCCACCCAGAAGAAAAGGTATCAGGTGTTGAACTGATCCTATGTAAGCTTCACGCAGGTGGTAAATTCTCTAATAAGAACTACCAATTCTCTGGTGGTTTGCACGGTGTAGGTATCTCTGTTGTAAACGCGCTGTCTAAGCGTGTTGAAGTGACCGTCCGTCGTGATGGTCAAGTGTATGAGATTGCTTTTGAACACGGTGATAAAGTTTCTGACCTAACGGTTGTCGGCACATGTGGTCGTCGTAACCGTGGTACCAGTGTGCACTTCTGGCCAGACGCTAAGTACTTTGATTCTGCAAACTTCTCAGTAACTCGTCTGGTGAATAACCTACGAGCGAAAGCAGTACTTTGTCCTGGTCTAGAAATTACTTTCACAGATAAAGTAAACAACAAAGACTACAAGTGGTTCTACGAAGATGGTTTGAAAGACTATCTAGCGGAAGGTGTGAAAGGTTATACCGTTCTACCAGAAGAACCATTTACTGGTGAATTCTCAGCGGAAACCGAAGCGGCTAACTGGGCGGTGATCTGGCAGCCAGAAGGCGGTGAGATGATCACGGAAAGTTACGTGAACCTTATCCCAACCGCACAAGGCGGTACTCACGTTAATGGCCTGCGCCAAGGCTTGCTCGATGCAATGCGTGAGTTCTGTGAATTCCGAAACTTGCTGCCTCGTGGCGTGAAGCTAACCGGTGATGACGTTTTTGACCGTTGTTCATACGTGCTATCAGTTAAGATTCAAGATCCTCAGTTTGCGGGTCAGACCAAAGAGCGTCTGTCTTCTCGTCAAACCGCTGCGTTTGTATCAGGCGTGGTGAAAGATTCATTCAGCCTTTGGTTGAACGAAAAACCACAGCTTGCAGAGCAACTTGCCGAAGTTTGTATCGCGAACGCCCATCGCCGTATGCGTGCGAGCAAAAAGGTTGTGCGTAAGAAGGTGGCCTCAGGCCCAGCACTGCCGGGTAAGCTGACAGACTGTTCTGTGCAAGACCTTAACCGCACCGAAATCTTCTTCGTGGAGGGTGACTCGGCGGGCGGTTCAGCTAAACAAGCACGTGATCGTGAGTTCCAAGCGGTCATGCCACTGCGCGGTAAGATCCTAAACACATGGGAAGTCTCTGCAGACCAAGTTCTGGCTTCTCAAGAAGTGCACGATATCTCAGTTGCTTTGGGTATCGACCCAGACAGCGACAACCTAGACAGCCTTCGCTACGGTAAGATCTGTATCCTTGCCGATGCGGACTCGGATGGTCTGCACATCGCAACGCTATTGTGTGCACTGTTCACACGTCACTTTCGGGCGCTGGTTGAAGCTGGTCATATCTACGTAGCGATGCCGCCTCTGTACCGTATCGACTGTGGTAAAGAAGTCTTTTATGCCCTCGATGATGATGAAAAAGATGGCGTACTAGAGCGCTTGTCGAAGAAGAAAGCCAAAATCAACGTGCAACGATTCAAAGGTCTGGGTGAGATGAACCCACTTCAGTTGCGCGAAACAACCATGGATCCAAATACGCGTCGTCTGGTTCAGTTAACCATTGATGACTCAGCAGCGACCATGGAAATGATGGACATGCTGCTTGGTAAGAAGCGAGCAGATGACCGTCGTTCTTGGCTACAAAGCAACGGCGATATGGCAGAGGTTTAACGGATGTCTACAGAAATTACTTATGATGGCGTTGAACAGTTGCCAATGCGCAAGTTCACTGAAGACGCTTATCTGAACTACTCGATGTACGTAATCATGGACCGCGCATTGCCATACATTGGCGATGGTTTGAAGCCGGTTCAACGACGCATCATTTACGCAATGTCGGAGCTTGGTCTTTCGGCATCAGCGAAATACAAAAAATCAGCACGTACCGTTGGTGACGTACTGGGTAAATACCACCCACATGGTGACTCTGCGTGTTACGAAGCGATGGTACTTATGGCTCAGCCATTCTCTTACCGCTACCCATTGGTAGATGGTCAAGGTAACTGGGGTGCGCCAGATGATCCGAAATCGTTCGCAGCAATGCGTTATACCGAAGCGAAACTATCTAAGTTTGCTGAAGTACTGCTAGGCGAACTGGGTCAAGGCACGGTTGAATGGCAACCAAACTTTGATGGCACGATGAAAGAGCCACAAATGTTGCCAGCACGTCTGCCTCATATCCTGCTAAACGGTGTAACTGGTATCGCGGTTGGTATGGCGACGGACATTCCGCCTCACAACGTTCGTGAAGTGGCGGATGCAACCATCCACTTAATCGACAACCCGAAAGCAGAACTGCCGGATGTGATGCAGTTCGTGAAAGGTCCTGATTACCCAACAGAAGCGGAAATTACTTCACCACAAGCGGATATCGAAAAGATTTACCGTAATGGTCGAGGTAGCATCAAGATGCGTGCGGTATGGCACAAAGAAGGTTCTGACATCGTCATTACTTCTCTGCCACACCAAGTCTCGGGTGCGAAGTTACTAGAACAAATCGCAAACCAAATGCGCGCGAAGAAACTACCAATGGTAGACGACCTTCGTGACGAATCGGATCACGAGAACCCAACTCGTATCGTAGTAGTGCCTAAGTCAAACCGTGTTGACTGTGACTTGTTGATGAATCACTTGTTCGCTTCAACCGATCTTGAGCGTAGCTACCGTGTTAACTTGAACATGATTGGTTTGGATAACCGTCCTCAAGTTAAAGGTCTGGTACAAATTCTGTCTGAGTGGATTGAATTCCGTCGTACTACTGTACGCCGTCGTCTACAACACCGCCTAGACAAAGTGATGGCTCGTTTGCACATCTTGGAAGGTTTGTTAGTTGCTTACCTAAACCTAGATGAAGTGATTGAGATCATTCGTACTGAAGACGATCCAAAAGCTGTGCTGATGGAGCGTTTTGGTATTACTGACATCCAAGCGGATGCAATTCTAGATACCAAACTTCGTCATCTAGCAAAACTAGAAGAGATGAAGATCCGTGGTGAGCAAGACGAGCTAGAAAAAGAGCGTGAGAAGCTAGAGCAGCTATTGGGTTCTGAGCGTCGTCTAAACACACTGCTGAAGAAAGAAATCAAAGCAGACGCAGAGAAATACGGTGATGACCGTCGTTCTCCATTGGTTGAGCGTGCAGAAGCAAAAGCGCTAACAGAACGTGACCTAGTACCAAGTGAACCAATCACAGTAGTACTCTCAGAGAAAGGCTGGATTCGCCATGCGAAAGGCCACGATGTTGACGCAGAAGGCTTAAGCTATAAATCTGGTGATAACTACCTAGCGCATGCGCGTGGTAAGAGTAACCAGCAAGCGGTATTCTTCGGTAGCGATGGTCGAAGCTACTCATTAGAGTCACATTCATTGCCATCCGCTCGAAGCCAAGGCGAACCGATTACAGGTCGCTTGAATATCACAGCGGGTAGCAGCATTCGCCAAGTGATCATGGGTGAAGATGAGCAACTATGGCTAGTTGGCTCTGACGCGGGTTACGGCTTTGTATGTAAAGGCTCTGAACTACTGTCTAAGAACCGAAGCGGTAAAGCCTTGGTGACGCTACCGGCCAACTCTGAGGTGATGACACCGAAGACGATTGCTGATTTGGATTCGGATGAAATTCTCGCAATTACCAACCAAGGCCGCATGTTGCTGTTCCCAATTAAAGACCTGCCGCAATTGGCGAAAGGTAAGGGTAACAAGATCATCAACATTCCTGCAGCGAAAGCGAAAGAGCGTGAAGAGGTTCTGTCTCACTTGATGGCATTGCCACAAGGTGCTTCTCTAACGCTTTATGCGGGTAAGCGTAAGCTAGGTTTGAAACCGGCAGACTTAGAAAACTTCCGTGGTGAACGTGGACGTCGAGGTAGCTTACTACCACGTGGCCTACAGCGCGTGACGCGAATTGAAATCGAGATGGGCGGAAGCTCAGAAGTTTCAGAAGAACCAAGCGACAGCGAATAACGCACAAATAAAAATCCCAGCCAATGGCTGGGATTTTTTTATGCTTCTTGTTTGTCTTCGGCGATGGTGACTTTTAAATTCATTTCTTTACCCTTGCGGATAATGCCAACATCGACGGAGGTGCCTGGGCGTAAGTCAGTAACGATGTCCATGACGCTCTGACGTCCTTGGACTTTCGTACCGTTGATACTGATGATTATGTCTTGCTTCTCAAAACCAGCCGCACTTGCGGGACCATTTGGGTCAATACCAAGAACCACAATACCACCAATATGCTCGTTGCCTAACAAGCGAGCAGTTACCGCATTAATATCTTGTCCATCAATACCGATATAACCGCGGATCACGCGGCCATCAGCGATGATCTTCTGCATAATCTTGTTTGCTAGCGGTGCTGGGATTGCAAATGAGATACCGTAGGTCTCAAGGTCTGTCGCCTGTTGGAATGACGCGGTATTGATACCGACCAGTTCACCTTGAGTATTCACCAATGCGCCACCGGAGTTGCCCTCATTGATAGCAGCATCGGTTTGGATAAAGGCTTGGCGACCATCACTGATGGACGAGCGGCCTGTCGCAGAGATAATGCCGAAGGTAGTCGTCTGGCCTAAGTTGTATGGGTTACCAATTGCAAGCACCACATCACCCACTTGAGGTTTGTAGTCAGCATTTAATGGGATAACGGGCAGATTAGAGCCTTCAACACGTAAGATCGCAATATCTGTACGCTTGTCTGTACCTACCAATTGAGCAGCAGCAACACGGCCATCTTGCAAGGCAACGACGATTTGATCAGCTTGGGCGACAACGTGATAGTTGGTAATGATGTAACCTTTTTCGCTCACGATAACGCCAGAACCTAGCCCTTGAGTCGATAGCTTGCTGCGATCATTTTCCACATATTTGCGGCTGTAGATATTCACCACCGCAGGTGCTGCCTTTCTTACCGCTTGGTTAAAAGACACTTCTAGCGATGCGATATTGCTCGGTTGCGGGTCAACAAGGGCGGTTGGGATAACATTGCTGCGCAAAGATGGAACGGCGAGTAATACGATAACGGCAGTTGCTAAGCCTAAAAAGACAGAACGTAACAAAAAGCTAAGCATAACCTCTCCATGATTGAGCGCCCAATTGGCATAGAAAACTGAAGGATAGCATTACATTGAAAAATAACAAAAGGGCAAGACGCGATCGTCTTGCCCTTTTAAAAAACCATGACATAAGAAGGAAAGTATTCGAGCGCTATCACTGATAAATATGTTGCTAGCGCTCGTTTGCTTTCAGCTATGTGATTGTTGATTGATGTCTATTAACGGATAACTAAGTAAACCGTCCGATCACCACGTTGAACGTTTATCGCGAGCACACCTTTGTGTTTTTCAACAATCGCGCGCAGTTCTGCTAAATTCTTCACACGCTTACGGTTAACACCAATAATGATATCGTCTTGCTCAAGTTGGTATTGTGCCGCAGGAGAGTTTTCAGCCACACTGGTCACCTTAACACCTTGGATTTTATCGCTTGGTGTGGTGTTGCTGAGTTCTGCACCTTTAAGGCCTTCGTGAAGCGTTTCCGCTTTCGCTTTCACATTGGTCGATTCACCTAACGTCACACCGAAGGATTTCTTCTTACCATCACGAATCACACCCAATGTGATCTCTTTGCCCGCACCGAGTGTTGCGACTTTTGCGCGTAACTCGGAGAAGGTATCAATCGACTTACCGTTTACGGAAGTAATCACATCACCAGCTTTCAGGCCTGCTTTATCTGCAGCGCTATCAGGCACTACTTGGCTAACAAACGCACCTTTACTCGATTCATAACCTAATGCTTCTGCCAGCTCTGAAGTGACTTCACCACCTTGTACGCCTAGCATGCCGCGTTTCACTTCGCCAAACTCTAGAATTTGGTCTGTTAAGTTTTTCATCATGTTAGATGGAATCGCAAAACCGATACCAACATTACCGCCATTCGGACCAAGAATCGCTGTATTTATACCGATCAGTTCACCATTGAGGTTAACTAAAGCACCGCCTGAGTTACCGCTGTTGATGGCCGCATCTGTTTGGATGAAGTTCTCGAAGTTCTCCACATTCAAGCCGCTTCGACCCAGTGCCGAGACGATACCCGAAGTGACGGTTTGACCAAGGCCAAACGGGTTACCAATCGCAACCGTGAAATCACCAACGCGTAGCTTGTCTGAATCAGCGACTTTAATCTGAGTCAGATCTTTTGCTTTCTCCAGTTTGAGTAGAGCAATGTCTGACATTTCATCTCCACCCACTAATTCTGCATCGTACTCTCGACCATCGTACAAACGGACACGGATGTCATCAGCGCCTTTAATTACATGGTAGTTTGTGACGATTTGCCCTTTGTCGGCGTTAATAATAACGCCAGAGCCTAAGCCTCGGAATGGACGTTCGCGAGTTTGCTCTGTTGGAAACTCAGGCCCAAAGAAGAACTGAAACTGCTCTGGGATACGGCTGGTTTGAACTTGTTTACCTTCAACCGCAATACTCACAACCGCAGGGGTCACTTTTTCGAGCATCGGGGCAAGGCTAGGTAACTGCTCCCCATCCACACTTAACGGCAGTGCCGCAGTCGCAGTAATTGGGGTGATGATTGAACCCAAGCTTAAAGATAGAACGGTTAGCGCAAGCAATGGTTTTTTCATCCAATAACTCCTCTTGAAACAGGTCTGTCAAAAAGAAATATCCGAACCGTTAGTTCTATACGGTTATTTAGTTATATAGGGATTAATTCGGATAATCAAAAGGTGGCGACAGCACACAGGTTGTTAGAGATGAGTTGCTTAAGAAAAGTTCAAAAAGGGTCAATACAAATTGATAAGAAATGTGTATGTATTGACCCAGTTAGGTAGGAAAGGAGGGGGTTAAGACGCTTTAGCAGTGACAGCTTCTGGGGCGTCGATGATTTCTTTTTCCTGATCCTTTAAAAGACCTGTTGCGCCGTTGGCGTAGTCTTTTGGTTGTTCGTTGACGTTAGATTGGTCTTCTTCAATCTGTTCAGTCGACATGGCTGTCTTCTTATCAAACGGATTGTCTTGCTCAGGCAAGTTAGGCAGAAGTTCTGAAGACGTCTTCGCCATGTGTTGGTACAGCTTGGTGTAGTCTTTACCTAAGGTATCCAACATTTCTGCAGTTTGTGCAAAGTGATCGACGAGCTCTTGACGTTGTTGCTCTAGCTCAAACTTGGCTGCTTCCAGCTCTTTTTGCACAGACTTTTGTTTTTTGTATTCGGGGGTGGTTAGTCTACTAATGACTACGCCTACGATTGTACCGACCAGCAAACCCACAATGGCATAAATCCAAGGCATAACTGCTCCTTATAGTTGTTTTAACAAGTCTTTTACTACTTAGTTACACGCGGTGCTAGTCCATGTTACTATGGCTTGAACAGCCGATAAAGAAAAATAGCGGTAAGTCTTCGGGGACTGATATCCATATCTCTCTATTCTAAAAGCTGACCCCGAGGTGACAATTTTTTCTGTACCTCTGATACGACTCAATGCCATGACACCATTACAACGATACCAACAAGACATAGCAGAGCATGGATTCCAGCGTGACGAAGCACAACATAATGCTGTCGTTGCTTTAGACAACCTTTACCATGCGATTGCAGAATTCCAGTCTGCGCCTATTCCTCAGCTTAGCACTTGGCAGAAATTACTGGGTAAAAAGCCTGAAATGCCAGAACCACCAAAAGGCTTGTACTTTTGGGGAGGAGTAGGGCGGGGTAAAACTTACCTCATGGATGCGTTTTTTGACGCCTTGCCGACAGAAAGAAAGATGCGCGTGCATTTTCACCGTTTTATGTATCGTGTGCATGATGAGCTCAAGCGTTTAGGTGAAGTGGAAAACCCGCTGTCAAAAGTGGCTGATTTATTCAAGAAAGAAGCGGATGTGGTCTGTTTTGATGAATTCTTCGTTTCCGATATCACAGATGCGATGATCTTAGCGACCTTGTTGCAAGAGATGTTTAAGCGACAAATGATTTTAGTCGCGACGTCGAACATTGAGCCTGAAAACTTGTATCGTAATGGCTTACAACGTGCGCGCTTTTTACCAGCGATAGACATGATCATTCAGCGCTGTGACGTGCTTAATGTCGACAGTGGAGTAGATTACCGCCTAAGAACGCTTCAACAAGCCGAAATCTATCATTATCCGTTGGATGAGCAGGCGTCTATCAATCTTAATACGTATTACCAACAGTTGATTGGTGAAAGAAAAGTTGCGGCGCACAGCATTGAAATCAACCATCGAGAAGTGGCGGTAATAGAGGCCAGTGATGGCGTGCTACATGCTTCTTTTGAACAACTGTGTCAAACCCCACGCAGTCAAAACGATTACATTGAATTATCGCGCATCTACCATACAGTCTTGCTAGCAGACGTGAAGCAAATGGATAGCAAGATAGATGATGCAGCGAGACGCTTTATTGCATTGGTCGATGAATTCTATGAACGTAACGTTAAGTTGATTATTTCTGCTGAAGTTGCAATGGAGTTCCTTTATACACAAGGACAGTTAGAGTTCGAATTTAAACGTTGCTTGTCTCGACTGACCGAAATGCAGAGTCACGAATACCTTGCTAGAGAGCATCTGGCGTAAAAAACAGCAACTCATCTTAAAAAAGTGAAGAAAAAATTAGTGATTTGGCGCAAAAAAAGGTGATTTTTTCTTCGCTCTTCTCTATAATCCTGCGACCCACCGTTACTGCAGACCTGAATATCGAAGTTATTTCGGCATAGAAGGTCGAGAGTACCAACGACTCGAAGGGGTGATGACTGGGCTCTTAGACAGTGTGGGAACACAATACTGTGTTCCTTTAAAGTTTAAAATTTAATTAACGGGTTATTATTAGCATGAAAACTTTCGTTGCTAAACCAGAAACTGTAAAACGCGACTGGTATGTTGTAGACGCAGAGGGTAAAACTCTTGGCCGTCTAGCAAGTGAAATTGCATCTCGCCTACGTGGCAAACATAAAGCTGAATACACTCCTCACGTTGACACTGGTGACTACATCATCGTTATCAACGCTGAGAAAGTTGCTGTAACTGGCAACAAAGCTAAAGGCAAAGTGTACTACCGTCACTCTGAATTCCCAGGTGGTCTAAAATCTATCACTTTTGAAAAGTTGATCGATCGTAAACCTGAGATGGTTCTTGAGCTAGCAGTTAAAGGCATGCTTCCACGTGGTCCTCTAGGCCGTGCTATGTACCGTAAGCTTAAAGTTTACGCGGGCGCTGAGCACAACCATGTTGCTCAACAACCACAAGTACTAGACATCTAATTGGGGATTTCGAAAATGGCAGAGAATCAATACTACGGCACTGGCCGTCGCAAAAGCTCAGCTGCGCGTGTTTTCATCAAACCAGGCAGCGGCAACATCGTAATCAACAAGCGTAGCCTTGATGAGTACTTCGGTCGTCCAACTTCTCGCATGGTTGTTAAACAACCTCTTGAGCTAGTTGAACTAACTGAGAAGCTAGACCTATACGTTACTGTTAAAGGTGGCGGTATTTCTGGTCAAGCTGGTGCTATCCGTCACGGTATCACTCGCGCTCTTATGGAGTACGATGAGTCTCTACGTCCTACTCTACGTGCAGCTGGTTACGTTACTCGTGACGCTCGTTGCGTTGAACGTAAGAAAGTTGGTCTACGTAAAGCACGTCGTCGTCCACAGTTCTCTAAGCGTTAATTTCCTCTTATCGGAAATTTATGCTGTTCCAGAGTTACTTTGGAAACTGTGCATCAAAGCTCGGCTATATGCCGAGCTTTTTGTTTTTCTAAAGCTTGAAAAGTCCGTTTTTCCTTTCGCATTTGTTTTCACATTCTTGCTTAATATCCTCGCAACATTTGATCGTTTTATCTGCAAGTTTTCTGGTTTTCTTCGTGCTACAAAACTGAGATAACAAAAGTGGAGGACTCCTTCACATTCTTGAAAGATCTTTCTATCTAATTGGCTGAAAACAGCCGAAATACAAGGCTTTTTATCTCGTTTCTAGCCATTCTTCGTTTCGCTTTCTTGTTACAAATCACATCTATTTTTTATAATTTTGCCGCTTTTGTGACAGCGTGAGCGATTTGCCTCACAATTGTTACAAAAAGGTAGCTTTATCTTGTCAAAAAGTAGGGTTTTCTTTATCATTTCCCCCCAATAAATAGAACTAAATTCATTATTTGTTAGCCATGCTCTTATAAGCGGAATAATAACGATCCAAAGGGAGCAAATGGGAGAATGTTTGGATGAGCAACGCGCCTTTAAATAACGGTCGCAGGCGTTTTCTAACCGCTACAACGGCAGTTGTTGGTGGATTAGGGGCAGCTGCCGTCGCCGTGCCTTTTATCAAATCATGGAATCCGAGCGCCAAAGCAAAAGCTGCGGGTGCACCGGTGGAAGTGGATATCAGTAAAATCGAAGCCGGTCAGATGGTTCGTGTTGAGTGGCAAGGTAAGCCTGTATGGGTTGTACGTCGTACTCAAGAAGTGGTGGATAACCTAAAGAACATCGACGGACAGCTTCGTGACCCACAATCAGAAATGGAACAACAGCCAGTTTATGCTCAGAATGCGCATCGTTCGATCAAACCTGAGTATTTCGTGGCAGTTGGCTTCTGTACTCACTTAGGTTGTTCACCGACCTATCTACCTGACACGTTCTCAGAGCAAGTCCAAGGCGTTAAGTCTGGCTTCTTCTGTCCATGTCATGGTTCTAAATTCGATATGGCTGGTCGAGTGTTCCAAGGTGTTCCTGCACCTCTGAACCTTGTGGTTCCTAAGCACATGTATTTGAGTGATACGAAGCTCATGATCGGTGTTGATGAGGGAGACGCATAATGCAAGCACTACTAGACTGGGTTGAAAAACGAATTCCCGCGATGAATGCTTATAAAAAGCATTTGTCTGAGTACCCAATGCCTAAGAACTTCAACTTTTGGTACCTTTTCGGTTCTCTGGCAATGTTGGTACTGGTTAACCAAATCCTTACGGGTATCTGGTTAACAATGAACTACGTTCCATCTGGTGATGGTGCGTTTGCTTCTATCGAATACATCATGCGTGACGTTGATTACGGCTGGTTGTTGCGTTACATGCACTCAACTGGCGCATCAGCGTTTTTCGTTGTTGTTTACCTGCACATGTTCCGTGGTCTGATTTACGGTTCATACCAAAAGCCTCGTGAGCTACTTTGGATCTTCGGTATGTTGATCTTCTTGGTTCTAATGGCAGAAGCCTTCATGGGTTACCTATTACCATGGGGTCAGATGTCATACTGGGGTGCTCAGGTAATCATTTCTCTGTTTGGTGCGATTCCTGTCATCGGTGACGACTTAACACTTTGGATCCGTGGTGACTACATCATCTCTGGTGCAACGCTGAACCGTTTCTTCGCACTACACGTTATTGCACTACCTATTGTTCTGCTTCTTCTTGTTGTTTTGCACGTATTGGCACTGCACGAAGTTGGCTCTAACAACCCGGATGGTATCGAGACTAAGCTGCCAAAAGGTTCAATGGGCGACGATTACGAAACGCAATTCAAGTTCCACGATTACTACACGAAGAAATACGACATCATCGATTCGATTCCTTTCCACCCGTACGGTACGGTTAAGGACTTGGTTGGTGTTGCTGGTTTCTTGTTCTTCTTCTGTTACGTGCTGTTCTTCAACCCAGAGATGGGTGGATACTTCCTTGAGCCGCCTAACTTTGAAGCTGCAAACCCACTGAAGACACCTGAGCATATCGCTCCTGTATGGTACTTCACACCGTTCTACGCGATCTTACGTGCGGTTCCAGACAAACTATTGGGTGTAATCCTAATGGGTGCGTCAATTGCAGTACTGTTTGTTCTACCTTGGTTGGACCGTTGTAAAGTGCGTTCATACCGTTACCGTAGCAAACTGCACCTGTTGAATATTGTTCAGTTCACTATCGCCTTTATCGCTCTGGGTATTTTGGGTGCACTGCCGGCAACGCCGCTGTACACAATTCTGTCTCAGATCTTTAGCTTGTGTTACTTCATGTTCTTTGTACTGCTGTTCTTCTACAGCAAAAATGAAGCAACCAAACCATTACCAGAGAGGGTGACATTCAAATGAAGAAGTGGATTGTAATTCTATTTGCTATGTTGCCATCTCTCGCGATGGCAGCGGGTGCCAACGTACCGCTAGACAAGGCGAACGTGGACCTATCGGATAAAGCTTCGCTACAAAACGGCGCGAAGCTATTCATGAACTACTGTTTTGCTTGTCACTCAACGCAATACCAGCGTTACGAGCGAGTAGCGACAGACTTGGATATTCCTGCTGACCTAATGAAGGAAAACCTGATTTTTGATCCTGAAGCGAAAATCGGTGACCTAATGGTAAATGCGATGCCTGCGAAGCAAGCGGGTGATTGGTTTGGTGCGCCGCCACCGGATCTAACACTTGTTGCCCGAGTTCGTGGTGCAGACTGGCTATACACTTACCTGCGCTCTTTCTATGTTGACCCATCTCGCCCATTCGGCGTGAACAACATTGTTTTCCCAAGTGTTGGTATGCCGCACGTTCTTGAAGAGCTTCAAGGCATCCCGACGCCAGTTTACGGCACAAAAGTTGTGGACGGTGAAGAAGTACAAGTGGTTGTTGGTACTGAAACTAACGGTACGGGTGAGCTAAGCTCTGGTGAGTATGACAAAGCAGTTGGCGACCTAGTGAACTTCCTAGTTTACTCTGGTGAGCCAGTTCAGCTAGAGCGTCATGCGCTTGGTTGGTGGGTAATGGGCTTCCTAGTTCTACTAACAATTGTTGTCGTGATGCTCAAGAAAGAGTATTGGCGCGATGTGCATTAATTGTGCTATCATACCGTGCTAATTCCCAATTTTAATTGACGAATAATGGAGGCTTAGCCTCCATTATTTTTATTTGTAAGTGTGCTGGAGGGCTCCATGGCTGTAGCTGCCAATAAACGTTCTGTGATGACTCTTTTCTCAAGTGCATCAGATTTGTATAGCCATCAGGTTCGCATCGTATTAGCTGAAAAAGGCGTAAGTGTTGAAGTTGAGCTTGTTGATGAAGCTAACCTTCCTGCTGAGCTTGTGGAACTGAACCCATACAAGTCAGTACCAACTCTTGTGGACCGTGAGCTAGCTCTTTACGATTCAAAAATCATCATGGAGTACTTGGACGAGCGTTTCCCTCATCCACCTCTAATGCCTGTTTACCCAGTTGCTCGTGGTAACAGCCGTCTGATGATGTACCGTATTGAACGCAACTGGTACTCACTAGCTGAAAAGGTTGTTAAAGGTAACGCGGAAGAATCAGAAAAAGCACGTACTAAACTACGTAACGATCTTCTGACTCTTGCACCAATCTTTGCAGAATACGAATACTTCATGAGTGAAGAGTTCAGCCTAATCGATTGTTACCTAGCTCCACTATTGTGGCGTCTACCTCAACTAGGTATCGACCTTGTAGGCCCTGGTTCTAAAGAGATCAAAGTTTACATGAACCGCGTATTTGAACGTGATTCATTCCTTGCTTCTCTAACTGAAGCTGAACGTGAAATGCGTCTAGTTCGCTAAGCGATTTAGATAACACGTTATGGATATTGCAAAAATGACTGCTCGCCGTCCGTACATGCTTCGCGCATTCTACGAGTGGCTAGTAGACAATGACTTAACTCCACACTTGGTGGTTGATGCAACCATGCCAGGTGTGCGTGTACCAGTTGAGTTTGTTCAAGATGGTCAAATCATCTTGAACATTGCTCCACGTGCTGTTGGTCAACTTGAGTTGGGTAATGATGCGATTACCTTCCACGCTCGTTTTAGTGGTCGTCCGCATTCGGTTATCGTGCCTGTTTACGCTGTACAAGCGATTTACGCACGTGAGAATGGTGCTGGCACCATGTTTGAACCAGAAGAAGCATACACCCATATTGAAGAGGAAGGGATTGTCGAAGAAGAGCAGTCTCCAACTTTCACCACGGTGAATGATGAATCTGAAATCGTGGACTCTGAGTCTGAAGAGGAAGAAACACCTCGCCCGAAAGGCAGACCAAGCTTACGAGTTATCAAATAAAAAAAGCAGCGTCGATACGCTGCTTTTTTCTTATCTAATTCAGCCTTTTTGATAACAGGCTTAGTCACTTATCCAAGCTCGTTTACCGGCGTCTCTTTTTCTGTCTCTGCCGGCACTGTATTTGCCGCTTCTGGTTCTTCAACTTCTAGTGGTTTTTCATCACCATACTGGAAGCCTTTGATTACCTGTTTTACGCCTGAGATATTGCGTGTGATCTCTGTTGCTCTCTCACTTTGTTCTGGCGTTACATAACCAAATAAGAATACATCGCTGTCTTCGGTGATGACTTTCACTTTCACGCCATTAAGCTCGCTGTCGGTAAGCAGCGCTGATTTCACTTTAGTCGTGATCCAACTGTCGTTACTGATTTGTGTCACGCTCAAAGGCTCTTTTTGCTTAATTTGGTTATGGATGTTCTTCACACCATTTACTTCACGAGCTTTGCTTTCAAACTCGTTGATGAGGTCTTGAGTTGGGGCTTGGCCCATTAATACGACAGTGCCGTTGTATGAGCTTGCAACGACGCGTGCTTTGCCTTTGAAAGGGGCTTTATTGCCAATTGCAGCGACTTCGAATTCGATGTTGTTGTCTTGCCAAATTTCTTTGGTCGTGCGCGTATCTGTAACGAGATTGGCAGTGGTCGCTGCCCCTGCAATAAACAAACCTGCACAGCCGCTCATGCTCAGCGCTGCAAACAAAATGACAAGACTACGTATCATAATTCTAAACTCTCAATTCGGTTATTCTTCGTGAGCTGGGAAAAGTACTTGGTCGATTAGATCACACAGACAATGAAGTGTCACCATGTGCACTTCATGAATGCGCGCTGTACGATGTGATGGGATGCGGATTTCAACATCATTCTCGCCAAGCAGGCCAGCCATTTCACCACCGTCTTTACCCGTTAGGGCGATGATGGTCATATCGCGTGTTACAGCTGCTTCCATCGCTTTAAGAACGTTTTTGCTGTTACCACTGGTCGAAATGGCTAATAAAATGTCGCCAGGCTGACCAAAGGCGCGTACTTGCTTAGAGAAGATCTCTTGGTAGTGGTAATCGTTCGCTACAGCAGTCAATGTTGTGTTATCTGCTGTTAAAGCCATTGCTGGAAGGCTAGGGCGCTCAGTTTCGAATCGGTTCAAAAGGCAAGAGACAAACTGTTGCGAGTTCGATGCACTGCCACCGTTACCACAGCATAGGATTTTATTGCCATTGAGTAGGCTCGACACCATAGCTTGAGCGGCGTGAGTAATGGCATCTGGCAACGCTTCTGCTGCCGCAATTTGAATTTGAATACTTTCTGTAAAACTGTCTTTAATGCTGTCTAGCATCGTTTATCCTTCAGAGATTGCATTTTGTATCCAGTTGATGTCTCGACCATTGTCGTGAATGGCGACCACATCAAACCGATAATCGATATTGTACGCCGAGCGTTTTTGCTGGCTTAGCCAAATTTGGGCTGTTTTGACTAGTTTACGCATTTTTGCGCGGGTGACCATTTCTGCTGCTGAGCCAAAGCTATCATTCTTACGATATTTGACCTCAACAAAGACGATAGTTTCACCTTGTTGGAAGATTAAATCAATTTCACCGACTTTAGTCAGAAAATTTTGATCTAAAAAGCGCAAACCCTGGCGCTGCAAATACTGCTTCGCCAGGGTTTCATATTGGTTGCCGATTTGTCTCTTACTAAAGAGCCCCACGCTCAGCCCAGTCTAGCTCACGTTCTACAACACAGTTGTTGTCGATGCTAAGCACGCCCGTCTGACCGCTTACCGAGTAACCCGGCAGAAGCTTCATTTGTGGCAATTCACCAATCAGTTTGTACGCGTCCATACCTAGCGCTTCCAAGCGTTTTTCCATGTTGGATTGATCTGACCATAGCTCATTCATTTCTGCCGCGATGGTTGGATCTGGGTTAATCAACATTGGAATGTCGCTGTATGCTACGCCAGAAAGATCTTCGTATGTTGCACCACCGCTGTTACTACGTGAGTTTGAGAACAACTTAGGTGGTTTCGCGTCTGGGTTAATCGCCACTTCAATAAATGGCTTAATAAGCGTAAGTTCAGAGCTGCGAGCAACAATATACACCGCGTCCACATCACGACGGCTGCGTGGTGGACTCTCTAAAGAAATACGCATTAGAGACTGCATTTGTGCGATACGTTGTTGGCTTTCTTGTAGGCCAAATACGCTGTTAATGTTCTTCTGAAGCTGACGCTTGTCGCCAAAGTAGCTCGAAGCCACTTTATTTGAGCTGTACTTGCGCCATTCTTCATTAAACGCTTCAACCACTCGCTGACCGTAAGCGCCATTTGGTGCCAAGATCATTGGGAATTGGTAGCCTTGATTGAACAAGTATTTTGCTGCTTGCGCTACTTCTTGCTCCGGAGACAGTGCTAGGTAACACATGTCTGTACCTGGTTGAACGTCTTCTGGAATGTTCAATGCTAGAGCTGGTATCTTCACGCCAGTTTCTGAGCCATCCAAGGTTGCTTGTAGTTTCTCAACGTTTTCTTTTTGCAGAGGACCAACAACAAAGTCGATGTTCTCGTTGATTAGACGCTGTTTGATTTGAGCTGCCGAATAAGCGTGAGTATCGATCACAGTTAGCGTCGCGCTTGGATCGCGCATGTCATCGTTCATCATTGCAAAGATGAAGCCGTCACGAATCAGCTGTGCTTGCGGAGCAAACTTGCCTGTAAGAGGCAGCAGTAGAGCTGTGTTGTTTGGCTTAACGATTTCTAGAGAAAGAATGTTTTGAATTTCAACTGGTGTGTAGACCGCTGCTGGGTGAGATGGGTTTTCACTTAGCCAACGTTCAAGCGTGTTCTTTAGCTGTGGAATGTTGCTTGAAAGGGTCTTTGAGTAGATTGCTAGTTGCAACCAGCCATCAAGTACATCTTCATTCGGTGCCGTTTGCAGTGCCGTCAGTTCACTGTCTGAATAGCTGGCAAAGTTCATCCAAATACGGCTAGAGATCTCACGTTGTTCTGCTGATGAAGCATATTGACCCTGTGCAACTAATTGGCGGTTTGCTTCGAACGGTTGGTTCATGCTTTGGTAAGCATCTGCACGCAGCTCGTAGTAGTCTTTCCACTGTTCGCTTGGCAGTTTCCAGTTAGGTTGGAAGTTCAGCGTTTGCAGCAATTGTGGGTAATTGCCTTTCTTTTGCTGTATGGTCGCACGGGCTAATTGCCACTCTGCTTGTTGAACTTCGGTCAATTGCTGACGAGAAAGACGCTTGATCAGCAACTCCGCTTGATCCAATTCGTTCGCTTGAATTGCCGCTTTGGTTGCCATGATCAGCCAGTCGTTTTGTAAGCTACCTTCGGTGCTATCCGCTTGAATCATGTAGTTTTGAACAGACTGTGTCGGCTCAAGTGTAATATCAACGCTATCTGGTTGGCGCGGGCCTGAAGAACAGGCGGCGAGCGTAATTGCCAGTGCAACAGGAGTAAGTAAGCGTGGTACACTGAGTCTCTTATGGTTCATCATTGCCGTGAGTTCTCTATAATTTTGTACAAAATTGTCTCTATATTAATCGTTGAAGTGATGGTAAACAAATGACAGATAAAAATAAGTTGCCGAATGAGGGGCCAACTCTCTACATCGTACCGACTCCAATCGGAAATTTAGCGGATATCACACAACGTGCTATCGAAGTTCTGTCGAATGTGGACATCATTGCCGCTGAGGATACTCGACATACGGGCAAATTACTGTCTCACTTCAATATCCAAACCAAAACTTTCGCGTTGCACGATCATAACGAGCAGCAAAAAGCGCAAGTATTGGTTGAAAAGCTATTATCAGGTCAATCTATCGCATTGGTGTCTGACGCTGGTACGCCGCTAATAAGCGATCCAGGATACCATTTGGTGACAAAATGTCGTCAAGCGGGCGTTAGAGTTGTGCCTCTTCCTGGTGCGTGTGCGGTCATCACTGCGTTAAGTGCGTCGGGCTTGCCTTCTGATCGCTTTAGTTTCGAAGGCTTTCTACCACCGAAAAGCAAAGGCCGTAAAGACAAGTTCTTGGAAATTGCGTCAGTGGAACGCACTTGTATCTTCTATGAATCGCCGCATCGCATTTTAGACTCTCTACAAGATATGTTAGACGTTCTTGGTCCAGAACGAGAAGTTGTCTTGGCGCGAGAGTTAACTAAAACCTTTGAAACCATTCAAGGAATGCCTCTGGGTGAACTGATTGAGTGGGTAAAAAGCGATGATAACCAACAGCGCGGTGAGATGGTTCTGCTTATTCACGGCCACCGTGACTCCACAGAAGATACTCTGCCAGACGAAGCAACCCGCACACTGGGTATTTTGACTAAAGAGCTTCCATTGAAGAAAGCTGCGGCACTTGCTGCAGAAATCTACAGCTTAAAGAAAAACGCACTGTATAAGTGGGGCTTGGAGAATCTAGGCTAGAAGTTTGTAGAGCGCTAACGCTTCGGGAACGCTACGCTTCGAGAGGCGGGATTCGAGAAGTGCGCTTTGGCCGTCTAGTGCAAGAGCCGTTAGTTTTCAGAGCTAATTAGATAAGATTGAGAAGGGAGTTGTTAACGCGACTCCTTTTTTATGAGTGCTGGCTCTTCGGGATGCTGCCTTTTTGACCACTTAACCAACCGTTTTCAGCATTTCTGTGATCTCACTAGACTCTGGGGGGATAACTCTATACAATCCGCCCTCGGAGCTGACTGGGTAGTCGCTGCTTTGTTGATGTCCTTCGGGAGACTGACGTCGAAGTCCCTTTGGGAGACTGACGTTGACGTCCTTCGGGAGACTGACAAAGGGGAGGAAAGTCCGGGCTTCATAGAGCAAGGTGCCAGGTAACGCCGGGGGGGCGCAAGCCTACGACAAGTGCAGCAGAGAGAAGACCGCCGATGGCCCTAGGGCACAGGTAAGGGTGAAAGGGTGCGGTAAGAGCGCACCGGACGACTAGTAATAGTTCGTAGCAGGGTAAACTCCACCTGAAGCAAGACCAAATAGGCCTCCACATTGCGTTGCTCGCGTAAGGAGGCGGGTAGGTTGCTCGAGCCAGTGAGTGATTGCTGGCCTAGACGAATGGCTACCGCCGCGCAAGCGGAACAGAACCCGGCTTATGTGTCGGCTCCACCTATTCGAGACCCATCTCTACTTCGGTAGTGATGGGTTTTTTGCATTTAATTGACGCAAACTATGTCATTACCAATAAACTTGGCGCTGAATCACGTCTAACTTTAGACTTGAGGTGGCGATGATGTGGGAAATCAGTACACTAAAGAATCGCTTCAAGATCATTCAACGAGACAGCTATGACCGAAACATTTCAACATATCTCCGTGTTATTAAATGAATCCATTGATGGCTTGGCTATCAAACCCGATGGTATCTATATCGATGGAACATTTGGCCGTGGCGGTCACAGCCGAACTATCTTGTCGAAACTCGGTGAAAACGGCCGACTTTACAGCATCGACCGTGACCCGCAAGCTATCGCAGAAGCGGCTAAAATCGACGATCCTCGTTTCACCATCATCCATGGTCCATTCTCAGGCATGGCGCAGTACGCAGAAGATTATGGCCTTGTTGGTAAAGTCGATGGTGTCTTGCTAGACCTTGGTGTGTCGTCTCCGCAACTTGATGATGCTGAACGTGGTTTTAGCTTTATGAAAGACGGCCCATTAGACATGCGTATGGACCCAACATCTGGTATCCCGGTGTCTCAATGGCTAATGGAAGCAGATCTTGATGATATCACTTGGGTGATTCGTGAGTTTGGTGAAGATAAGCATGCTCGCCGTATCGCAAAAGCTATTGTTGCTTATCGCGAAGATGAAGAAAATGAGCCAATGGTTCGTACTGGTCAGCTAGCAAAACTGATCTCAGATGCGGCACCAAAGAGCTTTAAAGAGAAAAAACACCCAGCAACCCGTGCTTTTCAGGCTTTTCGCATTTACATCAACAGTGAATTAGAAGAAATTGATACAGCGCTAAAAGGCGCGGCAAGCATTTTGGCTCCTGAAGGACGTTTGTCTGTGATCAGTTTCCACTCATTGGAAGATCGCATGGTGAAACGCTTCATTCGTAAAGAGAGCAAAGGCCCAGAAGTGCCACATGGCATTCCTATGACGGAAGAACAAATCCGAGCGCTTGGCAGTGCAAACATGAAGCCGATTGGTAAAGCGAATAAACCAACGAAACAAGAAATTGACATGAACCCGCGCTCTCGAAGCTCAGTGCTAAGAATTGCAGAAAAGCTTTAATTATTATGACGAAAACCACTCCTAATCTTGCTAAGTTGATTGCGACGGACTTGATTACCGTCGGTCGCTGGTCGTTGTTGTTGATGATACTGATCTTCGCAACTGCAATGGGAGTGGTGTTTGCCACTCATCATGCGCGTCAAGCGATCACTGAAAAAGATCATACATTGGTTGAGCGAGAGCGATTGGACAGCGAATGGCGCAACCTAATGTTGGAAGAAACAGCCCTCGCGGAACACAGTCGCGTTCAAGACTTGGCAAAGAAGGACCTTGAAATGAAACGACCAGATGGCGATAAAGAAGTGGTTATCACGTTAAAATGATTGGAAAAAAAGCCAAATCTAAACAAGGAAATACGCGCAAGCCTGCTGCGAAAGAAAAAAAAGTAGCTGCGGCAAAACCGCAACCCACCAAAGAACCTAAAGAAGCAGAAGTTGTTGAAGAGCCTGAGTCGTTTTTGATTCGCTGGCGCTTTCAGTTACTGCTGTTTTTTGTCTTCTGTGCCTTTGCTCTTCTCGTTGGGCGAGTGGCCTATATTCAAATTATCGAGCCTGATAACCTGATCAAGCAAGGTGACCTTCGTTCTGTCCGCGTTAAAGCTATTCCTTCGGCGCGCGGTATTATTTCTGATCGTAACGGCGAGCCTCTCGCAGTGAGTGTTCCTGTTGAGGCTGTTTGGGCAGACCCTAAGACCATCTTCAAAGAAGGCGCTTTGCAGCAAACTAAGAGCTGGTACGCACTCGCTGATGTACTTGGTTTGGATCGTCAAGGCCTGATCAACAAAATCAAGAAAAACGAAAAGCGCCGCTTTATCTATCTACAACGCCAAGTTAGCCCAGCGATGGCGAACTACATTCGTGAACTCAAACTACCTGGTGTTGGCTTGAAGTCGGAATCTCGTCGTTATTACCCGGCCGGTGAGGTTAGTGCTCACTTAGTTGGTGTAACTGGCATTGATGGCCACGGCCTAGAAGGCGTGGAACGAAGCTATGACGAGTGGTTAACTGGTGCAGCAGGTAAGAAAACCATCCGTAAAGACCGTTATGGGCGTGTGGTAGAAAACATTGCTCTTGAAGAGAAACAAGAAGGTAAACCACTGCAACTGACGATTGACCAGCGCATTCAAGCGGTGGCGTATCGTGCTATCAAGCAGGCTGTAGCCGATCATCGTGCAACATCTGGATCAGTTGTGATTCTTGACGTTAAAACGGGTGCGGTTCTCGCGATGGTGAATGCACCTTCTTACAACCCGAATAACCGCAGTGATTGGCAAAGTTACAAAATGCGTAACCGCGTGATTACTGATTCATTGGAACCTGGCTCAACCATTAAGCCTTTTGTTGTTTTGGCCGCATTAGAAAATGGGGTGGCAGACAAAGATACGATCGTTGATACGGGTAACGGTATTCTTCAACTCGGTGGTAGCCGCGTTCGTGATGCGCCAAAAGTCGGCAAAGCGAGCCTAACTACCATTCTAAAGAAATCGAGTAACATCGGTGTGACTAAGCTGGCGATGCAAATGCCGGTTGAAGCTTTACTTGGCTTGTACAGTTCTGTTGGTCTTGGCGAGCTGTCAGGTTTGAACTTGGTTGGTGAAGTGGTGGGTATTTTCCCGAGCCGCTCACGTTGGTCTCCGATTGAGCGTGCGACTATCTCGTTTGGTTATGGTTTGTCAGTTACGCCAATCCAACTAGCGCATGCCTATGCAACGCTAGGTAACTTGGGCAAGTATGAGCCGATTCATATCATCGAAAGTAACGATAATGACATGGCTCGCCAAGTCGTGAGCAAAGAGAATGCTCGTCTCGTCTTAGACATGCTTGAAACGGTAACGCAAAAAGGCGGCTCTGCTCGTCGTGCTGCGGTTCCAGGTTACCGAGTCGGTGCCAAAACAGGTACTGCGCGTAAGGCAAGTGCAGGTGGCTATAGTGATGAGTACATCAACTATACGGCAGGTGTTGCGCCAGTGAGTGACCCACGTTTAGCGCTTGTGGTTGTGGTTAATGAACCACAAGGTGACGACTACTACGGTGGTTCGGTAGCCTCGCCAGTTTTCTCTGAAATCATGAAAGGCGCACTGCAAATTCTGAACGTTGCCCCTGACGAAAATAAATTCCAACAGTAAGCTTATCCGCGTACTGAGAAACAAAATGAAGAAAGCTGAGCTAATGCTCGGAGAATAAATATGACTAAAGCCATCAGTATGGACACGCTGCTTTCCACTTGGGTCGATTGCCCGAGTTTGTCGTCCATTCTTGTTTCTGAATTGGAACTCGACAGTCGACGAGTTCAATCTGGAACAACCTTTGTAGCTATCATTGGCCATGTTGTGGATGGGCGTAAATTTATCCCAACCGCAATTGAGCAAGGTGCGAATGCGGTGATTGCTCAAGCTTGTGAGCAAAAAGCGCATGGCACGATTGAGATTGTTGATGATGTTCCAGTGATTTACCTTGATGCGCTGGATAAGTGCCTATCTGAAATTGCAGGTCATTTGTATACCTACCCAACGATGGATTTGATTGGTGTCACTGGCACCAACGGCAAAACCACCATCACTCAGCTGATTGCTCAATGGATTGATTTGGTCGGTTCAAAAGCGGCGGTAATGGGAACCACGGGAAATGGCTTTCTCGACAACCTACAAGAAGCTGCGAATACTACGGGCAACGCCGTTGAAATCCAAAAAACACTGTCTTCGCTCGCTGAGCAAAAAGCGCAATACACAGCGCTTGAAGTGTCTTCTCATGGTTTGATTCAAGGTCGCGTTAAGGCGCTGTCTTTTGCTGCTGGTGTGTTTACTAACCTGAGTCGTGACCATCTCGATTACCATGGCACGATGGAAGAATACGCCAATGCTAAGTTAACCCTGTTTACTGAACATCAATGTGGTCACGCTGTTATCAATGTCGATGATGTTGTGGGCGCAGCGTGGGCGAAGCAGTTGAACAACGCGCTTGCCGTATCACTCAAGCCAACAACAGAATTTTCTCAAAGCGTATATGCAAACCACATCGCTTATGCTGAATCTGGCATAACGATTGAGTTTGATGGCAAATTTGGTGAAGGTACTTTGCATGCGCCACTTATCGGAGAGTTCAATGCCGCGAACCTGATGTTGGCATTCACGACGTTACTTAGTCTCGGTTTTAGCAAGCAAGATTTGCTGGCAACAGCAGGTCAATTACGGCCTGTATTTGGTCGTATGGAGCTATTCCGAGCGGATGATAAGGCCAAAGTAGTGGTGGATTACGCCCACACGCCTGACGCGCTAGAAAAAGCGTTGCAAGCATTGCGTGTGCATTGCCAAGGTGAGCTTTGGGCTATCTTCGGCTGTGGTGGTGATCGTGATGCTGGTAAGCGCCCAATGATGGCGGAAATTGCCGAGCGTTTGGGTGACAAAGTGGTATTTACCGATGATAACCCTCGTAGCGAAGATCCAGCGCTTATCATGAAAGACATGTTGGCTGGCCTAACGAAACCAGCTGAGGCGATTGTGCAACATGACCGTTTTAAAGCACTGTCTTACGCACTTGAGCATACCTCTTCGCAAGACATTATCCTTCTGGCGGGTAAAGGCCATGAGGACTACCAAATTTTAAATTCTGGAACCATCCATTACTCTGACCGCGAGTCAGCCATGACACTATTGGGGCTTTCATCATGATCACAGTAACGCTTTCTCAAATTGCGGACATTACTGGCGGTAAATTGCTTGGCAGTGACTCATCTATTGAATCTGTTTCAACCGACACTCGAGCTATCGGGCAAGGCGCTCTGTTTGTTGCTTTGGTTGGAGAGCGTTTTGATGCTCACGATTTTTGCCAACAAGCGATAGAACTCGGTGCTGGTGCTTTGTTGGTACAAAAAATGCTTAATGTGAATGTGCCTCAAGTCGTTGTTGCCGATAGTAAGGTAGCATTAGGTGAAGTGGCAGCTTGGATTCACCAAACGTGCCAAACGCCGACGGTCGCGATCACCGGTAGCTGCGGTAAAACCACCGTGAAAGAGATGGTTGCCACTATTCTACAGCTGAAAGGCAAAGTGCTGTTTACTGCAGGTAACTTCAACAATGACATTGGCGTGCCATTAACCTTGCTACGCTCGCAGCAAGACGATGACTACGCGGTGATTGAGCTAGGTGCAAACCATATTGGTGAAATTGAATACACGACTCAACTGGTTAAGCCTGACATCGCGATAGTAAACAACGTGGCGGCAGCGCACCTAGAAGGGTTCGGGTCTATCGATGGCGTGAAACAAGCTAAAGGTGAAATCTACCAAGGGCTAGCTGCTGGTGGTATTGCAATTGTTAACTTAGACAGCAATGGTGAAGCTAAGTGGGCCCAAGTGTTAGCAGATAAGAAAGTCATTACTTTTTCACAAAATAATACTGACGCAGATTTCTACGCTTCTAACATCGTGTTGAATGCCGCAGGCGAAGCAAGCTTTGACTTACATATCGCAGCAACTTCACAAGAAATTGAACTGTCTCTGGGTATTATTGGTCAACACAACGTGGCGAATGCGATTGCTGCTTCTATCATCGCGTTGCAATTTGGCGCAACCTTAGAAGAGGTTCGTACGGGTCTTAAGCACTTAAACAAGGTCAAGGGCCGTGTTGAAGTGGAAGAGCTTAGCGATAAAGTCAAATTGATTGATGATAGCTACAACGCGAGCGTTCCAGCAATGAAAGCGGCAGTAGATCTGTTGTCGGCTTTTCAGGGACAACGTTGGTTGATTTTAGGCAATATGGCGGAGTTGGGTGAGGAAAGTCTTGCACTTCATCGTCAAGTCGGGGAACATGCTGCCCCACAAAAATTTGAATATGTTCTCACGTATGGTGCGGATGCAAAGGTCATTAGCGAGCTTTGCAGTGGTATCCATTTTGAGACACACCAAGAGATGATTGACTACATCAAGCAGCATCTAGACCAAGCGGATCCTGAACACCACACAATACTGGTAAAAGGCGCGAACGGTGCACGTATGTTTGAAGTCGCTGCTGCTTTGAAGGAGTATTATTAATGATTATTTGGCTTGCCGAGCTGCTACAGCCATACTTATCCTTTTTTCGATTGTTTGAATACCTGTCGTTTCGAGCAATCTTAAGTGTTTTAACCGCTTTAGGGCTCTCACTCTGGATGGGGCCAATTATGATCAAGCGTCTACAGATGCTACAAATTGGTCAGGTTGTTCGCAATGAAGGCCCAGAATCCCACTTTAGCAAGCGTGGCACCCCAACAATGGGAGGTGTTATGATTTTGGCTGCTATCTCTATCACTATTCTTTTATGGGCTGATTTGTCGAACCCATATGTTTGGGCAGTACTGACGGTGCTTCTCGGTTATGGCGCAATCGGTTTTGTCGATGATTATCGTAAAGTTGTGCGTAAGAATACAGATGGTCTTATCGCTCGTTGGAAGTATTTCTGGCAATCACTCATTGCGTTTGTGGTGGCTTTTGCCCTATACGTTTACGGCAAAGACACAGCAGCAACTCAACTTGTCGTGCCGTTCTTTAAAGACATCATGCCGCAACTTGGCTTGATGTATATTATCCTGACTTATTTTGTGATTGTGGGGACCAGTAACGCGGTAAACTTAACTGACGGTCTAGACGGCCTCGCTATTATGCCAACGGTTCTCGTTGCGGCTGGTTTTGCGGTGATTGCATGGGCGACGGGTAACGTTAATTTTTCTGAATACCTTCACATTCCTTACCTACCGCACGCTTCTGAATTAGTTGTGGTGTGTACGGCAATTGTTGGTGCAGGTCTTGGTTTCTTGTGGTTTAACACTTATCCCGCGCAAGTGTTCATGGGCGATGTGGGTTCACTAGCACTCGGTGGTGCGCTTGGCACAATCGCAGTATTGGTTCGTCAAGAGCTAGTACTCGTGATCATGGGCGGTGTATTTGTAATGGAGACACTATCAGTAATTCTACAGGTAGGTTCTTACAAACTGCGTGGTCAGCGTATCTTCCGCATGGCACCGATTCACCACCACTACGAATTAAAAGGTTGGCCAGAGCCTCGCGTAATCGTGCGCTTCTGGATTATTTCTATGGTTCTTGTTCTGATTGGTCTAGCGACACTGAAAGTGCGTTAATCGCACCTTCCAAGAACAAGACAAATTGCGTGATCAAATATGGAACGTTGGCAAAACATACATAAGGTCGTCGTTGTAGGGCTCGGTATTACCGGGCTCTCTGTCGTTAAACACCTTGCAAAAAATCAGCCGCAACTGGCGGTTAAAGTCATCGATACACGTGCGAATCCACCGGGTGCGGAGCGTTTACCTGAGCAGGTAGAGTTGCACAGCGGCAGTTGGAATACACAGTGGTTGGCAGATGCTGACCTAGTGGTGACTAACCCTGGCATCGCACTGGCAAAGCCAGAGATTCAAACCATTATTGCTAAAGGTACACCCGTCGTTGGTGATATCGAACTTTTCGCGTGGGCCGTCGATAAGCCAGTTATTGCGATTACCGGATCTAATGGTAAAAGCACAGTAACAGACCTAACCGGCGTGCTAGCAAAAGCTGCTGGGTTAACGGTCGGTGTTGGTGGCAACATAGGGGTTCCTGCTCTCGATTTGCTAGAGCAAGACGCAGATTTGTATGTACTTGAACTGTCTAGCTTCCAACTAGAAACCACATCAAGCTTGAAGCTTAAAGCGGCGGCGTTTCTAAACCTTTCGGAAGACCACATGGATCGTTATGACGGCATGGCGGACTACCGACAAGCTAAACTGCGCATTTTTGATAACGCAGAACTGGCAGTGGTTAACCGTGATGATCGAGAAACCTTCCCTGAGACTGAAACACCGTTGGTGACGTTTGGTAGTGATGAACAAGCATACGGCCTTGAAGTCGACGGTAACCGAACTTGGCTGCTTGATCATGGGCTGCGTGTGATTGCCAGTGATGAATTGAAGTTGGTTGGTAAGCACAACCTTGCTAACGCACTTGTGGTGCTTGCTTTGCTTAAAGCGGCGGGTGTGGATTATCACAAATCATTGAATGCACTGAAAACTTACACGGGTTTGACACATCGATGCCAAGTGGTTGCGGATAATCGTGGCGTAAAATGGGTGAATGACTCTAAAGCGACCAATATTGCGAGCACTATGGCTGCGCTCTCTGGCCTTGAATCAACGGGTAAACTTTACTTACTCGTTGGTGGTGTCGGAAAAGGTGCGGACTTCACTCCATTAAAACCGATCTTTGCAACGCTGAACCTACAATTGTGCTGCTTCGGTGCAGATGGCGATGAATTTATGCCACTGCATGAATCAGCAACTCGTTTCGACACCATGGAAGATGTGATTCAACAGATATCTTCGCAGTTAAAAACGGGCGATATGGTGATGCTGTCTCCGGCATGTGCTAGCTTTGATCAATTCGACAACTTTATGGCAAGAGGTGACGCATTTGCAGCTCTTGCTGAGAAATACGCATAATTAAAGGTCACACACTTCGTGGGTTTAGGTAACGTTAAACGCAGCATTGGCACTTGGCTTAAGCATCCTGCACCAGAGGCGCTCTTTGATCGTCAACTTGTCTGGATTGCGCTGGGTTTGATGTTAACTGGTTTGGTGATGGTGACATCAGCATCATTCCCGATCAGCTCACGTTTAACGGATCAACCGTTTCACTTCATGTTCCGTCACGCCACTTTCTTGGTGCTGGCGATTGGTGTTTCCTCCGTTATCCTCCAAGTACCTCTAGAGCAATGGTTTAAGAGAAGTCACTACCTTCTATGGATAGCCTTTGGGTTGCTTATTATCGTATTGGTGGCAGGTAAATCGGTTAACGGCGCATCCCGCTGGATACCGCTTGGCCTTTTCAATTTGCAGCCTGCCGAGGTGGCGAAGCTCTCCTTGTTTGTCTTTATGTCCGGTTATCTGGTGCGTAAGCAAGATGAAGTGCGCCAAACCTTCTTCGGCGGTTTTATGAAGCCGATAATGGTATTCGCCTTCTTCGCCGTGTTGCTTCTAGGGCAGCCCGATTTAGGTACCGTAGTCGTAATGTTGGTGACCTTGTTCGGTATGCTATTCATTGCCGGCGCTAAACTGACGCAATTCTTAGCTCTGATGATTGCCGGTATTGGTGCCGTAGTTGGCCTCATCTTGGTCGAGCCATATCGTATTCGCCGTGTGACGTCATTCTTAGACCCTTGGGAAGACCCATTCGGCAGCGGTTATCAGCTCACTCAGTCACTCATGGCGTTTGGTCGTGGTGAATGGTTTGGTCAAGGTCTCGGTAACTCAATTCAAAAACTCGAATATCTACCAGAAGCACACACTGACTTCGTATTTGCGGTGCTAGCAGAAGAGCTTGGCTTTGTCGGCGTAGTATTGGTGTTGATGCTGATCTTCAGCTTGGTACTTAAAGCCGTTTACATCGGCAAGCGCGCTTTTGATGAAGGCGAAATGTTTGGTGGTTACCTCGGATTTGGCATCGGTATTTGGTTTGCTTTTCAGACTTTGGTTAACGTCGGCGCAGCTGCCGGTATCGTTCCGACCAAAGGTCTTACTCTACCGCTGATCAGTTACGGTGGTTCGAGTCTTATTATCATGTCCGTGGCAGTATCTATCTTGCTGCGAATCGATCACGAGTGCCGCTTAAAGCGCGGTCAGAAAGAATCAGAACAACAAATCGATGAAGAAAAATAAACGTTTGATGGTGATGGCTGGTGGTACTGGCGGTCACGTGTTCCCAGGTCTTGCGGTAGCGAAACAGCTACAAGAACAAGGTTGGGAGATTCGCTGGTTAGGCACCGCGGATAGAATGGAAGCGGATTTAGTGCCAAAACACGGCATTGAAATCGACTTTATCAAAGTAAAAGGTCTACGAGGTCAAGGCGTTAAACGTCTTCTTGCGGCACCATTTCAAATTATCAATGCCATCATGCAGGCTCGTGCGCACATGAAACGCTGGCAGCCAGACGCAGTGCTTGGCATGGGCGGTTATGTGAGTGGTCCTGGTGGTATTGCCGCTTGGATGAGTGGCATTCCTGTTGTTCTGCATGAGCAAAATGCGGTAGCAGGTTTAACGAACCAATGGCTATCAAAAATCGCTAAGAAGGTTTTTCAGGCTTTCCCGGGCGCCTTTCCAAATGCTGAAGTGGTTGGTAACCCAGTTCGTGAAGACGTGACTCAATTAGCTGCGCCAATCGAGCGCATGCAAGAACGCCAAGGTCAAATTCGTATTTTGGTGATGGGCGGCAGCCAAGGCGCACGCATTCTTAACCAAACTCTGCCAGAAGTGATGGCAAAATTGGGCGATGATTACTGTATTCGTCATCAAGCGGGCAAAGGCTCCGCTGAAGAGGTGAACGCAGCATACCAAGCTAATGGTGTGGTAAATGCAGAAGCAACGGAGTTCATTGATGATGTGGCAGAAGCTTACGCATGGGCTGACCTTTTAGTTTGTCGCTCTGGAGCGTTAACCGTTTCTGAAGTATCAGCAGCAGGTGTAGGCGCTATTTTTGTTCCGTTTATGCATAAAGACCGCCAGCAGGCACTGAATGCTGACCACTTAGTGGATTGCGGCGCGGCGAAAATGATTGAACAACCAGATTTAACCGTTGAGTCACTGACTCAGCAGATCCAACAATTGGATCGACAAGCTTTACTTACAATGGCTGAGCAAGCGCGTGGCGCTGCAAAATTGAATGCTGACCGAGTTGTCGCACAAGCCATTGTCGCTTTGACCGAAAAGCGTTAACGAATTATTGAGAATAGAATTGATGACAATCCAACATACACAAGACTTAGCTCAGATTCGCGCAATGGTGCCAGAGATGCGCCGCGTGAAATCCATCCACTTCATCGGTATTGGTGGTGCGGGCATGAGCGGCATTGCAGAAGTGCTGTTGAACGAAGGCTACCAAATCACAGGTTCTGACCTATCAGAGAACCCAGTGACAGAGCGTTTGGTATCAAAAGGTGCAACCGTATTTATCGGCCACCAAGCGAGCAATGTAGAAAAAGCCAGTGTGGTTGTTGTGTCAACGGCGATCAACGAAGAAAACCCAGAAGTGATGGCGGCACGTGAATTACGTATCCCAATCGTACGCCGCGCAGAGATGTTGGCTGAATTGATGCGATTCCGTCACGGTATTGCTGTCGCAGGTACACACGGCAAAACGACGACGACCGCTCTTGTCACTCAGATCTATTCTGAAGCAGGCCTTGATCCAACGTTTGTAAACGGTGGTCTGGTAAAGAGCGCGGGTACAAATGCGCGCCTAGGTTCTAGCCGAATTTTGATTGCTGAAGCAGACGAAAGTGATGCTTCATTCTTGCACCTTCAACCTATGGTGAGCATCGTAACAAACATCGAAGCTGACCACATGGATACTTACGGTGGTGACTTTGAAACCTTGAAGCAAACCTTCATCGATTTCCTTCACAACCTACCGTTTTATGGTCAAGCGATTGTGTGCATCGACGATCCTGTGATTCGTGAGCTGATTCCGCGTATTAGCCGCCAAGTGATTACTTACGGTTTCTCCGAGGATGCTGACGTACGTATCGAGAATTACCATCAAGAAGGCCAGCAAGGCAAATTCACCGTGGTACGAGAAGGTCGCGCGAATCTGGATATCACACTAAACATCCCTGGTCGTCACAATGCACTCAATGCATCAGCAGCGATTGCCGTAGCGACAGAAGACGACATCAGTGATGAAGCAATCTTAAAAGCAATGGCTGGTACTCAAGGTACAGGTCGTCGTTTTGATCATTTAGGCGAGTTTGATACTGGCAACGGCAATGCAATGCTTGTTGATGACTACGGTCACCACCCAACAGAAGTGGACGTAACCATTAATGCTGCGCGCAGTGGATGGCAAGACAAGCGTTTGGTGATGATTTTCCAGCCGCACCGTTATAGCCGAACTCGTGATTTATACGATGACTTTGCGAATGTACTTGAGCAGGTAGACGTTCTCATCATGTTGGATGTTTACGCGGCTGGTGAAAAGCCAATTGCAGGCGCTGATGGTCGTGCTTTATGCCGAACTATTCGCAGTCGTGGGAAGGTGGATCCAATTTTTGTTCCTGAAATAGAGCAATTGCCTTCAGTTTTAGCTAACGTTATACAAGACGGCGACCTGATTTTGACGCAAGGCGCGGGTGATGTCGGTAAAGTAGCGAAGCAACTTGCAGCACTTGAATTAAACATTAACAAGATGCTCGGCTAACAGCGACGATTGACGCAAAGCACAGAGAAAGACCTAGATCTCGATTTTGCGTCAAGAACGTTGTGATTTATCGCTATCAGTGTTTGATAGTTTACAAGAGCTCAGTATAATCCCAAGGTTAAAGTCAATACTTTTGCCGATGTTAGCTAAATCGGTGAAAAGTACAGGACAAAAGTCAGGAAACGAAGACGTTGTTGAATATTGCACTGAATGAAGAGCGACTTAACACGGACAATAACCGTGGTCGCCAAGATAAAATTTTAGGTGCGCTATTTTTCGTTGTCGTGGTGACCTTAATTAGTTCTGTTTTGTACTCAGCGATCAGTTGGATGTGGGATGACCAAAGGTTACCTCTCTCCAAAATTGTGCTTCAAGGTAAATTGGAGTACGTCACTGCAGACGATGTTCAAGCGGCGTTTAGCCAGATTGATCATATCGGCACTTTTATGTCGCAAGACATTGATGTGCTGCAGCATAGTGTAGAAGCCATTCCTTGGGTTGCGCATGCCGCGATTCGCAAGCAGTGGCCGGACACGGTAAAAGTATTTTTGACAGAACATCGCCCTGTAGCCATCTGGAATGGCAACGAACTGTTAGACAATAATGGTTTGGTATTCGAAGGCGATGTCGGCCTGCTAAAGGAAGAGAAAGTTAAGTTATATGGACCCAATGAAACCGGGCCGGAAGTCTTGCAAACCTATCGCGAACTCCGACCTAAGTTCCAAACATTGGGTCTAGCTATATCGTCTCTGGTATTAAACGAGCGACGAGCTTGGCAAATCATCCTTGATAACGGTATTCGACTAGAGCTCGGTAAAGAGTCTCTGGATGAGCGTATAGAGCGTTTTTTCTCGCTTTATAACAAGCTTGGCAGTGACACTCAAAGAATCAGTTATATCGATCTTAGGTACGATACTGGAGCCGCCGTTGGGTGGTTTCCTGAACATGAGTTAGAACAAGAGAGTACGAATGACTAAGGCCGCTGATGACAACATTATTGTTGGTCTTGATATAGGCACTGCAACCGTATCAGCTCTAGTGGGTGAGATTCTACCGGATGGCCAAATAAATATTATTGGTGCGGGTAGCAGCCCTTCACGTGGCATGGACAAAGGCGGCGTGAATGATTTGGAGTCGGTTGTAAAATCAGTACAACGCGCAGTTGATCAAGCTGAGTTAATGGCGGAATGCCAAATCAGCCGAGTATTCATTTCGTTGTCTGGTAAGCATATCGCAAGCCGAATTGAAAAAGGCATGGGCACTATATCGGACGAGGAAGTTTCTCAAGAAGATATGGATCGCGCTATCCATACTGCAAAATCGATTAAAATCGGTGATGAACAGCGAATCCTTCATGTGATTCCGCAAGAGTTCACCATCGACTACCAAGAGGGCATTAAAAACCCGCTTGGTTTATCAGGAGTGAGAATGGAAGTGAGTGTCCATTTGATCTCATGCCATAATGATATGGCACGCAATATTATTAAGGCAGTAGAACGCTGCGGCCTTAAAGTAGAGCAACTTGTGTTTTCTGGGCTTGCTGCAAGTAATGCGGTAATTACCGAGGACGAAAGAGAGCTTGGGGTTTGTGTAGTCGATATCGGCGCTGGTACGATGGATGTTTCTATCTGGACCGGTGGTGCGTTACGTCACACTGAAGTATTTTCTTACGCAGGAAATGCGGTAACTAGCGATATTGCCTTTGCTTTTGGTACGCCAGTGAGCGATGCTGAAGAAATAAAAGTCAAATATGGCTGTGCCTTGAGTGAACTAGTCAGTAAGGATGACACGGTTAACGTTCCAAGCGTGGGTGGCCGACCTTCACGTAGTCTGCAACGTCAGACTTTGTCAGAAGTGATTGAGCCGCGATACTCAGAGCTTATGGGACTGGTTAACCAAACTATCGACTCTGTACAAGCGAAATTGCGCGAAGAGGGCATCAAGCACCATCTCGCCGCGGGTGTAGTTCTCACCGGCGGTGCTGCGCAAATCGAAGGAGTGGTAGAATGTGCGGAACGCGTATTCCGCAACCAAGTAAGGGTCGGCAAACCGCTCGAAGTCAGCGGCTTAACTGACTATGTAAAAGAGCCGTACCATTCTACGGCAGTTGGATTACTTCATTACGCAAGAGACATGCAGTCTAGCGACGATAGCGATTATAATGAACCTAAGCGCTCATCTGTTACTGGCTTTTTCGGTAAATTGCGTAATTGGATACAAAAAGAGTTTTAACCTGAGTTGCAGGATAAACGGAGACAACACATGTTTGAACCGATGATGGAAATGTCTGACGATGCAGTAATCAAGGTCGTTGGAGTTGGTGGCGGCGGTGGTAACGCTGTTGAACACATGGTGCGTGAATCCATCGAAGGTGTGGAATTCATCAGCGTCAACACTGATGCGCAAGCACTTCGTAAGACAAGCGTTGGCAATGTCATTCAGATTGGTGGTGATATCACTAAAGGTCTGGGTGCAGGTGCGAATCCACAGGTCGGCCGTGAGGCAGCTCTCGAAGACAGAGATCGAATTAAAGATTCCCTAACTGGTGCCGATATGGTGTTTATCGCAGCTGGTATGGGTGGTGGTACAGGTACTGGTGCAGCACCTGTTATTGCTGAAGTAGCTAAAGAGCTTGGCATTCTTACTGTTGCGGTAGTAACAAAACCGTTCAGCTTTGAAGGCAAAAAACGTTTGGCATTTGCTGAGCAAGGTATCGACGAGCTGTCTAAGCACGTTGACTCTTTGATCACGATTCCAAACGAGAAGCTGCTTAAAGTACTTGGTCGTGGTGTAACACTGCTAGAAGCATTTGCAAGCGCGAACGACGTTCTTAAGAACGCGGTTCAAGGTATTGCAGAGCTAATCACTCGTCCTGGCATGATCAACGTCGACTTCGCAGACGTACGTACTGTGATGTCTGAGATGGGTCATGCAATGATGGGTAGCGGCATCGCGAAAGGCGAAGATCGTGCGGAAGAAGCAGCAGAAATGGCAATTTCTAGCCCGCTTCTAGAAGATATCGATCTAGCAGGCGCTCGTGGTGTTCTTGTTAACATCACTGCTGGTTTGGACATGCGTCTGGACGAGTTTGAGACAGTGGGTAACACAGTGAAAGCATTTGCTTCTGACAATGCGACAGTGGTTATCGGTACTTCTCTAGACCCAGATATGACTGACGAAATCCGTGTAACAGTTGTTGCGACGGGTATCGGCAACGAGAAAAAACCAGACATCACGCTAGTTGCGGGTGGCAAAGCGAAAGTAGCTCCAACAGCTGCTCCGCAAACTCAACCACAACAGCAAGCTGCAGCGCCACAAGCTGAAGAGAAACCGGCACAGACCTTGCAAACTACTCCAGTGCAAGAGAAGCCACAGGTAACTCCTCAGCCGACAAACACAGTTTCATCTCCTGCTTCTTCTGCGAGCCAAAGCTCTGCAGCACCAAAGCAAGAGAAAGAAAGCGGTTATTTAGATATACCGGCATTTTTGCGTCGTCAGGCTGATTAATCTTTAACCCATAAATTTGACATAGCTCAAAATTATGGTAGCATTCACGGTCGACGTTACAGACGGCCGTGTTTTGTAGCATATTTTAGAGAGGCAAGCAGATGATCAGACAACGTACTCTGAAAGAAATAGTGAAAACAACTGGTGTGGGTCTCCACTCTGGTCGTAAAGTCACACTTACTCTGCGCCCAGCTGCTGCTAATACAGGTATCATTTACCGTCGTACAGATGTAAACCCACCTGTAGATTTCCCAGCTGATCCTGCGTCTGTTCGTGACACTATGCTATGTACAGCACTAGTGAACGACGAAGGCGTGCGTATTTCAACTGTTGAACACTTGAACGCGGCACTTGCTGGTATGGGCATCGACAACATTATTGTTGAAGTTGACGCACCTGAAATTCCAATCATGGATGGTAGCGCTAGCCCATTCGTATACTTGCTACAACAAGCAGGTATCGAAACGCAAAATGCACCTAAGCGGTTTATCCGTATTAAGAAACCAGTTCGTTTTGAAGATGGCGATAAGTGGGCAGAGTTTGTTCCATTTAACGGCTTCCGTATGGACTTCGAAATTGAATTCAACCACCCTGCGATCGAATCAGACGAGCAACGTCTTCTGTTTGACTTCTCATCTCAAGGTTTCGTTCGCGAGATCTCTCGTGCACGTACGTTTGGTTTCATGCGTGATATCGAATATCTACAATCTCAGAACCTAGTTCTTGGTGGTAGCTTTGATAACGCAATCGTACTGGATGATTACCGTATTCTTAATGAAGAAGGTCTACGCTTTGATAATGAGTTTGTTACTCACAAAGTATTGGACGCGATTGGTGACCTTTACATGTGTGGTCACGCAATTATCGGTGAATTCCGTGCGTTCAAATCAGGCCATGGTCTAAACAACCAACTTCTGCGTGCTGTTCTTGCAGATCAAGAAGCATGGGAATGGACAACATTCGAAGAAGAAGAAGGTTCACCAGTTGCTTTTGCACAACCAAACATGGTTCTAGCGTAAAATACGCCAACGCAAACAAATTAAAAAAAGCCAGGCAATGCCTGGCTTTTTAGTATCTGAAACTTTTTTATCTATTTTTCGCTTTTCTTTTCTGCCATATCGGCAAGGCGTTTCAAACGTTCTTGGATCTTTGGTGGCGCCATATCAGCAATGATTAACAACGAGTTTGCCGCCGATTCAGTTAATGGTGGACGCTTAGGTTTGTTCTCTTGCTCAAACCGATTACGGTATAAAGACGGATTAATCCGAACTTCCACACTCATCAATTTGGCAAAACCTTGCGTTCGCAATTTGTTTAGGATCATTAGTCGATCGTAGTCGATCTTCATTTTGATCGCAGCACTCGATACATCAATCAATAAATGACCATTACGCACATTCGCTACTCGGCAATGATCTGCCGTTCCTTTTGGTAAGATCTCTTGAACGGCTTGGTTCAGCTGTAGGATCTCTCCAGCATGCTCTTGAATCTGTTTAAATTGAGATTCAGCAATAAGATCGTCTGTTGAGGTTGGGCGATGATCACGCATAGGTAAAATCTAATTTTGTTGAGATATTGGTATTCTAGAGCAGCTTTCTGCTTAGGTATAGTTTACATTATGGCCTTTATTTTCAGTTCAGCCTGACAATTTGGGTTTAGCAAGTTAAAGCGGATTGTTTTGAAAATGCTGACTTTACGTCTTGGGCCTTATGCAATACTGGCTAATCCGCCATCAGTTTGTCTAAAAACTTACGAGTGCTTCAAACAAATACGTCTATTTATGGTTGTATCGATGAAAAATCCTTACACTAAGCCACATTGATTCAAAATTTAGCCTTGAAATATGGATGTTTGAACTCAATATCTTTGATAAATGATTTATCTCAGTATTCTTAGTTCCAAACTGGCAGAGACTGAAGGCATTACGAGTAGATCGGGAACGGTCTGATTAAAGAGAGATTCACGAAAAATGATAGCTAAGCTACTGACAAAAGTAATTGGCAGTCGCAACGACCGAACACTGCGCCGCCTTAGAAAAATTGTAAAAGAGATCAATAACTACGAACCAACGTTCGAAGCACTTTCAGATGAAGAGCTAAAAGCTAAAACTGTTGAGTTCCGTGAACGCCTAGAGCAAGGCGAAACTCTTGATAAGCTACTTCCAGAAGCTTTTGCTACTGTTCGTGAAGCATCTAAGCGTGTTTACGGTATGCGTCACTTCGACGTTCAGCTTATCGGTGGTATGGTACTGAACGGTGGCCAAATCGCGGAAATGCGTACTGGTGAAGGTAAAACTCTAACTGCAACCCTTCCAGCTTACCTAAACGCACTTCCAGGTAAAGGTGTACACGTAGTAACGGTGAACGATTACCTAGCAACACGTGATGCTGAGACAAACCGTCCACTATTTGAATTCTTAGGTATGACCGTTGGCGTGAACGTGCCAAACATGCCTCCTCAAGCGAAAAAAGAAGCTTACCAAGCTGATATCCTATACGGAACAAACAACGAGTTTGGCTTTGACTACCTACGTGACAACATGGCTTTCCGCAATGAAGATCGTGTTCAACGTGAGCGCTTCTTCGCTGTAGTCGATGAGGTGGACTCAATCCTTATCGATGAAGCTCGTACCCCACTGATTATCTCTGGTCCTGCTGAAGATAGCTCAGAACTATATACTCGTATCAACCTACTTATTCCACATCTGCAAAAGCAAGATAAAGAAGACTCTGAAGAGTACCGCGGTGACGGTCACTACACAGTTGACGAGAAATCTAAGCAAGTTCACTTAACAGAAACGGGTCAAGAATTCGTTGAAGAACTGATGGTGAAAAATGGTCTGATGGAAGAGGGTGATACACTTTACTCTCCAACTAACATCAGCCTGCTGCACCACGTGAACGCAGCACTTCGTGCACACGTATTGTTCGAGCGCAACGTAGATTACATCGTCAATGATGACGGTGAAGTGGTTATCGTTGATGAACATACCGGTCGTACAATGGCTGGTCGTCGTTGGTCTGAAGGTCTTCACCAAGCGGTTGAAGCGAAAGAAGGCGTTAAGATTCAAAACGAAAACCAAACGCTGGCTTCGATTACTTTCCAGAACTACTTCCGTCTATACGAAAAACTGTCAGGCATGACAGGTACAGCGGATACAGAAGCATTCGAATTCCAATCGATTTACGGTCTTGAAACGGTGGTTATCCCAACCAACAAACCTATGATCCGTAACGATATGCCAGACGTGGTTTACCGTACTGAAGCTGAGAAATTTGCTGCAATCATCGAAGACATCAAAGAGCGCGTAGAGAAAGGTCAACCATCTCTAGTGGGTACGGTTTCTATTGAGAAATCAGAGCTTCTTTCTAATGCACTTAAGAAAGCGAAGATTAAACACAACGTACTAAACGCTAAGTTCCACGAACGCGAAGCTGAGATCGTTGCAGAAGCTGGTACGCCTGGTGCGGTAACTATCGCAACTAACATGGCTGGTCGTGGTACCGATATCGTGTTGGGTGGTAGCTGGCAAGCGAAAGTAGAAGCGCTTCAAGATCCAACCAAAGAACAGATCGATGCTATCAAAGCTGAGTGGAAACAAGTTCACGATCAAGTACTAGAAGCTGGTGGTCTACACATCATCGGTACTGAGCGTCACGAATCTCGCCGTATCGATAACCAGCTACGTGGCCGTTCTGGTCGTCAAGGTGACGCAGGTTCATCTCGTTTCTACCTATCAATGGAAGATTCACTACTGCGTATCTTTACTTCGGACCGTATGGCTAGCCTTATCCAAAGCGGTATGGAAGAAGGTGAAGCGATCGAATCTAAGATGTTGTCTCGTTCAATCGAAAAAGCACAGCGTAAAGTGGAAGGTCGTAACTTCGATATCCGTAAACAGCTTCTTGAATACGATGACGTGGCGAACGATCAACGTAAAGTGGTTTACGAATTGCGTGATGAGCTAATGAGTGTTGACGACATTAGCGACATGATCGAGCAAAACCGTGAAGATGTTGTTACTGCGATCATCGATGAATACATTCCACCACAATCTCTAGAAGATATGTGGGATGTGGAAGGTCTTCAAGAGCGCTTGAAGGCAGACTTCGATCTAGATGCGCCTATTAAGCAATGGCTTGAGGAAGACGACAAGCTATACGAAGAAGCGTTACGTGAGAAGATCATCAACCTAGCAGTTGAAGTCTACAAAGCGAAAGAAGAAGTTGTGGGTGCACAAGTGCTTCGTAACTTTGAGAAGTCAGTTATGCTTCAAACGCTAGACACGCTTTGGAAAGAGCACCTAGCGGCAATGGATCACCTACGTCAAGGTATTCACCTACGTGGCTACGCGCAGAAGAACCCGAAACAAGAGTACAAGCGTGAATCGTTTGAACTGTTTGAAGGTCTACTAGAAGCGCTGAAAACAGACGTTATCACTGTTCTATCTCGTGTTCGAGTTCAACAACAAGAAGAAGTTGAGCGTATGGAAGAGCAACGTCGCGCACAAGCTGAAGAAGCAGCTCGTCGTGCACAAGCTCAACACGCGGCAGCACAGAACCCACTTTCGGAAGGTGAAGAATCGGAAGAAGGCTCTAACCAACCAATGGTTCGTGAAGAGCGTAAAGTGGGTCGTAATGAGCCTTGTCCATGTGGCAGCGGCAAAAAGTACAAGCAATGCCACGGTAAAATTGACTAATACAGTCTGAAAACATAAATAAAGAGTCGCTTAGGCGGCTCTTTTTGTATCGATAGATCTAGGAACGAATCTAATGAAAAGAATTCACATTGTTGCGGCGATCATCTTTAACCAAGACAAGTCGCAAATCTTCATCACCAAACGCCCAAGCGACAAACACAAAGGTGGTTTTTGGGAATTCCCTGGCGGCAAAGTTGAGCAAGGTGAAAGTGTTGAGCAAGCGATGATTCGTGAGCTTGAGGAAGAGATTGGTATTACCGTCACTGAACAAGCTTTGTTTGAGCATTTGGAATACGACTATCCAGACAAGTCTTTGAAGTTTGATTTTATGATCGTTTCACATTTCGAGAATCAACCTTATGGTCGCGAAGGCCAAGAAGGACGCTGGGTCGATATCAATGCTATGCCTGATTACACCTTCCCTGAAGCAAATGTGCCGATCCTTGAACGAGTGGTAAAAGAGTTTTCCTAACTCACCGCGAACTGTCTTGTGGTTAACACGGGATATTGTTAGTTTAAAAAGATACAGCGAAACGAGAGAAGACGAGGTAAGCCTCGTTTATCCAGAGAAGGAGAATAAGCGCAATGGTTCGTATTGCAATCGCAGGAGCTGCCGGCCGTATGGGTCGCAACCTAGTTAAAGCATCACATATCAATCCAGAAGCATCCGTTACTGCTGGTTCTGAACGTCCAGAATCGTCTCTAGTTGGTGTTGATGTAGGTGAACTGTGTGGTGAAGGTAAGTTTGATGTCTTTCTGACGGATGATTTAGCCAAGGAAGTCGACAACTTTGACGTTGTAATCGATTTTACTGCTCCAGTGAGCACGTTAGCGAATCTAGAGCTGTGTAAACAACATGGTAAGAGCATTGTCATCGGTACTACGGGCTTTAGTGAAGAAGAACGTGACCTGATTGATGAAGCAGCAAAGCAAATTCCTGTTGTTATGGCTCCGAACTACTCTGTAGGTGTGAACCTAGTCTTTAAGCTTCTTGAAAAAGCAGCCAAAGTGATGGGCGATTACTGTGATATAGAAATCGTAGAAGCGCATCACCGTCATAAAGTTGATGCTCCGTCTGGTACCGCGATTGGTATGGGTGAAGCCATTGCTGGCGCGATGGGTAACAAGTTGAGTGACGTTGCGGTATATGCACGTGAAGGTATCACGGGCGAACGTACGAAAGATGAGATCGGTTTCGCGACTATTCGCGCTGGTGATATCGTCGGTGAGCATACTGCAATGTTTGCTGATATCGGTGAGCGTGTCGAAATTACCCACAAAGCAACGGATCGTATGACCTTTGCTAATGGTGCTGTAAAGGCCGCAGTTTGGTTACATTCTAAACCAGCTGGCTTCTACACCATGACCGATGTCCTCGGGTTAAATGAGCTTTAGTTACATAATTATTCGCCGGCGTAAGCCGGCTTTTTTGTATTTGAAGGAAATTATGTAAATAAAATGAGCATGTCATAGGGAGTTAATATCGACACTTTCCTTGTTGTTTTGGGTGTTTGGTGTGATGATTTTGTTGTAATGCTCAAAAGTGAGAGTTGAATTTGCCGGATGAACGTTTGCGCAAAAATCTCGCAAAATTTTGTGATCTGCAATAAGTTCAAATTTGTAAAATTCACAAAAAAGTCATGGTAAGTGACATGTAGATAGGTAAAACTTACTTTTTTAGGGCTTTTTCTGTTGAAATGCCCTTACTCGCTAGAAAGTAATAATTTATTTTTCAATGTGTGTTGACAGTTTCCAAGTCCGTCTTTAGAATACCGCCAATTTGTCAAAAATACCTGTTTATGTAAATAATCAAGGTAAAGGAAGGCAAATTTGCAGCTTAATTTATTTTTTATGCATTTTTATTCTGGAGGTTGTCTTGGGTAAATTAGCACTGTTAGTCCTAGAAGATGGGACAGTGTTCCGCGGTGTTTCCATTGGAGCAGATGGTATTTCCGTTGGTGAAGTTGTTTTTAATACCTCGATGACGGGGTACCAAGAAATTCTCACTGATCCTTCCTATTCTCAACAAATCGTTACTCTTACTTATCCTCACATTGGCAATACCGGAACCAATTCCGAAGACGAAGAATCTTCTTACATCCACGCACAAGGCCTTGTGATTCGCGATCTCCCTCTTATCGCTTCTAACTTCCGTAATGAACAATCCCTTTCTGATTACCTCAAGTCGCAAAACATCGTCGGCATTGCAGACATCGACACGCGTAAGCTAACTCGTATCCTGCGTGAAAAAGGTGCTCAAAACGGTTGTATCGTAGCTGGTAACAATCTAGACGAAGCTTTGGCACTAGCGAAAGCAAAAGAATTCCCTGGTTTGAAAGGAATGGATCTTGCGAAAGAGGTTACAACAAAAGAAGCGTATCAATGGAAACAAGGTTCGTGGACGCTTGAGAGTGGACTTCCAGAAGCGAAAGACGACAGCGAATTGCCATATCACGTTGTTGCCTACGACTTCGGCGCAAAACGTAACATCCTGCGCATGTTGGTTGACCGAGGCTGCCGCCTAACGGTTGTTCCTGCTGAAACTTCAGCAGAAGACGTTCTGGCTCTAAACCCAGATGGCGTTTTCCTATCAAACGGCCCTGGTGACCCAGAACCATGTACTTACGCGATTGAAGCGACAAAAGTATTCCTAGAAAAAGGCCTACCAATCTTTGGTATCTGTCTAGGCCACCAAATCCTTGCGCTAGCATCGGGTGCACAAACAGTGAAAATGAAGTTTGGTCACCACGGCGCAAACCACCCAGTAAAAGATTTGGAGCGTAATGTTGTGATGATTACGTCGCAGAACCACGGTTTTGCAGCAGACGAAGCAACACTACCTGAAAATCTACGTGCTACTCACGTATCGCTATTTGATGGCTCTCTACAAGGTATTCACCGCACAGACAAGCCAGCATTTAGCTTCCAAGGTCACCCTGAAGCGAGCCCAGGTCCACACGACGCGGCACCGCTATTTGACCACTTTATCGAACTAATCAAAAAACACAGCGCTTAATTCGGAGTAGTAGATAATGCCAAAACGTACTGACATTCAAAGTATTCTTATTCTTGGTGCTGGTCCGATTGTTATCGGTCAGGCATGTGAGTTTGACTACTCTGGCGCACAAGCGTGTAAAGCACTGCGTGAAGAGGGTTACCGAGTTATCCTAGTAAACTCTAACCCTGCAACCATCATGACTGACCCAGACATGGCGGATGCAACTTACATTGAGCCAATCCAATGGGAAGTGGTTCGCAACATCATCGCGAAAGAAAAGCCGGATGCAGTACTACCTACAATGGGTGGTCAAACTGCATTGAACTGTGCACTAGACCTAGAGAAGCACGGTGTTCTTGAAGAGTTCGGCGTTGAGATGATTGGTGCGACTGCTGACGCAATCGACAAAGCAGAAGACCGTTCGCGTTTCGATAAAGCGATGAAGTCTATCGGCCTTGAGTGTCCACGTGCAGATACTGCAAAAACGATGGAAGAAGCTTACGCTGTACTCGATATGGTTGGCTTCCCTTGTATCATCCGTCCATCATTTACTATGGGTGGTACTGGTGGCGGTATCGCATACAACAAAGAAGAGTTTGAAGAAATCTGTCGTCGTGGTTTGGATCTATCTCCAACCAACGAACTTCTAATCGATGAATCTCTTATCGGTTGGAAAGAGTACGAGATGGAAGTGGTTCGTGACAAAGCGGACAACTGTATCATCGTATGTGCGATTGAAAACTTCGACCCAATGGGCATCCACACGGGTGACTCAATCACGGTTGCACCAGCGCAAACACTAACAGACAAAGAATACCAGCTAATGCGTAACGCATCTCTAGCAGTACTGCGTGAGATTGGCGTTGAAACTGGTGGTTCAAACGTACAGTTTGGTATCAACCCGAAAGATGGCCGTATGGTTATCATCGAGATGAACCCACGTGTATCTCGCTCTTCAGCTCTAGCTTCAAAAGCAACAGGTTTCCCAATCGCTAAGATTGCAGCGAAACTGGCAGTTGGCTTCACGCTAGACGAACTGATGAACGACATCACTGGCGGCGCTACGCCAGCATCATTCGAACCAACCATCGACTACGTAGTAACTAAGATTCCTCGCTTTAACTTCGAGAAATTTGCAGGTGCTAACGACCGTCTAACGACGCAAATGAAGTCAGTTGGTGAGGTAATGGCAATTGGTCGTAACCAACAAGAATCACTACAAAAAGCACTTCGCGGTCTAGAAGTTGGCGCGACAGGCTTTGACGAGATGGTTGACCTAGATGCGCCAGATGCACTGACGAAAATCCGTCATGAGCTGAAAGAAGCAGGCGCAGAGCGTATTTGGTACATCGCGGATGCATTCCGTGCAGGTATGTCAGTAGATGGCGTATTCAACCTAACGCAAATCGACCGTTGGTTCCTAGTTCAAATCGAAGACATCGTGAAGCTTGAGCAAGAGCTAAAAGCAAAAGGCTTCGCTGGTCTAAACAAAGAAGAACTTAACAAGCTGAAGCGTAAAGGTTTTGCTGATGCGCGCCTATCTAAGATTCTAGGTGTTGCGGAAAGCGAAATCCGTCGTCTACGTGACCAGTACGACATTCACCCAGTGTACAAGCGCGTTGATACGTGTGCGGCTGAATTCTCATCTGATACAGCTTACATGTACTCATCTTACGATGACGAGTGTGAAGCGAACCCAACAGACAAAGACAAGATCATGATTCTAGGCGGCGGTCCAAACCGTATCGGCCAAGGTATCGAATTTGACTACTGTTGTGTACACGCATCGTTAGCTCTGCGTGAAGATGGCTACGAAACTATCATGGTTAACTGTAACCCTGAGACAGTTTCAACAGACTACGACACGTCTGACCGTCTGTACTTCGAACCAGTAACACTGGAAGACGTACTAGCAATCGCTCGTGTTGAGAAGCCAAAAGGCGTTATCGTTCAGTACGGTGGTCAAACACCACTTAAACTGGCTCGTGCACTTGAAGCGGCTGGCGTGCCAATCATCGGTACTAGCCCAGATGCAATCGACCGTGCAGAAGACCGTGAGCGTTTCCAAGTTGCTGTTGACCGTCTAGGTCTTCTACAGCCAGAAAACGCGACAGTAACGACGATGGAGCAAGCGGTAGAGAAATCTCGTGAAATCGGTTACCCACTGGTTGTACGTCCTTCTTACGTACTTGGTGGTCGTGCGATGGAAATCGTATACGATGAGCAAGACCTACGTCGCTACTTCAACGAAGCTGTCAGCGTATCAAACGAATCACCAGTTCTACTAGATAGCTTCCTAGACGACGCAGTTGAAGTCGATATCGATGCTATCTGTGACGGTGAGCGTGTGGTTATCGGCGGTATCATGGAGCACATCGAACAAGCGGGTGTTCACTCTGGTGACTCAGCATGTTCTCTTCCTGCATACACGCTAAGCCAAGAAATCCAAGACGTAATGCGCGAGCAAGTTGAAAAGCTGGCGTTTGAGTTGGGTGTTCGTGGTCTGATGAACACGCAGTTTGCGGTTAAGAACAACCAAGTATACCTAATCGAGGTGAACCCTCGTGCAGCGCGTACAGTACCGTTCGTATCTAAAGCGACAGGTGCACCAATCGCTAAGATTGCTGCGCGTGTAATGGCGGGTCAATCGCTTGAAGCTCAAGGCTTTACGAAAGAAATCATCCCACCTTACTACTCAGTGAAAGAAGTTGTACTTCCATTCAACAAATTCCCTGGTGTAGACCCACTGTTAGGCCCAGAAATGCGCTCTACTGGTGAGGTTATGGGGGTTGGTGCAACGTTTGCAGAAGCTTACGCGAAAGCAGAATTGGGTTGTGGCAACATTTACCCAGAAGGTGGTCGTGCACTGCTGTCTGTTCGTGCTGGTGACAAAGAGCGCGTTGTGGACCTAGCGTCTAAGTTGACAAAACTTGGTTACCAGCTAGATGCAACACACGGTACAGCAGTGATTCTGGGCGAAGCGGGCATCAACCCACGTCTAGTAAACAAAGTACACGAAGGTCGCCCTCACATTCTTGACCGTATCAAGAATAACGAGTACACCTACATCGTGAATACTGCTGCTGGTCGTCAAGCGATTGAAGACTCTAAAGTTCTGCGTCGTGGTGCACTGGCTGAGAAAGTGAACTACACGACAACGCTAAACGCTGCATTTGCAACTTGTATGGCACACACTGCAGACGCGAAGAGCACGGTAACTTCGGTTCAAGAGCTACACGCAAAAGTGAAAGCTAGCCTAGAAGAGCAAAATAGATAAAAATCAGTAAGCCTGAAAAATAGGGCTTATATGACAACCTCATTGCCCGCTCATTTGAGCGGGCTTTTTTGTCTTTAAGGTTTCTTAAAATGGAGAGAATTGAAGTGCGCTAAGAAAGCTTGGTAGAGCGGACTTTTGTATAGCATCAAGCTGATAACTGAAAGCAACGTCCCTAAAGATGAAGCAATAGTACTGCCATTTGTAATAACAAAATTAGCGCTGCAAGTAACAAGAATAAATGCAATGGTGAGCAAGTTTACTTTCGCTGCAATACTCAACCCCTTGCTTATAGTCAGAATGTTTGGAACACATATTACTGCTGCAGTTATGGTACCGAAGATAATGAAATAAGTATCGAGCTCCATTTGTTGAGTGATAGAAAACCACTCATTCCAGATGCTTAGGCTTATTGCTAGACCAATGGTCAAGCATAGATATAAAGCCATAGGGAGAACCATTTTAGTCATGCGACCCTCTTTAATCTTTAAACTGAAATTTGGTATGTATCCTACATTACAAAGTAATTCATAATTAGATCAGTGCTCCACATTGTGAGCTCTATAAGAGTGGTAGTTATAAAATAAACTCTACTTATTTATTTTGTATGCTCTCTTTTCCAGTAAAATATTGTAAGTCGATTCGTCTTTGCTAAATGTATAGTTATTAGACTTAGCAAATACATCAGCTAAGATAGTTGCAGGGTATAATGATAAAAAAGTAGTTATGGAGAGAGCTAAAAAAATCTTACTTGATTTTTTGAATTGGCTCTTAGTAACAAAGTTATTTGATATAATTGAGATGACAAGTATTCTCAAGCATTCAAAAAGAATGAAACTCGCTCCAAGCATATATACATAGACTTGATCAAAAGTTGTTATTTCACTTTTAGTGGTTATATTGGCATAGAAGCCAGTTATGCCTTTTAGTGAGTATATCAATAGAGAGGTTGATGATATGAGTAAGAATATCAAGTAGAATAATGCTTGTGTTCTATCGTAGTTACCATGCGTCATCACAGTAGTCCTTTGCTCATGTTCTGAGAAAATACCATTGAATGGGCTCTTCTGATAGTTTCGTTGTGTTCTTCTTCTATGTCGTTCTTTATGCTTCTGTTTATGCTCTCTATATAGCTGTCAATAGAACGAATTAGCTTTTGAGTTAAGCCTTTATCCTGATCTTCCTTATTTAGATAAAGGCCAACAGCGCTACTTATTACAATGGCTGCAAGAATAGGTCCAGCACTTAAAGTCACAGTTACACCAGCAACAGAAGCTACAAAATTAACAAATATGGCAGCAGCAGCTGATGAAAGTCCAACCTTAATAATATCGCTCGCTATAGTTCCTAATAGCTTCGAAAGGGTCTGCTTATCACCTAAGAAGTAATCAATAACTCTGTATGAGCTCAAAAGGATTATCGTGATAACACCACCACTTTTTATCGAGTTAAGAGCAGCTTCAGGCCCAACTGCAAATTTTGCAACTGTTGGTGTAGGTAATAATTTTGCAACTCCTTTGATCTTGACTTTGATAGCTGGCGAGCCTGTAATTATAATATGCGGTGCTCCAGAGTAGTTCTTGACAACTATCGTACTATTATTCCCGTACAAGTAATTTGCTAGGGTAGATATGAATATTAGGTCTTGTCCTGTAGCAAAATATCCAGCTGAGTTTTCAAACGTTGATTTAATGTTTTCCCAACGAGTTAGCCTTATTTTGTCTTTGATGTAATGTTTAACTATGACATCGAAACTATCTAAAGAAAAAATAACGACTTCTTTGTCACTTCTTTTTCTCTCACTTAGAGGATAAGTGCTATTGAATGAAGCTGTACTTCGACTGTTGCTGTGTTTTAGTGGGTAACTACTCATTAGTTGGTTTGCATCCTGCATTCGTTGTTTCTAAAGAATGATGATATAGAACAATGTTAAGCATCTAGTTTTATACCTTTGCTTCGGTTCGTCTTCTCAAGTTTGGGATTGTTTTTGCGACGGTACTCTAAACTTCATTTTTTCATTCGTGTTGTTGAGTTGCTTTTGCTAACCGTGCTCTTATTGATGAAAATCTGGAATAGGTTGGTGTCTTGAGTTTCCTTTTGTGCGTTTGCGTGGCAGTGCTATCGTTGTTCCATCTTGGTTACAAATATTTACAAGGGCGCACAAGTGGAAGTTACGTTCGAAATCTTAATTGCACTGTTTTTTGTCGCATCCGCTGCGGGATTTATTGATGCGATGGCTGGTGGCGGTGGTCTCTTGACTCTACCTGCTTTGTTGGCTGCGGGGCTAAGCCCGACTCAAGCATTAGCGACCAACAAACTCCAAAGCTCTTTCGGAAGCTTTTCCGCCAGTTGGTACTTTGTGCGTAATGGCATTGTTAGCCTTAGAGAGATGCGCCTAGCGATTCTGTGTACCTTTGTTGGTTCTGCCATTGGTGCTGAGGCTGTACAGTTTATCGATGCCGGTGTACTCACCAGTCTTATCCCTGTACTGCTTATCGCGATTTCACTCTATTTTTTGCTCTCTTCAACTAATAAAACAGCTGAAGGAGAACCAAAGCTCTCTGAAGCGATGTTTGCTTTATGTGTTGGTGGTGGCGTGGGCTTTTACGATGGCTTTTTTGGTCCAGGTACTGGCTCTATCTTTGCGCTTTGCTTTGTCGCACTTGGTCACTTCTCTTTGGTTGATGCGACCGCTCGTACTAAGATTCTCAACTTCACCTCAAATATCGCGGCTCTGCTGTTCTTTATTCTTGCTGGCTTGCCTGTGTGGGAAATCGGTCTGACCATGGCGGTAGGTGGCTTTATTGGTGCTCAACTTGGTGCCAAAGTTGTTGTTACTAAAGGCCAAAAATGGATTCGACCTTTAGTGATTACCATGTCTATGTTGATGGCGACAAAACTTCTTTGGCAACAACATCACCAATGGTTTCTATCACTGTTTTAACTCTTGGTGACTGGTACACGTTTTGCCTAACGCAGATATGAATCGGTCGAATTAAAGATGTCAGTTGTTCGAACATAAAGCAGTTATGGTCAGGGATCTTTAACGCTCTAACAATCGATAACGGGATTAATGCTGGCGCAGCCCCTCCAAGTGCAAGTTGTGCAGCTGCAGTGTAGGCATCCATTTCCATCAATGGTTTGATGCCGATTTTCTCTAATGCCGGCAGTTGGTAGCTATTGGAAGGATTGGTTAAATCATTTGTAATGACTTTTTTCGGAAGCTCATTTAGTGGCTTATCACTAACGAGGAAGAAAGGTTCATCACATAAGTGGAAAGCCATTAAGCCGTGATGTGGTGGAAGCAAACCAGCACAAAGCCCAATGGTTGCTTTACCGGATTGAACTCGCTCAACGATTCTAGGGCTGTGGTTGGTGGTTATGGTTAAGTACTGATCTTGCTTGAGGTAATCACCAATGGTTTTTCCAAGATAACCTGCAATAAGAGACTTTGAACTATCGAGGGTGATTAATGATGTGTCTTCTAGCTCTTGCTGTTCATAAATAAGGCCACGTAACTCGTTAAAAGATGGACCAATATTCTCGATCAAAGCCATGCCATCAGGTGTGAGTTTAATGGTTCTCCCTGACGGTTCTACTAGCTTCTTTCCCAGTTTTTTCTCTAGGTTCGCGATACGTTTACTCACCGCAGATTGGCTGATATACAGCAAACTCCCAGTGCGACTCATTGTTTTCGCTTTGCTTAAAACTAATAGTGTTTCGATGCCTTCCAGTAACATGTCTATCCATGAATGTTGGGAATAATAGGTCTAATATAGCCAAGCTTGAGATGAGAAGCGACAGGTGATTTTACAAACAAAAAGAGCCGACGTTTCAGTCGGCTCTTTTGCGTAAATTGATTCGTATCGATCAACGATTGATAGCAAAGGTTGGCAGTGACAAGTGCCAGCGAATCGCACCAAGGCGAATAATCAAAGTTGAGATGACACCTGCGAGTAGGGCGACTGAATGGTCGTGTCCCATACTCAGTGCAGTTGTATGGAAAATTCCGCCAATGATACATGCGGTCGCATAGACTTCACTTCGCAGTACCATGGGTACCTCGCGAGCCAGCACATCACGGATAATGCCGCCACCACAGCCAGTGATAACGCCCATGATCACCGCAACCATGCCAGAAGCATTGTAGGCGAGAGCTTTCTCGACACCGATACCGACGAATACCGCCAAACCAATTGCGTCACAGACAGGTAGAACCCACCAAGGCAAGCGCTTAGGGCGACGAATGAGAATCATCGTGAGTAAACAAGTGATGAAAATTACCCAAAGATAAGTGGTGTCAGTGATCCAGAAGACTGGGGTTGCGCCAAGCGCCATATCACGAATAGTGCCGCCTCCAATAGCTGTCACACTACCGAGTACGATCACACCGAAAGGATCCATCTTTAATCGGCCTGCGAGTAAAACGCCAGAAACCGCAAAGACAGCAGTACCGAATAAATCGATCATATAAAGCAGCATGGAGTCCATGTTACTTGGTACCTTTTAAACAAATTGTGGGGGAACAGAAATGGGACGGAAATTGTACGGGATTTCCAACGAAAACGTTAGCGTTTTTGCCGAACGGTTTCAAAGTGTTCACACACCTCTGTGATCGCGTTTAAGGTTCTTAGGGTTGGGCGGTTGATCCAATCTGAATTGAGTGACCAAACGTGGTTGTTCTTTAACGCAGGGATGTCGTTTTTCCATTCAGCCCACATGCCATCATTACTCATGGCGTGGCGAGAGGTAAACAGGACTTCGGGTTGGCGAGTAATCACTTGCTCGATGCTGACTTGTGGGTAAGGGGCACTGCCTTTAGCAAAGATATTCTCTCCACCACAGAAGGTGAAGACTTCACTTGGCCAGTTCTTACCCGCAACGGTGATGATCGGCTTCTCACTCAATTGATAGAAGTAACTGACTTTATCCTCGGTATTGTATTTTTCTTTTAATGCTCCTAACTGCGCGCGGAATTCTGCGGCGGCTTTTTGCCCAACTTCTGGCTTCTCACTGTACTGGCTAAGTTGCTCAATGTTCGTAGCGATGTCTTCTAACGTTCCAGTAGTTGAGTAGTAGATAGGAATGCCAAACTGCTTGAGCTTTTCAAGTTCTTTGGCTGGATTACCTGCTGGCCAAGCGATAACTAAATCGGGTTGAAGGGCAATGATGCGCTCTAACTTGATGCCTTGATAGTTTGACACCTTCTCTAAACCTTTAGCTTGCTCTGGGTAGTCACTCATCTCGCTGACGGCAACCAGTTTGTCGCCAAGACCTGCAGCATAGGCGATTTCTGTTGAGTGTGGTGCCAGGCTGATGACGCGTTGAGCTGATTCATTGGCAAAAGAAGCGGCAGAGAAGATAAGAGGAAGAGCAAAGCAAAGTTTGTTCATCATAGTCCTTGATAAATGAGTCCGAGAATAAGGCTTTGGATAACGATCCAAGCAAAAATACGCCATACAATGAGGGTTTGGATTTGTGCTAAATGAATAGCAGATGGTGCTATACGACCACCAATTTTCGCTCGTTCAGCTCTTTGACCTTGGTACAGCGCTGGGCCGCCAAGTGACAATTGAAGCTTGTTACCAATCGAGCACAACAACCAAGCTGGTCCCGGAAGTGGCCAAGACTTCGCTTGTTGAAGCATGGCAGTCGAAACACTCGATAGGTTTTTACCCATGCTAATGAACACTGCAAATAAGCGCAAAGGAACAATCTCCAATGCAGCCGTTAGCTGAATAGCAGGCTTACCAAAAGGTGAATACTGGCGGCGACTTGGGGACCAAGCACGAGCGAGCTCTGCCGTTAGGCGATACATTAACGCGCCAATTCCACCAGTCAATCCATACCAGAACAACACGCACACAACGTTACGTCCGTAACCCATGATGATGGTCTCTGCACCTGCTTTACCAATACCAAGCAGTGATAAGCTCTCGGTATCTCGATTAAGGTAAGGTTTTAGTAGTGCTCGGCACTGTGCTTTGTTCTCACTTGACATCGCAGTGACGAGTTGTTTCGCAAGTGATTCGTTGTTTCGCCAGTCAAGAGCAATAAGCAGTAATGCCAGCTCAAATAAGGGCGCTTGCCAAACTAAGGGCTTCATCGCGAGCAGTAATATCAAGCAAGGCACAAGCATAAGAAGCAGTGCGAGCCCGCCAGAGAGAATGCTTTGTGAGTAGGCGTGGTTGTTATTAACTTTGTTCGCCAGTTGTTCTGCGAATTTATGCCATAAAGTCACAGGATGAGCAGCGTGAGGAATAGGGATTAATAAGTGGAATAGTAATGCGCCCCACATGACGAGGAGCGCACCATTGGCATAGAGCTGTTGAAATATTTCTTCCATGAAATTCTGGGGACTTACTTAGTCAGTTCCAACATTTTGCATACCATTTCTGAAGAGCTTTTCGCTGCTAGCGGTAGGAACTCTTCGAAGCTCATTGGCGATTCTTTGTCTGCTACGTCAGAGATAGCACGAACAACAACAAACGGTGTGTTGAATTGGTGACAAGTTTGAGCGATAGCAGATGCTTCCATTTCTACAGCGATAACTGAAGGGAAGTGTTTACGGATAAACTCTTGGCGTTCTGCTGTGCAAACAAACGCATCACCAGTACAGATCAGACCGCGAACTGCGTGAGTGTTTTCCATTTGAGCCAGTGCTTTTTCAGCAAGGTCCATGAGCTTCTCATCCGCTTTGAATGCTGCTGGTTGGCCTGCCATTTGACCCATTTCGTAGCCAAACGCGGTTACGTCTGCATCGTGGTGACGAACTTCTGTTGAGATAACAACGTCGCCTAGGTTTAGGCTTGAATCGAAGCCGCCCGCAGAGCCAGTGTTGATAACCACATCTGGTTGGTACTCGTCTAGCAGAATAGTTGTGCCTACTGCAGCCGCTACTTTACCGATGCCAGATTGAAGCAGTACCACATCAACGTCGTTAATCTGACCAGAGAAAAACGTACAACCTGCTTTGCTTACTGTTTGGCAGTTTGTCATTGCTTCTTTCAGGATGGTGACTTCTTGTTCCATCGCACCGATGATACCAACTTTCATAACACTCTCTTTCGATAAAAATTTAAGTTGGCGAGAGTATACCACTCTGCACCAATATGTGGTCGTTATTTGATTAACTCAGCATTCGCCAACAGTGAACGTAATTGTTCAGCACGCTTACGGTTCACGGCAAAGTCTGAATAGCCAACGCGAGATTCAGAACGAACAATAAGCTGGTCGCCTTCGATCTTAAGCTCTAAATCGTCCACAAAGCGCATTACTTTGGATGTGCATTCGATACGTAGGTAATTACCTTCTTTCACCGCTGTTTTCGCCCCCGGCAGTTCAAGCGCCACTTGCTCAATTGCATCGATGTTGGTGGATTCGGTTAGGGTGAATGGTGTTAGGTTGTATTCTTCACGCGTGTCTTGGGTGGAGACACAGTTTGGTTTGTCACCACAAGGTGATTGAGAACGATCTGTCATGGTTGTGACTCCTTGGCTACAAGCGGTTAAGCCGAGCAAAGTAATGGAAAGGAGAGCGGCTTTTTTCATTGGTTTTATCCCTTATCTTAGGAATTTAATTATATGTAATAAAAGAAAAAAGGATCCAATAGTAGGATCCTTTTTGAGACGTTAACAGTGATTAAACTTCAAGGTAATCGAGAATACCTTCTGCGGCTTTTCGACCTTCATCAATCGCGGTCACGACCAGATCTGAGCCTCGTACCGCATCGCCACCAGCGAAGATCTTTTTGTTGCTGGTCTGGAATTGGAACTCTTGTTTCGCAGGAGCTTTGATACGACCCCATTGATCCAACTCGACATCAAACGGAGCTAGCCAGTCCATTTTGTGTGGTTGGAAGCCAAACGCCATGATAACGACGTCTGCTGGTAGAACGTGCTCGCTGCCTTCTACTGGTTCTGGACGGCGACGACCCGCTTCATCAGGCTCACCAAGGGCAGTTTTCACCACTTTGACCCCTGATACTTTGCCTGACGCATCCACTTCAATTCCTAAAGGCTGAAGGTTGAACATGAACTTCACGCCTTCTTCCTTAGCGTTTTTCACCTCGCGTCGAGAGCCAGGCATATTGGCTTCATCACGACGGTAAGCACATACAACGTTTGATGCGCCTTGGCGGATAGAGGTACGAACACAGTCCATTGCGGTATCACCACCACCGAGTACCACTACGCGTTGTTTTGCCATGTCGATAAAAGGTTTGTCGTGCTCCAAGCCCATGACCTTGTAAGTATTTGAAATCAGGAATGGCAGAGCATCGTAAACGCCCGGCGCACCTTCATTTTCTAGTCCTGCACGCATGTACTTGTAAGTACCAACACCTAAAAAGACGGCATCGTACTCATCAAGTAGCTCTTGCATCTGCACATCTTTACCTACTTCGACATTCATGCGGAATTCCACACCCATCTCGGTGAAGACGCGGCGGCGGTTTTCCATCACGCCTTTTTCAAGCTTGAATGAAGGGATACCGAAGGTCAGAAGGCCTCCAATTTCAGGATAGCGGTCAAATACGACAGGTTTCACGCCATTGCGCACTAGGATATCGGCAGCCGCCAAGCCTGCTGGACCAGCTCCAATGATGGCCACCTTTTTATCGGTCCATTCCACCTTGGACATGTCAGGCTTCCAGCCCATTTCGAAGGCTTTGTCGGTAATGTATTTTTCAACGTTACCTATAGTGACGGCGCCAAAGTCTTCATTGAGAGTACAAGAGCCCTCACATAGACGATCTTGCGGACACACTCGACCGCAAACTTCAGGCAAACTGTTAGTTTGGTGCGATAGCTCTACGGCTTCGAGGATACGACCTTCATTGGCAAGCTTTAGCCATTGTGGGATGTAGTTGTGGACTGGGCACTTCCATTCACAATATGGGTTACCACAATCCAAGCAGCGATCCGCCTGCGCAGTCGCTTGTTGCTTGGTAAACGGTTCATAGATTTCAACGAATTCGATCTTACGAACTTTGATAGGCTTCTTCGCAGGGTCTACGCGTTGAACATCGATAAATTGATAAACGTTCTGACTCATGATTCAAACATCCTCCATGATTACTGGGCTTGAACGCGCAGTTCTGCGGCACTGCGACTCTGGTGACCAAGTAGCGTGCGTAAGTCTGCCGCTTGTGGTTTCACCAAGTAGAACTTTGGAATCCATTCATCAAAGTTCGCCAAGATATCTTCTGCGTGGCTAGAACCGGTTTCTTCAAGATGCTCAGCAATCAATCCACGTAAGTGCTCTTGGTGGATATAAAGATCCGACAGAGAAATCGCTTCAACCGATTCGTTGTTCACGCGACCTTGGAAGTCTTGGTTCTCATCCAATACGTAAGCAAAACCGCCAGTCATGCCTGCGCCAAAGTTCACGCCTGTTGCGCCAAGAATGGCAACAATACCACCGGTCATGTACTCACAAGCGTTATCGCCAGCGCCTTCAATAACGGCAATCGTACCTGAGTTACGTACGCCGAAACGCTCACCTGCTTTACCTGCCGCAAACAGTTTTCCGCCGGTCGCGCCGTACAAACAGGTGTTACCAATGATAGTCGCTTCATTACATTTAAATGCAGTGCCAAGGTGAGGTTTGATAACCACCTTACCGCCAGCCATGCCTTTACCTACGTAGTCGTTGGCATCACCAGTGAGGTAAAGCTCTACGCCACCCGCGTTCCAAACGCCAAATGACTGACCAGCAGTGCCATCCAAATGCAGTTTGATTGGCGTTGCCGCCATGCCTTGGTTGCCGTAACGCTGAGCGATTTCACCAGATAGGCGAGCACCAACAGAACGGTCGGTGTTGATCACGTTGTAGAAGAAGCTAGTAGATTGACGTTTTTCAACCGCTTGCAGTGCGTCTTCAATGATCTTGTTGTTTAGCTCTGCTTTATCAAATGGTGTGTTTGGCTGTGTCCAGTAAAGAGGGTGTCCTTCTGGAGAGACTGGTGCCTCAAGGATATTCGACAGATCTAGCTTGGTTTGTTTTGCTGTCAGACCTTCAACGGTTTCCAATAAATCCGTGCGACCAATCAAGTCAGTTAGTTTTTCAACACCAAGTTCAGAGAGTAATCCGCGCACTTCGTCCGCCAGACCAATGAAATAGTTCATCACCATTTCCGGTAGACCTTTGAAGTACTCTTTACGTAGTGTCTCATCTTGAGTTGCAACGCCAGTCGCACAGTTGTTGAGGTGACAAATACGTAGGAACTTACAACCCATTGCCACCATTGGCGCAGTACCAAAACCGAAGCTTTCTGCACCGAGAATCGCCGCTTTCACCACGTCTAGACCCGTTTTTAGACCACCATCTACTTGCAGACGGATCTTGTGGCGCAGACCATTAGCAACCAGTGCTTGTTGGGTTTCTGCCAGTCCCAATTCCCAAGGGCTACCTGCGTATTTCACTGAAGTTAAAGGGCTTGCTGCGGTACCACCGTCGTAACCCGAAATGGTAATGAGATCCGCGTAAGCTTTCGCGACACCTGTTGCGATGGTGCCGACGCCTGGTTCAGAAACTAACTTCACCGAAACCAATGCATTTGGATTGACTTGTTTTAAGTCGAAGATCAGCTGGGCTAAGTCTTCAATCGAATAAATATCGTGGTGCGGAGGAGGGGAGATCAGAGTCACACCCTGTACCGAATAACGCAGTTTTGCGATTTCTGCGGTGACTTTGTGTCCCGGTAACTGACCACCTTCGCCCGGCTTCGCACCCTGTGCGACCTTGATCTGCAGCACGTCTGCATTGGTTAGGTAGTGAGGCGTAACACCAAATCGACCTGAAGCAATCTGCTTGATACGCGAGTTACGCTCTGTACCGAAGCGACGTGGATCTTCACCCCCTTCACCCGAGTTGGAGTAACCACCGAGACGGTTCATCGCTGTTGCAAGTGCTTCGTGCGCTTCTGGGCTAAGTGCACCAATGGACATAGCCGCCGAGTCAAAGCGTTTGAAGAGCTCAGTGCTAGGCTCAATCTGCTCCAAAGGTAGCGGTGAGTCTGATTTTTTCAGCGACATTAAGTCACGCAGCATGGCAACAGGGCGTTGGTTCACCTGCTTAGCAAAGCTCTGATAATCGTTACTTTCGCCTGATTTAACCGCAGTTTGCAGTGTGCCAACCACGTCTGGATTGTAGGCGTGATATTCACCACCGTGGACATATTTCAATAAACCACCATGTTCGATGGCTTTACGTTTCGCCCAAGCTTTACGAGAAAGGTTGTACAAATCTTGTTGGAAGTCGTCGAAGTTAGCGCCTTCAATACGAGTTGTGACACCTTTAAAGCACAAATCAACCACTTCTTGGCTCAAGCCAACCGCTTCAAACAGTTGCGAGCAACGGTAAGAGGCGATGGTAGAAATCCCCATTTTCGACATGATCTTGTACAGACCCTTGTTGATACCGTATTGGTAGTTTTGCATCACATCGCGATAGTCTTTTTCTAGCGCTTTATCATCAATCAGCTTACCTAGTGCTTCATAAGCAAGGTATGGATAAACCGCAGTAGCACCAAAGCCAAGCAAGACAGCAAATTGGTGTGGGTCACGAGCTGTTGCGGTCTCAACAACAATGTTGGCATCACAACGTAAGTTGGCATCGATCAAGCGAGTTTGAACCGCACCGACTGCCATTGCTGCAGGAATTGGCAGTTTACCTTTGACTAAAGCGCGATCTGAAAGCACGACTAGAACCGTGCCTTCACGTACGACCTGTTCTGCTTGTTCACACAGATCATCAATGGCTTGTTTGAGATCTTTCTGTTGTGGATCGTAGTTGATATCGAGAATGGTATTACGGTAGTGATCGTCACCAAGTTCAAGCAATTGCTGCATGTCTGAGTAAAGTAATACTGGCGAATCGAAGGTCACTCGATAGGCGTGGCCATCGGTTTCACAGAAGACGTTCATCTCCTGACCAATACTGGTCGCCAGTGACATAACGTGTTTTTCACGCAATGGATCGATTGGCGGGTTGGTTACCTGAGCGAACTTCTGGCGGAAGTAATCCGTTACCAAGCGCTCTTTCGACGAGAGAACGGCCATTGGGGTGTCATCACCCATAGAGCCGACGGCTTCTTGACCCATATCACCAAGGACACGCAGTACTTGATCGACTTCTTCATTGCTCATGGCAAATTGCTTTTGATAAGTCTTGAGTAAGTCTTCGTCAAAGCTGCGCTCACCCACTTGATCTTCAGGTAGCTGAGCAAAAGGAGTGAGTTTGCGAACGTTGTTTTCCATCCATTCGCGGTAAGGGTGGCGAGATTTCAGATCGTTATCTATCTCGCTAGACTGCCAAAGCTTCCCTTTACGAGTATCGACAACCAGCAGTTCACCCGGACCAACACGGCCTTTCTCAGCAACTTCATCGGGAGCGTAATCCCAAATCCCTACCTCTGATGCCAGGGTGATACATTTGTCTTTAGTAATCACATAACGTGCAGGGCGTAGACCATTACGGTCTAGGTTACAGGCAGCGTAACGGCCGTCGGACAGTACGATACCTGCCGGACCATCCCATGGCTCCATGTGCTTGGAGTTGAAGTCGTAAAACGCTCGCAGATCCGGGTCCATGTCTGGGTGGTTTTGCCATGCTGGTGGCACAAGCATGCGCATGGCACGGAAGATATCCATACCGCCAGAAAGGAATAGATCCAACATATTATCTAAGCTGGAAGAATCTGAACCTGTCTCGTTCACAAACGGTGCTGCGGTTTGTAGGTCTGGCAGCAGTGGTGACGAGAACTTGTAAGCTCGCGCTCGTGCCCATTGGCGGTTACCTTCAATGGTGTTGATCTCACCATTATGAGCAAGGTAACGGAACGGTTGAGCTAATGGCCAACGCGGTTGAGTGTTGGTAGAAAAACGCTGGTGGAAAAGGCAGATAGCAGATTCCATGCGTAGATCAGCAAGATCAAGATAGAAGCGCGGTAAGTCCGCAGGCATGCACAAGCCTTTGTACACCAAAACTTGTGTCGATAAGCTACAGATGTAGAAATCAGGATCTTCGGTGATTTGTTTCTCGATGCGACGGCGTGCGATGTAGAGACGACGCTCAATGTCACGCTCGCGCCAACCTGCCGGAGCAGAGATAAAGACTTGTTGAATGTCTGGAAGTGAATCGGCGGCGATTGGGCCGAGTACTTCTGAATTGGTTGGTACTTCACGCCACCCTGCTACCGTCAAAGTCTCTTGTGCGAGCTCTTTGTTGATGATGTCTTTGGCGAGTTGAGCTTTCACCGGGTCTTGGTTGAAGAAAATCATCCCTACGGCGTATTGCTTGCCAAGGTTGAAGCCATTTTCTTCAGCGATAAGGCGTAAATAGGAATCGGGCTTTTGTAGAAGAAGACCACAACCATCACCGGTTTTACCATCGGCGGCGATACCACCACGGTGGGTCATTCGATCAAGTGCAGAAATTGCTGTACGTACCAGCTTGTGACTTTGCTCGCCTTCCATGTGCGCGATTAAGCCAAATCCACAGTTGTCTTTCTCAAGACTTGGATCATAAAGAGCCATTGCAATTCTCCCTTTGCTTATCTGTCATCTCGACAGATATATCAACACTGCTCAAGTTGATAATGATGACTAACTATGCGTCACTTTCTAAGTTTTATGTATATCTATTCAATAAAATTCGTCAAATATCTTAACAAAAATTGTGTGTTTTATTTTCACCAACTTCACAAGCTATAGCTTATTGTAAAAAAGGTCAAGTTATTAGTGAATCATCGCGTGAATATGCGATTTACCATTTAATTGGCTGAAATAGTTCAAGAAAAACAGTGAGATAGAAAAGTGATTGTTACAAAAAAGTAACATTTGATTCTGGCGGGAATAAAAAAGACCAGCACAAAATGCTGGTCAAAATAAAAAGATTGGAAGGAACTGTTTTCTTTCCTGACAACCAGCCATCGATAGTACTGATGGCTGGGTTTATGCCTCGAAAAGAGGAAGTGAGCGCACTCCCTTTAAGCAGAAAGCATCAGTGAATCTGCTTTTGCTTCTAGGTTCGTGCCACCCATTAGGTAATCATCGATAGCACGGGCACATTCGCGGCCTTCATTGATACAACGAACCACCAAAGATTGGCCTGTTCGCATATCACCAGCAGCAAATACGCCTTCTTGGTTAGTAGCAAAATCTTGAGTTGCTACGTTACCGCGATCATCTAGCGCGATATCCAGTTGAGCAAGTACGCCTGTTGGTTCAGGGTGTAGGAAGCCCATCGCTAGAAATGCCATATCACATGGAACAACACGCTCGCTGCCTTCTACTTCTTTGAAGCTTGGACGCTCGCCTGGTTTCGCATCTTGCCAAACAATATCAGCTAAACGAAGGCCTGTAACTTCACCTTTGTCATTGCCGATGAACTCTTTGGTTAGGATATTCCAGTGACGATCAACACCTTCTTCATGAGACGTCGAAGTACGCAGGATCATCGGGTACTGTGGCCATGGCATATTAGCAGGGCGCTTCTCTGGTGGAATTGGCATGATTTCAACCTGAGTGATGCTTGCTGCACCGTGGCGGTTTGATGTACCTACACAGTCAGAACCCGTATCACCACCACCGATAACGACAACGTGTTTATCCGCGGCGTGAAGTTCTTCACCCTTAAGATCCATGTCGTTGGCACGGCGGTTGTTTTGACCTAGGAATTCCATCGCGAAGTGAACGCCTTTTAGTTCACGACCCGGAACTGGTAAATCACGAGGAACAGTTGAACCACCAGTCAGCAGAACCACATCGAATTCTTGACGCAGCTGCTGAGCATTCACATCAACACCAACATGTTGGTTAACTTTGAATTCAATACCCGCTTCTGCCATCAGGTTGATCTTACGATCAATCACGTCCATACCCAGTTTGAAATCTGGGATACCAAAACGCAGCAGACCGCCCACTTTCTCGTCTCGCTCGAATACCGTCACAGTATGGCCGGCGCTGTTTAGCTGCTCAGCAGCCGCAAGGCCAGCAGGGCCCGAACCGATGATCGCAACGGTTTTGCCAGTGCGAGAACGTGGTGTTTTTGGTTTGGCGTACCCTTCACGATACGCCGTTTCTACGATGGTTTTCTCGATATTACAGATAGTGATTGGGTCTTGGTTGATGCCAAGTACGCAAGCACTTTCACATGGAGCAGGGCAAACACGACCAGTGAACTCTGGGAAGTTATTGGTTGAGCTTAGAATGTTCCATGCTTCTTCCCAGCTATCACGATAAACCGCATCGTTAAACTCTGGGATGATGTTACCGATAGGGCAGCCGTTATGACAAAACGGCACACCACAATCCATACAACGAGAAGCCTGAGTATTGATCTTGTCACCAAACTCCTCGTTCAGAACGAACTCTTTGTTGTTCTTGATGCGTTCAGCTGGGTCGATCTTCTGTGGTAGTTCACGACCATGCTCTAAAAATCCAGTAGGCTTACCCATTATACGGCCTCCACTTGAGTTTCGTTTCCTTGAGACTGTGCTTCAGCTTTACGCTTTTGAAGAACCGCTTTGTAGTCACGCGGCATTACCTTAACCATAGAGGCTAGGCTTGCTTCAAAGTTGTCTAGGAAAGACTGAGCGACTTCACTTCCTGTGAATTGAACATGCTTAGTTAGCATGTCGAGTAATAGATCTCTGTCTTCTTGCTCGATTGGATCTAGGTCTACTAGCTCTGGGTTCAGTTTTGACTCAAAGTCGCCTGATTTATCCCATACGTACGCCACGCCGCCACTCATACCTGCGGCAAAGTTACGACCTGTTGAACCAAGGATAATTGCTGCACCGCCCGTCATGTATTCACAACCGTGGTCACCGACGCCTTCTACTACTACTTTCGCACCTGAGTTACGAACACAGAAACGTTCACCAGCCATACCGCGAATGAAAGACTCACCCGAAGTGGCACCGTAGAAACACACGTTACCCACCACGATGTTGTCTTCCGCGACAATGCTTGATTTTGCGTCTGGATAAAGTACTAAGGTACCGCCAGATAAGCCTTTACCCCAGTAGTCGTTCGCGTCGCCTTCTACTTCGAACTTCACGCCCTTAGCGAGGAATGCGCCGAATGACTGACCCGCAGAACCTTTGAACTTCACGTTCATTGGTTGAGGTAGACCCGCATCTTTGTACACTTTCGAGATTTCGTTCGACAACATGGTACCTGCAGAGCGGTCCGTGTTGACGATAGGGAACTCGGCATTCACCGCTTCGCCTTTCTCGAGTGCAGGAATAGCCGCTTGAATCAGCTTGCGGTCTAGCACTTCTTCTAGGTTGTGGTTCTGCTGAGCTTGGTTGAATACGCCGTCCGCTTCGCGTGGCTGTTCAACGTGTAGAACAGGAGATAGGTCTAGGTTCTTGTATTTCCAGTGAGAAACGTCTTGGCGAATCTTCAGTTTCTGACCTTGACCGACCATCTCATCGATAGTACGGAAACCAAGTTCAGCCATGATTTCACGTAGACCTTGTGCCATGTATTGGAAGAAGGTTACGACGTCTTCTACGCGGCCATCAAAGCGCTCGCGAAGCGTCTTGTTCTGAGTTGCGATACCAACAGGACAGGTATTCTTATGACACTTACGCATCATGATACAACCTTCAACCACCAATGCTGCGGTTGCCACGCCCCATTCTTCTGCACCAAGTAGTGTTGCCACTGCAAGGTCACGAGGTGTCTTCATCTGACCATCTGCTTGAACCACGATACGGTTACGTAGACCGTTCTTCAGTAGCGTTTGGTGCGTTTCTGCCAAACCAAGTTCCCAAGGAAGGCCGGTATGACGGATTGAAGACATTGGTGATGCACCAGTACCGCCGTCAAAACCTGCGATTAGTACAACGTCCGCTTTCGCTTTCGCTACACCAGAAGCGATCGTACCTACGCCTGCTTCCGATACCAGCTTCACGTTTACACGGCCCGCGCGGTTCGCGTTCTTCAAGTCGTAGATAAGCTGAGCCAAATCTTCGATTGAATAGATATCGTGGTGTGGTGGTGGCGAGATAAGGCCAACGCCCGGAGTCGAGTGACGTGTTGCACCGATCCAGTCATCTACTTTATCGCCTGGTAGCTGACCACCTTCACCTGGCTTCGCACCTTGAGCCATTTTGATTTGTAGCTCTTCAGCGTTAGTTAGGTAGTAAGAGGTTACGCCGAAACGACCTGAAGCCACCTGCTTGATTGCAGAGCGTTCCCAATCGCCGTTCTCTTTGCGCTCGAAACGCATTGGGTCTTCACCACCTTCACCAGAGTTCGATTTCGCGCCAAGACGGTTCATCGCAACAGCCAGTGTGGAGTGTGCTTCGTAAGAAATAGAACCGAATGACATAGCACCCGTCGCGAAGCGTTTCACGATGCTTTCAATTGGCTCGACTTCGTCGATAGAGATAGAACCTGCAGGGTTCTTAATGAACTCAAGTTGGCTACGCAGGGTTACCGCGTTGTCGCCTTGCTTATCTACTGCTGTTGCGTACTGCTTGAACTGATCGTAGTTCTTGTTGCGCGTAGACTCTTGCAGTAGAGAAATGGTTTCTGGGTTGAATAGGTGCTTCTCACCACGCTGTTTCCATTGGTAAACACCACCAACATCCAGCATTTGAATTGGGATTTCGCGTTGTGGGTAACCGATGCGGTGACGAATAAGTACTTCTTTGGCGATATCATCAAGGGTGAGACCTTGGATACGAGAAACCGTACCTGTGAAGTATTTGTCGACCACTGACTTGTGGATGCCCAACGCTTCGAAGATTTGTGCACCGTGGTACGACTGTAGCGTTGAGATACCCATCTTCGAGAAGATCTTCAGAAGACCGCCATTGATCGCTTTACGGTAGTTGTTGAACAGATCGCGAGGGTTCGCTTCTGGATCCAACTTCTTCGTACGTTGAAGTTCAATAATGGTTTCAATCACTAGGTAAGGGTTAACCGCATTCGCACCGTAACCAAGTAGTGTTGCAAAGTGGTGCGTTTCACGCGCGTCACCGGTTTCAACTACGATGTCACACTTCGCGCGTAGACCTTTACGGATCAAGTGGTGGTGCACTGCGCCAACTGCCAGCATTGCTGGGATCGCTGCGTGGTTTGAGTTCACTGCACGGTCAGTTAGTAGGATGATTGAGTAACCATCGATAACCGCGTCTTCTGCGTATTGGCAGATACGTTTTAGTGCTCGCTCAAGCTTGCCTTGATCTTCATTGGCTTGGAACACGATATCCAGCGTCTTCGCTTGTAGGTGCTCGTTATCGATCGCACGCAGTTTTTCAAGCTCTGAGTTCGCCAGAACAGGCGATTCTAATTCTACTTTCTGACAGTGAAGTGGTGTTTCAGTCAGAAGGTTTTGGTCTTTACCCAAGTAAGTGTTCAGCGACATAACCATACGCTCACGGATCGGGTCGATCGGTGGGTTAGTTACTTGTGCAAACAGCTGCTTGAAGTAGTTTGAAAGATGCTGAGATTGATGAGATAGAACCGCAAGAGGCCAGTCGGCACCCATTGCTGATAATGGCTCTTTTGCATCATTCGCCATTGGAACGATGATTTCGTTCACTTCTTCAGTGCTCACACCGAAAGCTTGCTGACGGTGTAGCAAACGTTCTGGAGAAGGTTGGCTGAACTGGTTGCTCGCATCTGGCAGCTTCTTCAAGCTCAGTAGGTTTTCTTCTACCCACTTCTCGTAAGGCTGCGCTGTTGCGATGGTGTCTTTCACTTCTTCATCAGAGATGATGCGACCTTGCTCTAGGTCTGCAACGAAGATACGACCTGGTTGTAGACGACCGCGGAACTCTACGTTCTCTGGCTCAATATCCACAACACCAGATTCAGATGCCATCACTAGGAAGTTATCTTTGGTCACTGTGTAGCGAGAAGGGCGCAGACCGTTACGGTCTAGTGTCGCACCAACTTGAACGCCATCAGTAAAACATACTGAAGCAGGACCATCCCATGGTTCCATGATGTTCGCGTGGTACTGGTAGAACGCGCGACGTTTAGGATCCATGTTTTTGTTTTCTTGCCATGCTTCCGGGATCATCATCATCAATGCATGTGGCAGGCTACGACCAGAAAGAACTAGGAGCTCAAGTGCCATGTCAAAGTTAGATGAATCCGAGCTGCCTTCCTGACAGATTGGAAGAAGCATGTCGATTTCAGCCTGAGTAAACAGGTCTGATTCTAGAATTGCTTCACGGGCTTTCATCCAGTTCAAGTTACCGCGAACTGTATTGATTTCACCGTTGTGGGCAATGTAACGGAAAGGCTGTGCAAGACGCCATTTCGGGAAGGTATTGGTAGAGAAACGAGAGTGTACAAGTGCTAGTGCAGTCACCATGGTCGGGTTTTGCAGATCAAGGAAGTACTGAGGTACTTGCTCGGTCGTTAACTGACCTTTGTACACCAATGTCTTGTAAGACATGGAGTTAATGTAGAAGTCGTCACCAATGTTCGAAACGCTTTCTAGGCAAACACGTACAGTGTAGTTACGAAGTACGTACAGTTTGCGCTCTAGCTCTTCAGGTGTGATGCCAGGGCCACCAGAGATAAACACATGCTCAAACTGAGGTTCTGTGCTTAGTGGGTCTGCACCGATCATCGAGTTATCGGTTGGCAATACACGGTAGCCGATAACTTCAAGATCTAGACGCTGTGCGTTACGTTCTAGAATGTCACGGCACTGTTCGCGTTTGTATTCGTCTTTTGGGAAAAGAACAACACCAACACCATACTTTTCAAACGAAGGCAATTTAATGCCTAACTTAACGGCTTCTTCTAATAGGAATTCATGAGGTTTTTGTAGCAAGATACCCGCACCGTCACCGCTGCATGGGTCACAACCTTGACCACCACGGTGTTCCATGCGAGCCAGCATATCCAATGCTTGAGTCACTACTTCATGAGATTTACGGTTTTTAAGGTGAGCAACAAAACCGATACCACAAGCGTCATGCTCCAGCTCCGGAGTGTACAGACCCTGTGAATTTTGCTCTCTATCTACCATAGATACATCCTTCCAGTTCAATGTCGACGCAAGAATCCCGGACAGATCTCGACTGCCTTAGGTGCGCTCTTTGCGTCTTGTCCTTTATATTTATGATTCGCCACTGGCCGAGGTTGACCAGTCTTGATTCCTTTCCGTATCTCGCAGGAAAAATTTTGCGAGAAAAACAATCCTTGGTGATATCCCTTTATTTATTGCCACAATTTAGTGACTTATATAGGTGGGAGCGGGGTATCGCCGACAATTCCCGCAGTTGATGTTGTAATAAAAGTCACAAAAACGACGGGGTTGTGTAAGTATCCTACAATTTTGTGACTTGAGAATGCAACGAAAAGTCGCTTTTGTGACCCAATTTTTTCGTTTAAATATTCACTTTTTGTTTAACATTTGCGCAACATTGCAGGTTTTAAGTTGGTTTTATGCAGTTTTATTGATTTCACACCGCTACCTGTTTGTTTGAATTGACTAGAATTATTTGTTTTTTCTTGCAGGGATGTAATTTAGTTACATTAGTCGTAGTGAGATTTATTACGGTTTACTATTGGTGAGAATCTATGCAGTTACATGAGTTGGTCAACACATTAGGCCAAGACCTTCAGCGTCGTTACGGCGAAAAAGTCCATAAGCTGACTTTACATGGTGGCTTTAGCTGCCCAAACCGCGACGGCACGATTGGCCGAGGTGGTTGTACATTCTGTAATGTAGCTTCGTTTGCTGACGAAGAAGTGCAGATCAAAAGCATCCACGATCAACTGAAAGATCGCGCGGGAGAGATCCATCGAGCGAAGAAATATCTGGCATATTTTCAGGCGTACACCAGTACCTATGCAGAAGTACAAGTCCTCAAAAACATGTACGAGGAAGCTCTGAAGGCTGCAGACATTGTTGGCCTTTGTGTGGGTACTCGTCCAGATTGCGTTCCTGATGCAGTATTGGATTTACTGTCTGACTATGTGAATCAAGGCTATGAGATTTGGCTAGAGCTCGGTCTTCAAACTGCCAACAATGACACCCTCAAGCGTATCAACCGTGGTCATGATTTTGAGTGCTATGCAGAAATCACCAAACGCGCTCGTGCTTTGGGTATTAAAGTTTGTACCCATCTGATCGTTGGTTTGCCGAAAGAAACTCGCGACGACAACATTGAAACGATGCGTAAAGTACTCGAAGTTGGCACCGATGGCATTAAGCTGCACGGTTTGCACATTGTCGAAGGTAGCACCATGGCAAAAGCATGGCGTGCCGGAAGGTTAGAAGCGCCAGAGTTAGAAACTTACGTCGCAACTGCCAGTGAATTGATCCGCATGACACCAAAAGAGGTGATCTACCACCGTGTTTCTTCTGCTGCGCGTCGTCCAACCTTATTATCGCCATTATGGTGTGAGAACCGCTGGTTGGCGATGACTGAAATTGGTCGTGCATTAGATAAAGATGGCGCACAAGGTAGCTTAACCGGCGATGCTTTCATCTATAGCAAGCCAGAATTAAAAGCGGAATGATCGATTAATAACTGTTATATTTCTTCCGATTTGCTTTAAAGGTCGGAAAAATGGATCAGTTACTCAATTGGCTCTGGGATGGGCAGGGCGACTACGGATTTGTGGTCCTGCTCTCTGTGGTATGCGTAATCGCCGTCACGCTGATCTATATACGCTTCCAGTCCGGCTTGAAACAGCTGGTTACTGACTCTCCTTATCCCGTACTAGTGATCGATGCTAGTCACGGACAGTTATTGCTTTCTAATGACTCAGCCATGCAATTACTTGGCATTCGTTCATTAGGTTCTGGCTTTCTTTATCCTGCTTCCTTTCATACTGAAGAACTGGTAACACTACTTGATAGCTTTTCTAGTCGACACTTCCGTCAGCAATTGTTCGGCTGGCGATTGTCCGAGACAGAGAGCATCAAAGTTGAGTTGTCGGGTCGAAAGAGTTTGCTTCGCGGTCACCGAGTTTGGATTGTGTATGCTCAGCCACATCAAGTGACTCATACTGAACAACAACAAGAGCTTGAACAACTTAGTATCGCTCGTTCTGCTATCGACTCTCTGTCTGAATTGATCTGTTTGCAAGATCAACAAGGTAAAGTATTAACGACTAACCGCGCATTTGATCTGTTTTGGGAAGGACGCAGAGAAGAGGCGTGTACGTCTAAAGCGCGCCCAATCGCGACTCGTAAAAGTGAACGCCGTTGGACAACCGATCCTCAGGGCCGAAGTTGTTTGCTTGAAGTGAACCAAAGCTCGTTGGTTTCGCAAGCTGGTGAGATGATCGGCACGCTATCCATCAGCCATGACGTGACGGAATGGCACAAGATGCAACAAAACCTTCGTGATGAAATGGAGCGTCGCAAAGACACCGAAGTAGCGTTGGCTCAGCGTGATACGATCTTACAAACGATTCTAGACGCCAGTCCTGATTCCATTGGTATCTTCAATGAGAACATGGTTTATCAAGCTTGTAATAAACCATTCGTTAATGCACTCGGGATTCCTGATGTGAGCGACCTTATTGGTAAGCGCCTACAAGACGTTATTCCTGAAGATATCTACATCCGCTTAGAAGCAAGTGATTTACAAGCCTTGAAGCAAACTCAGCCTATACGCTACATCGATAAAGTGAGCAGCAGTGATGGCTACTACACATGGTTTGATGTGGTGAAATCGCCATTCAAAGATAAAGCGTCCGGCACTAATGGTGTGCTGATCATGGCTCGTGATATCTCAGAGCGTTATCTTGCTGAGCAGAAGCTCGAAGAGGCGAACCTCGAGCTAGAGAAACTGAGCTTCTCTGACAGTCTTACCAAAGTGGCCAACCGTCGTCGTTTTGATGAGCAGCTTCATACCCTTTGGTATCACCACATTCGTGAGAAGTTACCACTGACAATCATGTTGTGTGATATCGATTTCTTCAAAGATTACAACGACTGTTATGGTCACCAACAAGGTGATGAAGCCCTCGTCAAAGTGGCTGCGGTATTCCAACAAGTGGTGAGTCGTTCCTCCGATTGTGTGGCTCGATACGGCGGAGAAGAGTTTGCATTTATCCTGCCAAATACAACCACTGAGGGGGCACATAAAGTCGCCCAGCGTATTCACGAGCAAATTCACGAGCTGGCAATTGAGCATGGTTGTTCGAGTGTTTCAAATCGACTGACGGTCAGTATTGGCTTCGTTTCTTATGTCCCTCATCACGGTGATGAACCTGAAATGGGTGTCGCCATGGCCGACAGCGCGCTTTATCAAGCGAAGGCAGATGGTCGAGATCGAACCCATCTTCACCCAAGTTCTTACTAACGCTTTGTGACCGCTTGCTCTAAGTTGAGAGCAGGCGGTTTAAATCACCGTATTAAACACGCTAAACTGCAACTACATAGTATGAGGCGTTGAAGAGCCCTGAAGCATCGCTATTTCATCTGTGTGTATTTCAAACATTTAAACCGTAGAGACTCCGTTTCTTTGCGGTTTTACTTTTCCAATCATCAGGGCTCGGTATCTAGCTTGTTCCATGGAGTAGTGAATGAAGCCCATGAAAAATCTCGCCCAGTATTACGTTGACCTTTTGGTTAAGCTGGGGATTGTCCGTTTCTCGATATTACTGGCACTTGCGCTGGTCGCCTTAGCTGTCGTGGTGCAAGTGGGTATTACCCTCGCGCTCAAAGGTAATGTCGATGACATCGATATCGTTCGTTCGGTATTCTTTGGTCTTCTCATCACGCCGTGGGCCGTTTACTTCTTATCAGTGGTTGTCGATCAACTGGAAGAGTCACGTCAAAGGTTGACGAAGCTTGTCTCCAAACTGAAAGACATGCGCTCGCGTGACCAAGAGTTGAACTTTCAACTGCAGCAGAACATTGAAAAGCTCAACCAAGAGATTGAAGAGCGTATTAAAGCGGAAGAAGCTCGCGAAGAAGCGATGCAAGATCTCGAGAATGAGGTGTTCCAACGTGAACGCACTCAGCTTGAGCTTGCCGAGCGTACGGCGCTGTTGCGTTCTTTTATTGATGCCTCTCCAGACCTTATTTACTACCGCAATGCCGATGGTGTTTTCTCTGGCTGTAACCGTGCGATGGAAGAGCTAACCGGTAAAAAAGAACATCAATTGGTGGGGTTAAGCCCGTGGGATGTCTACAGCAAAGAAGTGGCTGAACACATCGTCGATACCGACCAAAAAGTCTTTGCTGACAATCAAGCGATTACTTACGAGCAATGGCTCGAATACCCAGATGGACGTAAACATTACTTTGAACTGCGTAAGGTGCCGTTTTACAGCAAAGATGGCCGCCACCTTGGTCTAGTTGGCTTCGGTCGTGATATCACTGAGCGTAAACGCCATGAAGAGTCTCTAGAAAAAGCCAGCCGAGATAAAACCACATTTATTTCTACAATCAGTCATGAGCTTCGTACGCCATTAAACGGCATCGTTGGTCTGAGCCGTATGTTGCTTGATAGCCAACTGACGGACGAGCAGCGCAAGCACATGCAAACCATCAACGTCAGTGCCATTACTTTGGGCAACATCTTCAACGACATCATCGATATGGACAAATTCGACCGTCGTAAATTGGAACTGCTGCCTGCGCCATTGAACTTTGAAGACTTCGTCGCTGAGATCGAAAGCATCTCAGCATTGATGGCAGAGCAAAAAGGCCTGCGCTTTGACCTAGAGCGTTTAAGTTCATTGCCTAAAGCGATTGAAGTAGATGCTACACGTCTGCGTCAGGTCATTTGGAACCTTGTCAGCAACGCCATGAAGTTCACCAAAGAAGGTGGTGTGGTGATGACGGTGAGCGCCGATGTTGAAGAAGATTACGCGACCATCATTATGGAAGTGGAAGACACCGGTATTGGTATTCCAGACGAAGAGCTCGATAAGATCTTTGCGATGTACTACCAAGTGAAATCAGGCAAAGACAACTTACATGCGGTTGGTACAGGCATTGGTTTAGCGGTATCTAAGCAACTGATCAATATGATGGATGGCGACATTACGGTAGCAAGTGAAGAAGGCTTTGGTAGTACCTTTACTGTATCGATTCATGTACCTATCGTTGAGTTAGAAGAGCCAATTATCGATGCTAAGCGCGATAAAGTGCACCTCAACATCTTTATGGTCGAAGACATCGAACTTAACGTGACTGTTGCTAAGTCCTTACTTGAGAGCTTAGGTCACACCGTTACCGTAGCAATGACCGGTGAAGAAGCACTCGTGAACTTTGTGCCTGATGAATATGACTTAGCACTGCTAGACATCCAATTGCCAGACATGACGGGCTTCGATGTAGCTAAGTACTATCGTGAACACTACGACAACTTACCGCCGTTGGTGGCACTCACTGCGAATGTGATGAAAGATCGCCGTGAGTACCTAGATAACGGCATGGACGATGCCATCAGCAAGCCACTTGCGGTTCAAGCAATGCAAGCCGTGATTGATAAGTTCTTTGTTGAACGTATTGAGAGTGAGCAGGAAGTGGTTGCTGAACCTGAGGTAATTGAAGAAGTTGCCCCAACGCCATCACCTGTGCTCAATACGCATTTGCTCGATTTAGATATGCTCGAATCTTACGTGGATATCGTTGGAGTGAAGCCTGTTTACGATAGCATCAAGATGTTTGAAGACATGATGCCAGATTATATTGAAGTGCTTGATTCAAATATGACGGCCAAAGATCAAGATGGCATTGTCTCTGAAGCGCACAAAATCAAAGGTGCCGCAGGCTCAATTGGTCTTAAACACATTCAGAGCGTTGCACAGAAAGCGCAGTCTCCAGATATGCCCGCATGGTGGGAGAACATATCAGATTGGGTAGAAGAAATTAAAAACGAGTATCAAAACGATATACAAGTATTAAAAAGTTGGTTGGAACAGAGGAAATAACATGAAGAAATTTGCATCGGCAGCATTGGCAATTGCACTACTGGCAGGTTGTAGTTCTGCTCCTCAAGTGGATTGGCAAGAAGACAGTCAAATCACCATGAACAAGATGAATGTTGAGTTGAAAAGCAACTTATGGGTAAATCTGATGCCGACCATTGGTGAAGTTCAAGCGCAGAATGTGCATGGCGCATTGTACTTGAAGGCCGATAAAGAACTTCCAGCAAACTTGACCGTTGATTCGCTTATCGTTAAGCAGGGTGACTCTGAATGGGAAATCGATGGAGACTTGCTAGAGCTGCGCACGCACAGTGAGAATCAGTGGGAAGTGGCATTCGTATGGCAAATTGAAGCGGATATGGAAAAGCGCGTTGATTTAGCACTGCTGCTCGATGATGCAGGCAAGAAAGGTTGGTTAGTCGAGAAAGGCATTAAGATCGACAAAGTTTACTAACACCGCTAAACGGCAGATAGAAAAAGGGCTTGCTCATAGAGCAAGCCCTTATTGTTTATGCTGAGGCGGATTAGTCTTCTAGATCGCCACAGAAGCGGTAACCTTCACCGTGAATTGTCGCGATGATTTCAGGTGTACCTGATACAGATTCAAAGTGCTTACGAATACGACGAATCGTTACGTCTACAGTACGGTCGTGTGGCTTAAGCTCACGGCCAGTCATCTTCTTAAGAAGATCAGCACGAGTTTGAATCTTGCCTGGGTTCTCACAGAAGTGCAGCAGTGCACGGAACTCAGAGCGAGGTAGTTTGTAGCTATCACCAGCTGGGCTCACTAGAGAGCGGCTGTTGATGTCTAGAACCCAACCGTTGAATTCGTATTTTTCTACCGAGCGTTTCTCTTCTTGTACTGCGTTAGTGCTCATAGAGCGGCTTAGCAGGTTACGAGCACGGATAGTCAATTCACGTGGGTTGAATGGTTTAGTGATGTAGTCATCAGCACCGATTTCAAGACCTAGGATCTTGTCTACTTCATTGTCACGACCAGTTAGGAACATCAGAGCGATGTTCGCCTGTTCGCGAAGTTCACGTGCTAGAAGAAGACCATTCTTGCCTGGAAGATTAATGTCCATAATTACCAAGTTGATTGAATTTTCAGACAACACTTGGTGCATCTCTTCACCGTCACTGGCTTCAAAAACAGCGTATCCCTCTGCTTCAAAAATACTCTTAAGAGTGTTACGAGTTACTTGCTCATCTTCTACGATAAGAATCTGCGGGGTTTGCATTGGCGGTACCTAAATTTGTGACAAAATTGTGCTAATAGAATAAATTCTAGGCAAAAATATAACATACAGGTAATGTGATTTTGATAATAAATCAAGTTGATCAAAAAAACACTTCTTTCAGTTATCCGCCTTCCTTGGAATTTTGCCAACTCACCAGTATCCGATGGCGACGTTTATTCTATAGGGCTTGTTTACCTTTCGATTCCCTTTATTTACGGGGCCTGAAACGTAAACACCCTAAGATATGGAGCGGATTTTATATTGTTAACAGCATGCTAACAATGCTCAAATGTTAATTCCATTCACTTTGTTGATTTACATCAATTGATGAAATGTAACTGTTATTAATCGTTTAAGAGTTATGATAGAAAAAAGTAATACGAACATAGACGCATCGTTATGGAATGCTTATTCAGAATCTTTCTTCCGTTTTCATGCCGAATGGAAGGTTACCAGCTACGCAGTGATAACTGCTTGGAACCCTTACAGTAATTTACGGTCAAAAGAAGAGAATTGCATAAGTAATCATAAGCTCGAAAAACAATTAAACCACGTTAAATACGTGCCTGTCACGGTAGGCGATCAAGCTTTTGAATGGTTTGAGGAGAGTTACGCAGCGGAGCTCACTCCAAAAGCAGCGATAGCATTGGCGAATCAGTACCAGCAAAATGCCATCTATTACGTCATTGATGACGAACTTTACCTGATTGCTTGTGCTAACCCAGAGGTGATGCACAAGCTAGGAGCGATAACACTGCGGCTCGTATAAGAAGGATATTACTCACTTGAGCAACAGCTTGAGTGGGACAATTCACGGAGGAACTATGAGAGACATAACACCAGACATTTGTGACCAGTTTGAAGACCAAGTCACCTTGCTAAATTTACCGTTGCAGAACTTCGGTCAACGTACCGCTTTCCATGGCGAAATTGTGACTGTGCGCTGCTACCACGATAATTCAAAAGTGCGCGAAGTTCTCAGCGAAGACGGCACCGGAAAAGTGTTGATAGTGGATGGCCACGGCTCCTGCCAAAAAGCGCTGCTTGGCGACCAACTGGCAATTCTAGGGATTGAAAATGGCTGGGAAGGCATCATTGTTTACGGCGCAATTCGTGATGTGGCGCAGATGTCACAAATGGATATTGGTGTTCAAGCGTTAGGGACTTGTCCGTTTAAAACGGAGAAACGCGATGTGGGTGAAGTCAATGTCACCCTGACAATGCAGAACCAGATCGTCCAGCCTAAGCATTACGTGTATGCGGATTGGAATGGGGTGTTGATCTCGAAAGAGGCGTTGGATTTCTAGAAGCGGAAACCTAATCCAACTTCGAAGCCTTGTTGCCAATCTTGATAGTCGAGTGTGGCGTGAAGATCTAGATTTTCAGTGATTTTTACGCGGCTAGAGACTTCTGCAGCAAGGCTGCTTTCTTCTTCTCGGATGCCTTCTGTTGTTTCGCCTTTATAAGAACGAACCGTACTCTTCACCGTTACACGATCATTAAAGTGGTAGCTGATACCACTAAGAAGACCACTTTGGTTTTGAGTAGGTGAGTTATTAACGCGAGCACCCACATAAAGATCAACGGAATCAAACAACTCGTATGCGTAGCCGCCATCGATATTCCAAACATCAAAACTGTCGGCTTGGTAATTTTCACTAGAGATGAAAAGTTTGTGTGGAGACGAAGATGTTTTGCTCGGAAGAGGCGGAAGATCAGTCGCTAGACAAACGCTAGGCACGGCGAACAGTAACAGAAAAATCCATTTTTTCATGTTGACCACTCCTTGTGTCTAACTTTGTTATTAGTATGTGCTAAAAGCTTCTCACTATTAAAGCATAGAATATGAAAGCTAGCTCACTTATTTTCCTTTTAATTCGATCCTAGGAACATTGATCACAGTTAAGTGTTTGTTAATTAGCATCAGTAAAGATCGACACTTTGATCTTACGTGCAGCGTAGAGGATTAGATGAAAGATGGTTAGAAGGCTCGGTTTTAAGTTAGATGAGTTGGTTGTAGAAAAAAGTCATTTCTAGTGCCATCTTGGTAAATCATTGTAATTACATTGAAATATCAATGACATTGCGTAGCATAAATCTCTACAAGGCCGGAAAATAAACAATTTTTTGTTGACTCTGTTTACGAAACTCGGTAAACGTAGAGTTAAGCAAACACATAATTATCGTTGAATATTTATTTATGACATCTCACAGCCAACTAGTAATGACCACAACCATTATTATTACCGACACGACCAATGTTGGGGCAGGCTGCTGAGCGAAAGAAATTCACAAAAAAGGCCTGTATCCAACAAGATACAGGCCTTTTTTTATGCTTTTTTATACAGAATTTAGACAGATCTAAGAAGATACATCGGAGGAAGGGATGCGAGTATTAAAGTTTGGCGGTTCATCATTAGCAGATGCAGATCGCTTTTTGAGAGCGGCGGATATCATCGCCAATAATGCGCAACAAGAAGAAGTCGCAGTCGTACTTTCTGCACCAGGTAAAACGACCAATAAGCTGGTTGCGGTGATTGAAGGCGCACTCCGTAATGGTGAAGCTGAGCTGCAAATCAATGAGCTAGAAGCTTCTTTTAAAGCTCTGTTTGGTGATATTCAAGCAGTGTTGCCAAACATTGATGGCGCAGCGTTTGACAATCAAGTTAAAACGTCGCTTTCTCAACTACGCCAGTTCGTTCATGGCATTAACCTTCTTGGCATGTGCCCAAATAACGTCAATGCACGCATCATCAGCAAAGGCGAACGCGTTTCGATTCAATTGATGAAGGCGGTGCTTGAAGCAAAAGGCCAACCTGCGCATCTTATCGACCCAGTTGAATACCTCTACGCAAAAGGCGATCACCTAGAAGCCATGGTCGATGTTGAAGTTTCTACTCAGAACTTCCGCCAGAATCCTCTTCCTCAAGGTCATGTGAACATCATGCCTGGTTTTACTGCCGGTAACGAGAAAGGTGAACTAGTTACACTAGGTCGTAATGGTTCAGACTACTCAGCGGCGGTTCTTGCGGCGTGTCTGCGCGCAGATTGCTGTGAGATCTGGACAGACGTAGATGGTGTGTACAACTGTGACCCTCGTTTAGTCGAAGATGCTCGTCTGCTTAAATCTCTTAGCTACCAAGAAGCGATGGAACTTTCTTACTTCGGTGCTTCCGTTCTGCACCCGAAAACCATCGCCCCAATCGCACAATTCCATATCCCATGCCTGATCAAAAACAGCTTTAACCCACAAGGTGCGGGCACGCTGATTGGTCAAGATACAGGCGAAGATAACCTAGCCATCAAAGGCATCACGACACTAAACGACCTGACAATGGTTAACGTGTCTGGTCCTGGTATGAAGGGCATGGTTGGCATGGCAAGCCGAGTATTCGGTGCAATGTCATCAGCGGGCGTATCTATTGTACTTATCACTCAGTCTTCTTCTGAATACAGCATCAGTTTCTGTATCGAAGCTCAAGACAAGGCAAAAGCGCAGCAAGTGTTAGCGGACGCATTTGAGTTGGAACTGAAAGATGGCCTTCTTGAACCTGTCGATTTTATTGATGATGTTTCTATCGTGACGCTAGTGGGTGATGGTATGCGTACCTCTCGTGGTGTTGCATCTCGCTTCTTCTCATCTCTTGCTGAAGTGAACGTAAACATTGTCGCTATTGCTCAAGGCTCATCTGAGCGTGCTATCTCAGCTGTGATTCCTGAAGACAAAATCTCTGAAGCAATCAAAGCGTGTCACGAGAACCTATTCAACTCTAAGCACTTCCTAGATGTCTTCGTGGTTGGTATTGGCGGCGTTGGTGGTGAGCTGGTGGATCAGATCGAGCGTCAACAAGCGAAGCTTGCAGAGAAAGGCATCGTGATCCGCGTGTGTGGCTTGGCAAACAGCAAAGGTCTTCTGCTTGATAGTGAAGGTCTGCCACTAGAGCATTGGCGTGACCGTATGTCTGCTTCAACTGAAGAATTCAGCCTACCGCGTCTGATTTCACTGGTGCAACGTAATCACATCATTAACCCAGTGTTAGTTGACTGTACTTCAAGTGAGAGCATTGCGAATCAATACGCTGACTTCCTAGCTGCAGGCTTCCACGTCGTAACACCAAACAAGAAAGCAAACACAGCCAGCATGGCTTACTACCATCAACTTCGCGATGTAGCGCGCAGCTCTCGTCGTAAATTGATGTACGAAACAACCGTAGGCGCAGGTCTACCAGTTATCGAAAACCTACAAAACCTAATTTCAGCGGGTGATGAACTAGAGCGCTTTAGCGGCATCCTTTCTGGCTCTCTGTCATACATCTTCGGTAAGTTAGATGAAGGCATGAGTCTGAGTGAAGCGACAAACATCGCGAAACTAAACGGCTTTACGGAACCGGATCCGCGTGACGATCTATCGGGTATGGATGTGGCGCGTAAGCTTCTGATCCTTGCTCGTGAAGCAGGCATGTCTCTAGAACTTGAAGACGTTGTGGTTGATCAAGCTCTGCCACCAGGCTTTGATGATTCAGGCAGCGTTGATGAGTTTATGGAACGCCTGCCAGAAGCGGATGCGTACTTTAAAGAGTTGTCAGCGAAAGCCGCGGAAGAAGGCAAAGTACTGCGCTACGTCGGTGAAATTGTCGATGGTAAATGCACAGTAAGCATTGCTGCAGTCGATGAAAACGACCCGATGTTTAAGATTAAAGACGGTGAAAACGCACTGGCATTCTACAGCCGCTACTACCAACCAATTCCACTGGTATTGCGTGGTTACGGTGCGGGTACAGAGGTTACGGCTGCTGGCGTATTCTCGGATGTGATGCGTACTTTAGGTTGGAAGCTAGGGGTATAACAACAATGAGTTCAAGTGATATGGATGTAGTGGTTTATGCTCCTGCGTCAATTGGTAATGTAAGCGTTGGTTTCGACGTTCTGGGGGCGGCGGTGTCCCCAGTTGATGGCACTCTTTTGGGAGACCGAGTGTTGGTTAAGTCTGGGGCTGAGCCGTTCAGTCTAAAGACGGCGGGTGACTTTGTTGAGAAGCTGCCAACCGAGCCGAAAGAGAACATCGTTTACGATTGTTGGGTGGTGTTTGCTCGTGAGCTAGACAAAAAAGGTGTCGAGCTAAAACCACTTGAGATGACGCTAGAAAAGAACATGCCAATTGGCTCTGGTTTAGGCTCAAGCGCATGTTCTATCGTTGCGGCATTAGATGCATTGAACCGATTCCATGGACAGCCACTTAACGAGACAGAGTTACTGGCACTGATGGGAGAAATGGAAGGCAAGATCTCTGGTGGTATTCACTACGACAACGTCGCACCATGTTACCTTGGCGGTGTGCAGTTGATGCTGGAAGAGTTGGGTATCATCAGCCAAGAAGTGCCTTGCTTTGATGATTGGTTCTGGGTGATGGCGTATCCGGGTATCAAAGTATCCACAGCAGAAGCGCGTGAGATCCTACCATCTCAATACCGTCGACAAGATATCATTGCTCATGGTCGCCACCTTGCAGGCTTTATTCATGCGTGTCATTCTGGTCAGCCAGAACTTGCTGCAAAAATGATCAAAGACGTGATCGCAGAACCGTATCGTGAGAAACTGCTTCCGGGTTTTGCGAATGCACGTCAATACGCAGCGTCTGCGGGTGCATTGGCTACCGGTATTTCTGGCAGTGGGCCGACACTGTTCAGTATTTGCAAAGAGAAAGATGTCGCTGAGCGAGTTGCTCGCTGGTTAGAACAGAACTACGTACAAAACGAAGAAGGATTCGTCCACGTTTGTCGTCTAGATAAGCAGGGTTCGAAAGTAACAGGAAGTGAGCTATGAAGCTTTACAATATAAAAGAAAATGATGAACAAGTTTCCTTTGGCCAAGCCGTTCGCCAAGGGTTAGGTCGCAATCAAGGCCTATTTTTCCCATCGGAATTACCAAAATTTGAAGATATCGATGCGCTGCTTGCAGAAGACTTTGTCTCTCGTAGCACTAAGATTCTATCGGCGTTAATTGGCGATGAACTTGCAGAAGAGCAAGTGAATGCTCTTGTTGATGCTGCGTTCCAATTCCCTGCGCCTATTAACCAAGTAAAAGACGGTGTTTACGCACTGGAGCTGTTCCATGGTCCAACGCTTGCGTTTAAAGACTTTGGTGGGCGCTTTATGGCGCAATCTCTTGCTGCGGTTTCGGACGGCGGCAAGATCACTATTCTGACTGCAACTTCTGGCGATACTGGCGCAGCCGTTGCGCATGCTTTCTACGGTATGGAAGACATCAACGTTGTGATTCTTTACCCGAAAGGCAAAATCAGCCCACTGCAAGAGAAGCTATTCTGTACGCTTGGTAAAAACATTCACACTGTTGCGATCGATGGTGACTTCGATGCGTGTCAGGCACTGGTTAAACAAGCTTTTGATGATTCTGCACTGCGTGAAGAGATCGGTCTGAACTCTGCGAACTCAATCAACATCAGCCGTTTGATGGCGCAAATCTGTTACTACTTTGAAGCAGCTGCGCAAATGAGCAAACAAGAGCGTGAAAACCTAGTGGTATCAGTACCAAGTGGTAACTTTGGTAACCTAACTGCTGGTCTACTGGCAAAAGCGCTGGGCCTGCCTATCAAACGCTTTATCGCTGCAACTAATGCCAATGACACGGTTCCACGCTACCTAGAAACAGGTAAGTGGGAGCCAAAACCAACAGTCGCAACAACATCGAACGCGATGGACGTGAGCCAACCAAACAACTGGCCTCGTATTGAAGAGCTGTGCCGCGTGAAAGAGTGGGGCTTGGAGACGCTAGGTAAAGGTGCAGTATCTGATGAGCAAAGCGCACAGTCAGTAAAAGATCTATACAGCATGGGTTACCTGTGTGAACCGCACGGTGCGATTGCTTACCGCGTGCTTGAAGAACAATTGCAAGACGGTGAGACAGGTCTTTTCCTATGTACTGCTCACCCTGCGAAGTTCAAAGAAGTGGTGGATGATATTCTAGAATCAGACATCGACCTTCCTGCGCCACTAGCGAAGCACGCTGCGATGGAACTGCTTTCGGAAGATCTCGACGCTGACTTTGACGCACTGAAGCAAGTACTGCGCCGCGTGCAGTAAGCTTCAAAAGTACAGTCAGTAGCAAAAACACAAATAACGAGAGGTGAATGAGCAATCATTCACCTTTTTTATTGCCGATAAGTTTTAACTCTCTTTATGATTGAGAAACGAAGTTAACTAAATGAGATGGAAAGAGAAGCATGCATTTTTTGATTTTTCTTGGTTCAGTGAGAGACAGCACGCCACCACGACCAGCCCGTTTAGGAATGCGAGTCAGTAGAGCGTGTGAAAAACTCATCGTGAGTCAGCATTCGCAACATACTGTCGAAATCATTGATCCATTGGACTATGACTTTGGCGATGTGTTTAAGCCCGAGTTTGCATATCACCGCTCTAAAGTGCCGGAGCACCTAAGTGAGCTGGCAGACAAAATCAAACATGCCGATGGGTATGTGATGGTTAGCCCGGAATACAACCATTCGATGAGTCCTGCCTTGGCAAACATGCTTAACCATTTTGGCAGTTCGCTGTTTTCCTATAAGCCAAGTGCTATCGTGACCTACTCTGCCGGGCAATGGGGTGGCGCTCGTGCTGCAGTGTCGATGCGCACTTTCTTATCCGAGTTGGGATGCTTACCCGTGTCGGCAATGATCCATATTCCGAAAGCACAAGAGGTGTTTGATGAGCACGGTGTTGTTGCGGATGAGTCGGAGCAGGCGCAGTGGGATAGCTATATGAATCGCACCCTGCATCAACTGATTTGGTGGGCAGAAGGGGCGTCACTGCAAAGAGATAGGCTTGATCCAACCTCCCTAGCACAAGCGTTTCAGAAAGATCCTTCGCAAAGAAATGCACCTTAGAGGCGAGTTGCTTCTACTGTCGGAAGGGTTTAGAAGGATCCAGAAACAAAAAAAGCTTGGTCATTGCTGACCAAGCTTTTTAAATTCTAGCAAGCTAGCTTACTGAGAGATTATAGAGACTCAGTAAAAGTACGAGCGATTACGTCACGTTGCTGTTCTGGAGTTAGCGAGTTGAAACGTACTGCGTAACCAGAAACACGGATAGTTAGCTGTGGGTAGTTCTCTGGGTGTGCAACTGCGTCTTCTAGAGTTTCACGCTTAAGAACGTTCACGTTTAGGTGTTGACCACCTTCGATGCGAGGAGCAGTTTCGATTGCTACTTCACGGCTTTCGTATTCACCTAGGTCGCTGATTGCGATAACTTGGTCAGCTTCGTAAGTTGATGCTGCTGCAACACAACGCGCTTCGTTCTTCTCGCTATCTAGTAGCCAGATTGAGTTTAGTAGTTCGTCGTTAGCTGCTTTAGTAATTTGGATACCTTGGATCATCACTATCTCCTAGACCACTTACGTGGTGATTATTGGTGTTAATTTTCGAATTTTTGTCGAGCTAAGTATTATATAGCCAATATCCATTATTTTAATATTGGTTTAAGTCAAAAAACAACCAAAAACCTTAATTTTTTGAAGGTGATTTTCTTGAGTTAAATCAATAAAACGTTTGAAAACATACTATTTACAATTTATTTGATAATATAAAAAATATTTAAAAGTTAATTTTGTTGTAAATTTACTACAAAATGAGTTCAAAACTTAACCTTGTTTACGCAACTGCCTGTATTTAGGTAGCCATACTGAAAGTCTAAAGTGATTAAATGACAAACATGAAAAACAAGTTTGGAAACAAATTTATTGGTGCTCACGTATCTGCGGCTGGAGGGGTTGATCAAGCGCCTCTTCGTGCTCGTGAAATTGGTGCGAATGCGTTTGCTCTGTTTACTAAGAACCAACGTCAATGGGTTGCAAAACCACTCGAAGAAAAAACTATTAGTGCGTTCAAAGCAAACTGCAAAATGCTTGGTTTCGGCGCCGAACACATTCTTCCCCATGACTCTTATCTGATTAACTTGGGCGCTCCAGAAGAAGAAAAGCTGAATAAATCCCGCGCGGCATTTATTGATGAGATGGAGCGTTGTAACCAATTAGGTTTAACCTTGCTCAACTTCCACCCTGGTAGCCACTTAAAGAAAGTGTCGGAACAGGAGTGTTTGGCGACGATCGCCGAGTCGATCAACCTCGCGCACAAAGCAGTGCCGAATGTGATCGCTGTGATTGAGAACACGGCAGGACAAGGCACTAACTTAGGCTGGAAGTTTGAGCATTTGGCTGAAATCATCGATCAAGTGGAAGACAAAGAACGTGTTGGTGTGTGCCTCGATACTTGCCACACGTTTACCGCAGGTTACGATCTGCGTACTAAAGAGGATTGTGAGCATACCTTTGCTGAGTTCGATCGTATCGTAGGCATGCACTATTTAAGAGCAATGCATCTAAATGATTCAAAAGTCGAATTCGCTAGCAAGGTTGACCGTCACCACTCATTAGGCAAAGGCGAGATTGGCTGGAACTGTTTTGAGTACATCGCTAAAGATCCACGTTTTGATGGTATCCCTCTGATTTTAGAAACAATTGACCCAGATATTTGGCAGCAAGAAATCAACACCTTACGCCAATTCCACATGGAAGAAATGGTTAATTCCTAACGGGATGGCAAAGTTGGCATCCTTCTTTCTTAGCTAAAACCATTGAGCGGTTATGCGCTTGTTTTAAACGCCTGAACTCAACGTTGTAGTTAGGCGAAGCTAGTTAGGAGGATGACAATATGTCTCGACCAGTTTCTTTTATCCCAGCGACACACTCTCGACGAGTATTACGTTTACCTACTCCAAACCGCCATATATCAGGACAAGGACACTTTCGAACGCCGCAGCGTAATTAGCGTCATCATTATTAGTATTGGTTACTTTGGGTTTAGCCAAACCAGCAAGGTCAATACGGATTGTCTGTTCATCAGTTTTTGAGAAGCCGTCTCAAGCTGGTGGTAAGTTTTTGTTTGTTTGAGTTTCGCTCGTTAGAATAGAGGGAAACATTAGGACAGGAACTTTCCATGAATCAGTTACCCACTTGGCACGATGTGATCGGCGAAGAGAAAGAGCAGAGCTACTTTGTCGATACTTTGAATTTTGTTGAAGCAGAACGAGCGGCAGGCAAAGCCATTTATCCGCCAGCGAAAGACGTATTTAATGCGTTTCGTTTTACCGAGTTCAAAAACGTTAAAGTAGTGATTCTGGGGCAAGACCCTTACCACGGTCCTAATCAAGCGCATGGTTTGTGTTTCTCTGTGCTGCCTAGTATTAAAACGCCACCATCTTTGGTGAATATGTACAAAGAACTGGCGCAGGATATTGAGGGTTTCCAAATTCCTCAACATGGCTTTCTACAAAGCTGGGCTGAACAAGGTGTGTTGCTACTCAATACCGTGCTAACAGTAGAGCAGGGCAAAGCACACTCACATTCGAAAACTGGCTGGGAAACCTTTACTGACCGCGTTATTGAAGCCATTAACCAGCATCAAGAAGGTGTGGTGTTCCTGCTGTGGGGCTCACATGCGCAGAAGAAAGGTCGTTTTATCGATCGCAATAAACACCATGTCTTGGCAGCGCCACATCCATCGCCGTTATCGGCACATCGTGGATTCTTTGGTAGTAAGCCATTCTCACAAGCGAATCAGATTCTGCTTCAGCAAGGTAAAGAAGCCATCAATTGGCATTTACCTATGACGGTGTAAATCTCAATTTCCTTCTTATATATAGAGAAATAAATCAGTACAGCGATCGTGGGAAGACGATCGCTGTTTTTTTGAACACCGTCGAGTCAGGTATTGGGTTTCTCATATACACTTATAAAAAGTAGGTGTTAAGGAGAGACGCTATGATGATCGAAAGAATTCGACGCGAACACGGCTATATGGTCCGTCTGCTGGCGATATTGCGCCACAAATTAAATGAGATTAAACAAGAACGCGCCATCAACTATGCGTTGGTGAGTGAGATCGTGGATTACCTCTCTAACCATTCTGAAAAAATTCACCACCCTAAAGAAGATATCCTCTATCACTATTTCCTCGAACACTATGGTCAGCAAAAGACCATGGAAGACTTGGAGTTAGAACACCAAGTGCTGGCGAGCAAAACCAAAGAGTTCTCACTGTTGATAGAGATGATCTTGCAGGATGCGGTTGTCCCTCAAGAAATGTTCATAAACCAGCTAGAAGACTTTATTGTGACGCAAAAACGCCACCTTGAGTTGGAAGAGCGCCAGGTTTTACCTTTGATTGAAGAGTTATTTACTTCCCAAGATTGGCAATACGTTGAAAGCTTGTGGCATGAGAATGAAGATGACCCAGTCTTTGGTAACACCATCGCGGATCGATATAAACAACTTGCCGCTCGAGTGCATCAAAACGATGTTGAGTTCGTCTAAACCAGAAAAATGGCAAAGTAAACGATTGCGTTTGTGTGGTTTATTTTGCCGCTTTCTTATTTGGTGAGAATTGTTTGGAAATTACTTCGTTACAAATATGAGTGAAAACAGAGGGAAATTCTCAATAGGTAAGAATGGGTGACATGCTTATGAAACTCGCATAAAAGTCACCCAATTTTGCTGTATCTATAAAAGACAAAAGGCACCATTGAGGTGCCTTTTGCGCAAATTATAGTTTGATGTCATCCAGAGTGATGTCGTGACAGACGTCCAGTTCACGCAGCTCCTTGAGCAAGTTGCGTCTATCGTTCATTTCTTCAATTTCTCGCCACTTACGCTTCACTGGTTTCGCGCGAGATTTGCTTGTTGAGGTAGTATCCAGACCAAACAGGTCGTCGAGTTGAAAGCCTTCCATAAGCCACCTTTACCTTTTTCTATCTAAACTGTTGTAACCAGTCCTTGTGGAGCTTTTTTAGTACCACAATAGGCGTGAGGATAACCATGATATATTTCGCATTTGTGTCGGTAACATGACATTTTCGTGCAAAAATACTTACAGAATCACATTTTGCATGCGTTGAAAATGCACAAAAAATAAGCGAACGATCTCACGAAAACGATTAAATGAAGAGATTTGGTATGTTAATTCGAACGGCTTATTTTACTCAATTTTTGAATACTAAGGTTGCATAGCATCGCTTTGATGAAAATGTATCCAATGGTAACAAACCAACACAGGAAATTTTTATCAGATACCTTGTGATTACTAGCCTCATCAAAAATAAATGGTATGTCATTTTGTTAACGGTGTTAGTGCTTTTTATGTTGAGTTTTGATAAACAAGATGTTGCTGTTTGTGAGCGTTAAGTTTTCCTTTTATGTTAACTTTTGGTGACTTTATAGTGAAAAATAACAAGGTTATTTTACTGGTTGCATATTGATTTTTGCTTGTTGAGGCTGCATTATCCGCCCGTCAAAAAATACGCTGGTACGTAAAATGGATGCATGAAGCGACGTTTACGATTCTAGATTGCGCAATAAACATTATTCAAAAAGCTAAGCAGACTTTGACACTTAGCATGCAATCTGGTGGATGGCTCGGAAGCAAAGACCGGCGCAACTCACTTTGAGGTACACATGACAGACTTAATCAATTTGATGAACGACCTCCTTTGGGGCTCGATTCTTGTTTATCTTCTTGTTGGTGTAGGAATCTACTTCACCGTTCGATTGGGATTCATTCAATTCCGCCATTTCGGCCACATGTTCTCTGTTCTAAAGAACAGTCGTAAAGCAGACAAAGCTGGTATCTCTTCTTTCCAAGCGCTTTGTACTAGTCTTGCTGCACGTGTTGGTACGGGTAACATGGCGGGTGTTGCAGTTGCACTGACTGCGGGTGGCCCTGGTGCAATCTTCTGGATGTGGTTGATTGCGATGCTTGGTATGGCGACGTCGTTTGCAGAAAGCACACTGGCGCAGCTATACAAAACCAAAGATGATGATGGCAACTACCGCGGTGGTCCTGCTTACTACATGGAAAAAGGCTTGGGCATGCGCTGGATGGGCGTGTTGTTCTCAATTTTCCTAATCATCGCTTTTGGTTTGGTATTTAACGCCGTTCAAGCAAACTCTATCGCGAATGCAATGAGCAACGCATTTGGTTGGGATGACCTTTACGTAGGTATCGCAGTTGTTGCTTTGTCCGCTGTCGTTATCTTTGGTGGTATTAAGCGTATCGCGAAAGTTGCTGAGTTGGTTGTTCCGGTAATGGCTCTGGCTTACCTCGTTCTTGCGATGTTCGTGATGCTTTCTAACTTAGAGAAACTACCAGACGTTCTAATGCTTATCTTCAAGAGCGCATTCGGCCTGCAAGAAGCAGCTGCTGGTGGTCTTGGCTATGCCATCGCACAAGCGATGATCAACGGCATCAAACGTGGTCTATTCTCGAATGAAGCGGGTATGGGTTCTGCGCCAAACGCGGCAGCATCAGCAACGCCTTACCCACCACACCCAGCATCTCAAGGTTATGTACAGATGCTAGGCGTGTTCATGGATACGATCGTTATCTGTTCGGCGACAGTTGCTATCATCCTGATGTCAGGTGAGTACGTGGGTCAAGCAACAGAAGTTACGGGTATTGAGCTAACTCAGCGTGCATTGAGCTCGCAAGTGGGTGATTGGGGCGGCATCTTTGTTGCGGTTGCGATCTTCTTCTTCGCATTCACCTCAATCATTGCTAACTACTCGTATGCTGAAACAAACCTAATCTTCCTAGAGCACAACCACAAAGCGGGCCTAGGTATCTTCCGTATCGTTGTACTAGGTATGGTTATGTTTGGTGCGCTAGCTTCTCTACCTGTGGTTTGGTCACTTGCTGACGTCTCTATGGGTCTGATGGCGATTGTGAACTTGGTAGCAATCATTTTGCTATCTGGCATCGTGATTAAACTGGCGAAAGACTACAACCGTCAGTTAAGTGAAGGCAAAGTACCAACGTTTGATCCGAATGATTTCCCTGAGCTGAAATCTCAGCTAGAGGAAGGTATCTGGGACAACAACAAGAAAGATAGCTAAGTGATGGCCAATCATCGTTGAAAGCTATCAACACGATTCAAAAAGCCATGCAGACAATGCATGGCTTTTTTTGTACCCTAATGGAAAACAAAATTAGGGAAGTTAAAGTCATGCTTATCGTCGTTTCTCCAGCTAAAACGCTTGATTACGAGTCTCCACTTGCAACCGAGAAGTTTACTCAACCAGACTTGGTTAGCTATTCAAAAGAGCTGATCGAGGTATGCCGTAAATTAACACCTGCCGATGTTTCATCACTGATGAAAGTGAGCGACAAAATCGCTGATTTGAACGTTGGTCGTTTCCAAGAGTGGAGTGAAACCTTCACTACCGACAACGCGCGCCAAGCGATTCTTGCGTTTAAAGGTGATGTGTATACTGGTCTTGAAGCGGAAACTCTTTCAGATGCCGATTTCGATTACGCGCAAGATCATCTACGAATGCTATCTGGCCTTTACGGTCTGCTTAAGCCGCTTGATTTGATGCAGCCATACCGTCTTGAGATGGGCACTAAGCTAGCAAACGACAAGGGCACTAACCTTTACCAGTTCTGGGGTAATGTCATTACCGATAAGCTGAATGAAGCGATTGCTGCGCAAGGCGACAACGTACTGATCAACCTAGCATCGAACGAATACTTCAAAGCGGTGAAGCCAAAGAACTTGGATGCACAAGTGATCACACCAATCTTCAAAGATTGTAAGAATGGCCAATACAAGGTGATCAGCTTCTACGCGAAGAAAGCGCGCGGCATGATGGCTCGCTACATCATCGAAAACCGTATCGAAAGCGTTGCTGACCTCACTAAGTTTGATGTTGCGGGTTACTACTTCGTTGAAGAAGAGTCGACACCAACTGACTTGGTGTTCAAACGAGAAGAGCAAAACTGATTGAAGTAAGTCCATCGCGAGTGGATGACTCAGCGAAGTAAAGTACGCCAAAAAGCCGGATAGTTATCCGGCTTTTTTTATGCCTGTTCGATCTGATCTTAATCGAAGTTCTTACATAAAAAGTTTATATCTTAAAAAATAGTTGAGTAATAAAGTTTAAAGTTGTATTTTAAATGCAACTTTAAAGATAAAGGAGTTCTCCTATGTCAGACTTCAAGCTCACACATAAAAAAGCCTCTAAGTTATCGGAGTACATTGCACTGCGTATTACCAAGTTGCTGAAATTCACTCTGAACATCTTTTATGGCAAGAAATACGCGAAGCGCGCTGTGATTCTCGAAACGATCGCTGCTGTGCCAGGTATGGTGGCTGGGATGTTCAGTCACCTCAAAGCGCTACGTCGAATGAAAGACGATGAAGGTTGGATCCGAGAACTCCTTGATGAGGCCGAAAACGAGCGCATGCACCTAATGATTTTCCTCGACATTGCTAAGCCAAGTTTGGTTGAGCGTTTATTGGTGTTGTTGGGACAAGGGGTTTTCATTGTTGTGTACAGCTTCATCTATCTGCTGTCTTCTAAAATCTCGCACCGTGTAGTGGGTTACTTCGAAGAAGAAGCGTGTAATAGCTACACCGAGTACCTAGAGAAAATTGATAGCGGGGAAGTGGAGAACGTACCAGCTCCGACTCTGGCGATCGATTACTACAAGCTGCCTGCCGATGCGATGCTAAGAGATGTGATTTTGCGGATTCGAGAGGATGAAGCGGGGCACCGTGACCGTAACCATGGCTTCGCCGATGCCTATGAAGATAAAACTCTTCCTGCCCATCAGTTATAGATGAAAAACAAAAAGAGCCGCGATTGCGGCTCTTTTAGATTTGGAATTAATCAGACGTGATTACTTCTTCTTAGCGGTTTTCTTTTTCGCTACTTTCTTCTTGTCGTCTTTTTTCTTTTTCTTCTTAAACACAGGTTTTTTGTGTTTCGGGCGCATCTCTTTCACGAAACGCTCTTTAATGTCTTCTTTCACGTAACGAGCAACGCGGTCCATCATTGGTTGGTCGTGCGCTTCTACGATTGAGATAGCATTACCTTTCTTACCTGCACGAGCCGTACGGCCGATACGGTGAAGGTACACGTCTGCCGTACGTGGCATGTCGTAGTTGATTACGTGTGATACGTCTGGAAGGTCGATACCACGTGCAGCTACGTCAGTCGCTAGTAGCACGTTTACAGTGCCTTCACGGAAACGAGCAATGGCGTTGTTACGGCGATCTTGAGGCATTTCACCTTGAATCCAAGAACATGGAATCTGTGCGCTTTCTAGTTGAGCACGAAGCTCTGCTAAACGCTCACGAGTCTTCAAGAACACGATAGTGCGTTCTGCTTGCTCTGTGATGATGTGTTTTAGCAGGGCAAGTTTATGCTCAGCGTCATCAGCACGGTGGTACCACTGTGCAATCTTCTTACGCTCACGCAGTGGTGATTTCGCGTCGATCTCTGCTGGTTCGTTCAGTAGGTCTGCTGTGAAACCTTCTACGCCTTTGCCTTCTAGTGTTGCTGAGAACAGAAGGGTTTGTTTACGCCAGCGACATTCGTTAGACAGACGGTCAACCGTTGGCGCAAAGCCCATGTCTAGCATGCGGTCAGCTTCATCAAGGATTAGCCATTCAATCGCACGACAGTCAAAACGCTCTGCGTCAATGTATTCGCGTAGACGACCTGGTGTTGCTACCACGATATCTTGTGTGGTTGCTAGGATGTCTGCGTGCTCTTGGTATTGAACGCCACCAGTGATGGTGAAGATGTTTAGCTTGGTGTTTTTCGCCAGAGCGCGAGCTTGATCCGCTACCTGCATCGCAAGTTCACGAGTTGGCGTTAGGATCAGAATACGTGCAGGCCCAGGTTTACGACGTGGGAAATCTTGCAGGTATTGCAGTGCTGGCAGGACGAACGCTGCCGTTTTACCAGTACCAGTTGGTGCTGACGCTAGAATGTCACGACCATCTAACGCTTGTGGAATCGCTTCTGCCTGAATTTTAGTTGGGCGTTCGTAGCCCATCTCTTCGATGGCTTCTAGTAGGTTTTGGTCTAGATCAAGTTCAGCAAAGGTTCTGATCACAATGAGTTCTCCACAAGCAAAGCTTGGTTAATGGTTCGCCACAGCAGCATAGAATATAAAAAGGTCGCACATTATAAAGTGATTGGTGACAAGGATCACATGTTATTTCACATCTTAAGATAAAACTCGCGAGTTAGCTGAGTAAAGTCGTCGCTATAACCCTCGCTTGAATGGATGATCAAATACGTTTCCTGAGTATCACAAGCTTGTTTGGCTAATTCAAACAGTAAACGGTGCACGGGCTTTTTCTGTGATGGTTGCACGCGACAGATACGCGATAAGTACCACCCTTGTTGTTGCGCCATGGCAATAAATTGTTCGCCCTCGGTAATTGGCAGAACAAAACTGGCGCTACCATCTTGTTCAAGTAACTCATAACAACGTTTGAGTAATGCGGCGTGTTGCAAGGTATCTGTATGCCGAGCCGTTGCACGTTGGCTTTGCTTCGATTGCTCGCCACTGTTGAAGTAGGGCGGGTTGCAGATGATGTGTTCAAAGCGCTGCTCTGGTTCAAACTGCAATACATCGGTGTGGCGAACGCAGAGTCTGTCTGACCACGGAGATTGGGTGAAGTTTTTCTGTGCCGCTTCGATCGCCGAGATTTCAATATCAAGGGCAGTGATCTGTGCGTTAGGAAACCGCTGAGCGCACATTAATGCCAGTAACCCTGTGCCAGTACCAATGTCCAAAATTTTACTCTGTGGTGAGCAATTTGCCCAAGCGCCGAGCATCACGCCATCGGTACTGACGGGCATACCGCTCTCGCCACCGTGAATGGAAAATTGCTTGAACTTGAAGCCCTTAGTCTGAAATCTTTCGCTCTTCATGATTGTTTTATATTTACTCAATAATGGAGATAAATGCTCTATTGTTTCTTAATTGTATAGATTGTTATCTTGTTGGTTATTAAATTGTATTCTCAATTGATCGAGACAAAGAACTAGTCATAAAACTCAAGGTAGTGATTTCCACTGCTTTTAAGTTGGTGAACTAAATTAATATGGTGTTTTTTTCTTAAAGGTTGCCAAATGATGGTTACTTCGTCATTATGCGGCGGAAATTTATAGATTGAACCACAGGTACTCATTAACTTTGGGTATACAAAAAGTGGTCGATGCATACACAACATTCATCAATTCAGAAAAAGGGTTATCTGTGAAGCAGACGTTAAAACTAACAGATATTATCGCAGTAGGCTTTATGCTATTTGCGTTCTTTTTGGGTGCCGGCAACATCATTTTTCCACCACTAGCGGGTCAGCTAGCGGGTGATCATCTGATGCCAGCAATGTTCGGTTTCTTGCTAACAGCGGTAGGTCTACCTCTTATTACTATTGTTGCTATTGCTGTAGCGGGCGGATCTTGGGATCACTTGACTCAAGATCTTCCTAAGAAAGCAGCGGTTCTGATGGCGGCGTTGATCTTCATCATCATCGGTCCTGCATTTGCTGCGCCTCGTACTGGCCTTGTGGCTTACGAGATGGCAGTGAAACCATTCTTCCTAGATGCTTCTCAAGCGCATCTGACGTCATTCTCAATCTTGTTCTTCGCGGTAGCAATGACTTTCGCTTGGTTCCAAGGTCGTTTGATTGACTTGATTGGTAAAGTGCTAACGCCTGTGCTTTTCCTTGGCCTTATCGTTCTAGCTATTGCGGTATTCGTTGACCCGCAAGGTGAAATGATGGGTGCACACGGCGAGTACCTAACTCAGCCGCTGACCAAAGGTTTCCTTGAAGGCTACAACACCATGGATACGTTCGCATCGTTGATGTTCGGTATGCTAATGGTAGACGCACTTCGTAGCAAAGGCATCACTGAGCGTGCAGCAACGACAAAATACTTAATCTGCGCAGGTTGTATTGCAGCAGCAGGTCTTGCGTTCGTTTACATCTCATTGTTCTACCTAGGTGCGACGAGTGCAACTATCGCAGCTGGTGCAGACAACGGTGGTGCAGTACTAAGCCAGTACGTTCAAGCGCTATTTGGCCCTTACGGTCAGATCGTACTTTCAATCATCGTATTGCTTGCATGTTTGACTACGGCTATCGGCCTTATCTCTGCATGTTCAGATTTCTTCAGCTCTAAGACGAAACTGACATACAAGCAGTGGGTTATCATTAACGGTGCTGCTTGTGCACTGATTGCAAACGTAGGTCTGTCTCAGCTAATTTCACTATCAGTTCCTGTACTGTTTGCGTTATACCCAGTTGCAGTAGCCTTGGTTGCGCTAACATTCGTACGCAGCAAGCTACCAAACCCGCGTGTAGCGTACCGCTCTGTATTGCTAGTATCACTGCTGTTTGCATTGATTGATGCAGCGAAAGTAGCAGGTCTAGACGTTTCAGCATTTAACATGCTGCCACTGTTCGAAGTGGGCATGGGTTGGGTTCTACCAACGTTTGCAGCGATTGTTTGCATGTTCTTTGTTGCTAAATCTTCTCAACCTGAGTTGACAGAAGAAGCGGCATAATTGCTGACTCGCAAGATTAAAAAAGCCCGGTGAAGCGATTCACCGGGCTTTTTGGTTGTCTGTGGTTTTGACAGTTGATGCTGACTTATAGCGTGTCGTGAAACTCAACCAACACTTGCTCACACCATTTCTCGATACGTTCGTCACTCAGTTCGTATTGGGAATCTTCATCCAGCGCTAAGCCGACAAATTGGCTGCCATCTTCTGTTAGTGCTTTCGATGCCTCGAACTCATAACCTTCATTTGGCCAGTAACCGATAAACTGCGCGCCCGTTGCTTTTAGCTCGTCATGCAGTAGGCCCATCGCATCAAGGTACCATTCGCCGTAGCCTTCTTGGTCGCCCAAGCCGAACAGGGCTACCACTTTGCCTTTTAGTGGTGTGGTTGCAATGTTTTCCCAAATGGCACTCCAGTCTTCTTGGATTTCACCGAAGTCCCAAGTCGAGATACCAATCAGCAGTAAATCGTAGTCTGCCATCAGTGACAGCGGTGTCTCTTTCACGTTGTGAATGTCGACAAGGTCTTCACCAATGATATTGCGAATTTTCTCTGCTGCCATTTCTGTGTAGCAGGTTGTTGAGCCGTAAAAGAGTCCGATTTTCATTATATTCGTCGTTTTTTGTGTTGCTGTTGTGGCAGATTCTAACCATAAAACGGGGAAGATTGCAGCGAATATCCCGAGGGAGATGATTTTTTTATGGTATTGGTTGGGCACTTGCCTTACTCTCAATACTGTAAATATAAACAGATAAGGAAGCGTTCATGACGGCACAACAGCCTGTCAATCAACAAGATTTTGGTCTTGTTGAGCAATTCTTAGATGCGATGTGGATGGAGCGTGGTCTATCGGAGAACACGTTAGCTTCCTACCGAAATGATTTAATGAAACTGCTCGCGTGGATGGAGCAACACAGTTACCGACTTGATTTCATCAGTCTGTCTGGTTTGCAAGAGTATCAAAGCTACCTAGTCGATTTAGATTACAAGCAGACATCCCGCGCGCGCATGCTGTCGGCGATTCGTCGTTTGTTCCAATACATTCACCGTGAAAAAGTACGCGCAGATGATCCGAGTGCATTGTTGGTAAGCCCAAAGTTGCCACAACGCCTACCTAAAGACATCAGTGAAGAACAAGTGGACGCATTGCTCGATGCACCAGACCCAAATGACCCGGTCGAACTGCGTGATAAAGCCATGTTAGAGCTGCTTTATGCTACGGGTTTGCGTGTGACAGAGTTGGTCAGTCTGACAATGGAAAACGTCAGTTTACGCCAAGGGGTCGTGCGCGTGACCGGTAAAGGTGGTAAAGAACGCCTGGTTCCTATGGGAGAAAACGCGGTCGACTGGATTGAAACTTTTATCCAGCAAGGTCGGTCTGCTCTATTGGGAGAGACTACGTCGGACGTGGTATTCCCAAGTAAACGTGCAAGACAAATGACCCGCCAAACCTTTTGGCACCGTATTAAGTACTACGCTGTGATTGCGGGGATTGATACTGACCAACTGTCTCCACACGTATTGCGCCATGCTTTTGCAACGCACTTATTGAACTATGGCGCAGATCTCAGGGTCGTACAGATGCTGCTGGGGCATAGTGACTTATCGACCACGCAAATTTATACTCACGTGGCGACTGAGCGATTGAAACAGATCCACAGTCAACACCACCCAAGAGCATAATGATGGTTTGGTTCATCCATTATCTCATTGGATGAAAGGATTTTATTTTAAGGTGAATTTAATGAGCGTATTACGCCGACTAACTCTGCTGACTTTACCGTTTTTCGTTGCCGCTTGTGGTGCTGAAGAAAGTCAGGCAAAAACGGAAACTCCTGCACAACAAGTCGCGCCAGCGGCAAAACAGAACTTTGATGAAGCTGCGCTAAAAGCGAAGTTTTCTAAGTTGGGTGTGTCTATTCTTGATATCCAACCATCAGACGTTGCTGGTCTTTTAGAAATTCAAACCAATGGTGGTGTGCTGTTCGCATCAAACGATGGTAACCACTTTATTGCCGGTACACTTTACGCCATCGATGATAACGGCGGTTACAAAGACGTAATTGCTGAACGTCAAGCACCTCTGAATGCAGCAAAAATCGCAAAGTTCTCTGACAGCGTGATCGAATACAAAGCGGACAACGAGAAATACGTTGTGACGGTATTCACTGACATCACTTGTGGTTACTGTGTGCGCCTACACAGCCAAATGCAAGGTTACAATGACCTAGGTATTACTGTTCGCTACATGGCTTACCCTCGCCAAGGTGCTACAGGTCCAGTGGCTGAACAGATGGCGACAATTTGGTGTGCAGAAGATCCGAAATCAGCAATGCACAACGCAAAAGTAGATCGCACGTTTGATAACCCTGCGAAAGATCTTAAGCAGTGTAAAGAGACAATCCAAGCGCATTACAACCTAGGTCGTGAGCTTGGTATTTCTGGTACACCAGCGATCTTCCTACCAAACGGTGAGCTAGTAGGTGGTTACCTTCCACCGGCAGATCTGCTAAAACGTTTAGAGCAACAATAATCCTTTAAGGAGCAGAGCCAGTGACATTCGCTGGCTCTTTTCAAACATGATAGAAATTCAACGACGTCCCGAACCGGATCTTTCTCTTCTTCCCGATTCTATTCCAGCCATTCTTAAGCGTATTTACATCAACCGTGGTATTACGGATGTAGCACAGCTAGAGACCTCTGCGCGTGGCTTACACTCTTACCAACAACTTGGCGGTATTGATAAAGCGGTCGAGCTCTTATTCCAAGCGATCGATGAGAAAAAACGCATTATTGTCGTAGGCGACTTTGACGCTGATGGTGCAACCAGCTCGGCTCTGTCTGTTCTCGCATTGCGTATGCTTGGCAGTAACAATGTCGATTACCTAGTGCCAAACCGTTTTGAAGATGGCTACGGCCTCAGTCCGGAAGTAGTAGATCAAGCGTTAGAGCTTGGTGCTGAGATGATCATGACGGTAGACAACGGTGTCTCGTCGATTGAAGGTGTCCGCTACGCCAAAGAAAACGGCATTACTGTACTGGTGACTGACCACCACTTACCGGGCCAAGTGCTACCGGATGTGGATGCCATGGTGAACCCGAACCTCGACAGTTGTGCTTTCCCATCGAAAGCGTTGGCGGGGGTTGGCGTTGCTTTCTATCTGATGATGGCGCTGTGTGTGCACATGCGCAAACAAAATTGGTTCGCACAGCAAGGCATGCAAGAGCCTAAATTGATGGAGCTGATTGACCTTGTTGCACTTGGTACGGTCGCCGACGTTGTTCCACTTGATGAGAACAACCGCATTCTTGTACACCAAGGCTTGCAGCGCATCCGTGCAGGTAAAGCACGTCCGGGCATTCAAGCATTGATCGAAGTGGCGAAGCGCGATGCTCGTCGTTTAGTCGCATCAGACTTTGGTTTTGCCTTAGGCCCACGTATTAACGCCGCAGGTCGCCTTGATGACATGTCATTCGGTGTTGAGCTTCTGATGTGTAACAACATCCATGCTGCCCGTCGCATGGCGAGTGAGCTAGACGGTTTGAACCAAACTCGCAAAGAGATTGAGGAAGGCATGAAGCAAGAAGCGATGGCTTTTTGTGAGCGTCTTCAGTTTGGTGAAAATAGTGAACTGCCTTACGGCTTAGCTTTATTCCAACGCGATTGGCACCAAGGTGTGATTGGTATTCTGGCTTCACGCATTAAAGAGAAGTTCCACCGTCCTGTTATTGCTTTTGCTGATGGTGGAGAAGGGACGATCAAAGGTTCTTGTCGTTCGATTCCTGGCTTACACATGCGTGATGCGTTGGACTTTATCGATACGCAAAACCCAGGTTTGATCATCAAATTTGGTGGTCATGCAATGGCGGCAGGTTTAACCATCAAAGAGCAAGACTTTGAGCGTTTCAGTCGTTTGTTTGATGACGTCGTGAAGAAAGAGTTGGATGAAGCAGCGCTAAAAGGCGTGATCATGTCCGATGGTGAGCTTAAGCCTGAAGAGTTTTCAATGCACGTTGCGGAGCAATTGCGCTCTGGTGGTCCTTTTGGTCAAGCGTTCCCAGAACCCATCTTTGATGGTGAATTTAAAGTGCTGCATCAAAAGCTCGTGGGTGAGAAGCATCTTAAACTGATGTTAGAACCGCTTTACAAAGGTCATCCAACCAATGTGATGATTGATGGGATTGCGTTTAACGTCGATTTGCGTCGTTGGCCGGATGCATCGGTCAAAACAGTACGTCTCGCGTATAAGTTGGATGTGAATGAATTTCGCGGTAATCAATCATTACAACTAATGATTGATCACATCGAAGCCAAGTAATACCGAGAAAATCACTTCTTATAGAGTACGGTCGCCTTTAAGTTGGGCAAAAATTTCATGACCGTGCTCTCTCTAATTGCAATCTGATTTCCCAGCCGAAATTTTCCTGTATCTCCGTCACATTTTTGAGTAGAATTTCTCGGTTAAATTCTATTCTAAAATGTTGAGCCAACATGTTTGAAATCAATCCAATTAAAAACCGTCTGCAGGACGTGTCTGAGCGCACGAATGTCCTGAGGGGGTATCTTTGACTATGACGCTAAGAAAGAGCGTCTAGAAGAAGTCAACGCAGAACTTGAACAGCCGGATGTATGGAACGAGCCAGAACGTGCACAAGCACTGGGCAAAGAGCGTGCATCACTAGAAGCGGTTGTTGAAACTATCGTTCAACTAGAACAAGGTGTAGAAGACGTTGATGGTCTTCTAGAGCTTGCGGTTGAAGAAGAAGATCAAGAAACGTTTGACGAAATCGAACCAGAACTTGCTGAGTTGGAACAGAAGCTAGAACAGCTTGAATTCCGTCGTATGTTCTCTGGTGACCACGACAGCTCTGATTGCTACATTGACTTGCAAGCAGGCTCAGGTGGTACCGAGGCACAAGACTGGACCAACATGATGCTACGTATGTACCTGCGTTGGGCTGAAGCAAAAGGCTTCAAGGCAGAGGTTATCGAAGTTTCTGAAGGTGAAGTCGCTGGCCTTAAAGGCGCGACAGTTAAGATTTCTGGTGAGTACGCTTACGGTTGGCTACGTACAGAAACAGGCGTTCACCGCCTAGTACGTAAATCGCCATTCGATTCAGGCGGCCGTCGTCACACGTCATTTGCTTCTGCGTTTATCTACCCAGAGATTGATGAAAACATCGCTATCGACATTAACCCTTCTGACCTACGTATCGACGTTTACCGTGCGTCAGGTGCGGGTGGTCAGCACGTTAACACCACTGAATCTGCGGTACGTATTACGCACGTTCCAACGAACACAGTAGTGCAATGTCAGAACGACCGTTCTCAACATAAGAACAAAGATCAGGCAATGAAACAGCTTCGAGCGAAGCTATTTGAGCTTGAATTGCAAAAGCAAAACGCGGAAAAACAAGCTAATGAAGACGCTAAGTCTGACATTGGCTGGGGTAGCCAGATCCGTTCTTACGTATTGGATGACTCACGCATTAAAGACCTCCGTACGGGCGTTGAAAACCGCAATACTCAAGCGGTTCTTGATGGCGATCTGGACAAATTTATTGAAGCTAGCCTGAAATCAGGTCTATAAAGCTTTTCACCGACAAAAAACAGGATACATCGAAAATGACTGATGCTGTTCAAAACGAAACTGTACAAGAAGCCTCTGCACAAGAAGAGAACAAGCTAATTGCTGAACGCCGCGCTAAACTGGATGCAATCCGAAAGAGCTGCAAAGCGAACGGCCATCCAAACGACTTCCGTCGTGACGCACTAGCGGGCGACCTTCAGAAAGAGTTCGGTGAAAAGACGAAGGAAGAGCTAGAAGAGCTTAACCACGTAGTAGCAATCGCTGGCCGTATCATGGCTAAACGTGGTCCATTCTTGGTAATCCAAGAAACTTCTGGCCGTATCCAAGCTTACGCTGACAAAGCAGTACAAAAAGTACTGAAAGACCAATACCAAGGCCTAGATATCGGTGACATCATCGGTGTGAAAGGTGCACTTCACAAGTCTGGTAAAGGCGACCTATACGTGAACATGGAAGAGTACGAGTTGCTAACTAAAGCACTACGTCCACTTCCAGAGAAGTTCCACGGTCTAACTGACCAAGAGATGCGTTACCGTCAACGTTACGTTGACCTAATCGTTAACGAAGATTCTCGTCAAGCGTTCGTAGTACGTTCTAAAGTAATGTCTGCAATCCGTAACTTCATGATCTCTAAACAGTTCATGGAAGTTGAAACGCCAATGATGCACGTTATCCCTGGCGGTGCGAGTGCGCGTCCATTCATCACGCACCACAACGCACTAGACATGCCAATGTACCTGCGTATCGCGCCAGAGCTATACCTGAAGCGTCTAGTTGTTGGTGGTTTCGATCGCGTATTCGAAATCAACCGTAACTTCCGTAACGAAGGTCTTTCTCCACGTCACAACCCAGAATTCACAATGATGGAATTCTACATGGCGTACGCAGACTACAAAGATCTGATGGACCTAACTGAAGAACTACTAAGCTCTGTTGCTCTAGAAGTTCTAGGTTCAACGTCAATGCCTTACGGTGAAGACACGGTTGAGTTTGGTGGTACTTACACTCGCATGAGCATGTTCGAAGCGATCAAGCACTACAACCCAGACCACGCGCAAATCCAAGCGCTAACAGAAGAAGACATTCAAAACCGTGACCTAATGGTTTCTATCGCGAAATCTGTTCACGTTGAAGTAGAACCTTTCTGGACATGTGGTCAGCTTCTTGAAGAGATCTTTGGTGAAACAGCAGAACCTAAGCTAATGCAGCCAACGTTCATCACGGGCTACCCAGCAGATATCTCTCCACTGGCTCGTCGTAGCGATGACAACCCATTCTTCACAGACCGCTTTGAATTCTTCATCGGTGGCCGTGAAGTAGCGAACGGCTTCTCAGAGCTTAACGATGCAGAAGACCAAGATGCACGCTTTAAAGCACAGGTTGAAGCAAAAGAGTCTGGTGACGACGAAGCAATGTTCTACGATGCAGACTACATCACTGCTCTAGAGCACGGCCTACCGCCAACAGCAGGTCAAGGTATCGGTATCGACCGCCTAGTTATGCTACTGACTAACACGCACACTATCCGTGACGTGATCCTATTCCCAGCGATGCGCCCACAAGCGTAATCTCCTCGCTGAGTAATGAAAAAACCACCTGCGGGTGGTTTTTTTGTATCTTTAATTTGAACCAATTCAACTATTTGCATTTAAGTTTGGATAGGAAAGGTAAATAAGCATTCGCCAAATCTCAATTTGTTGCATAGTCTTAATATTGAGACAGACTTCATCAGTCGTAGTCTCGATAATGTTACCCGTTCGCAAAGATGGGTTTGTGGAGCGAAATTTCTATCAACAATCAATAAGGGTTAGAGAATGGCTGGGCAGTTTAAGATGGATTCCATTCCGGGATCGCTAGTCGTAGTTGGCGGTACTTATGAACCTTGGTTATCAGTACTAGAACAAGTGGGATGGAAGTGTCACCAAGTGGGTGACTTACGTAAAGCCAACACATTGTTAGAAGATATTGGACCATGCATCGGTATAGTTGACCTCAGCCATGATGAGTTCAGCCTTAATGGTTTAGCAAATTTAGTGAGTTCTCATAAACACGTGCGCTGGTTAGCGTTCATCCGAGAATCTCAACTCGGAACTGATACCATCTGTCAGTTCATCGTGAACTTCTGTATCGACTTCTTTACTGCGCCAATCCCAGATGCGCAGCTACTCAGCACCATTGGCCACCAATTGGGCATGCTGAAATTAGAGAAGAAAGTATGGCCGAGCTTTGGTAACAGCCTAGATATGGGGCTGATTGGCGAATCTATCCCAATGAAACGCCTGCGTGACCAAGTTAAGCGTATCGGTCCAACGGATGTGAGTATTCTTATCTATGGCGAGAGTGGCACAGGAAAAGAAGCTGTCGCTCGCGCAATTCACAAAGTGTCGTCACGTTCGCATAAGCCATTCTTGTCGATCAATTGTCGTGCGCTTAATGAACAACGCTTCCAAGCAGAAGTGTTTGGCATTGAAGCCGATGAAGACATGGGCCAAAGCCTGCTTGAGCAAGCGGATGGTGGTACGGTTCTTTTCAATGACATCCTAACCATTTCAAAAGAACAGCAGATGAACCTGCTACGTTTCTTGCAAGAAGGCACAATTGAAACTCGTGATGGTGCGAAGAACGTTAATGTTCGTGTTCTTGCTGCTAACTCTTCAGACGTTGAAAAGGCGCTGATTGATGGTGACTTTAACGAAGAGCTTTACCATTACATCAATGTGCTGCGCATCAACGTACCGAGCCTAAAAGAAAGAGCAAGCGACATCGGCATGCTGGCACGTTTCTATCTTCAAGAGTTTTCAAAAGAGTACAACTCGCAAGCTAAGAGCTTTTCTGAAGACGCTTTGAAATCGCTGACTCGTTACTTCTGGCCAGGCAACGTACGAGAGTTGATGAACCAAGTGAAACGTGCGGTTTTGATGTCTGATAGCGTTCTGATTGAAGAACATCATTTAGATCTTCCTCAACGAAATGACTCGAAACGTAGCTTGAAGTCTATTCGCGAGAAGAGCGAACGAGATGCGTTGCTGGTGGTGTTAGAGTCGCACTCTGGTCAAGTCTCTAACGCAGCAAAAGAGCTGGGTGTATCACGTGCAACCATGTATCGACTGCTGAATAAACACAATTTGATTTCAGACCAAACGGTTTAATCAATAACAAGCTTGAGAAAAAAGGAGTGCTGATGCGCTCCTTTTTTGTACGCAATGGCCTGATATTTATAAAACTCGATATTTTATATATTCCTTAGTTGAATATGTTATTCAAAAAACTATATGCAACCTAATTTTAGCCTATTGGTTTGTTTTTAATCGAAAGGATAAAAATTGTTTGATAAATATCCTCTGTTGCTTACAATTTAGCCGTAACTCAAAGAGTTATACCACATCAATCACGGATTAATTTTTAGCTAGGAGGCGCAAGATGAAACATTACGTTGTTAACACCACTGCTTGCGCTGATCGTATGTCTGATGCTCGCTCAACCTTTGATGCGACCAAACCAGATTTTACTGGCTCATTAGATTAAATTAATCCGTAACCTTTCTATTTTACTAGGCTGCGGAAAAGTAGCGGCTTAGTCTCAACAGAATCCCTCTGTTTAATTATCCCACTATTTTTTCCAGTCGATTATCTATCGCTATTTGGAGAAAAATTATGCGTCACTCTATCTATCTAAAACTGGCCACGGTGCTTTTGAAAGCCGATCTGAAACGTGAAGAAAAGCAATGGCAACGTATGGTTCGTCGTAGTTCTCATGATATTCCATGGACTAACGAGCACTTACTAAAAGACATTGGCCTGGATAAAGATGGCCGTTCAACGCAAGCGAGCGTTCCTGACGCGGTAAAAGTTGAACGTCGAGTTCGTCACCTTCGTCGTGTGTTAACTTCGCGAATACTGACGTAATCGAAAGCCCAAGTTGAAACTCCCACACACATTCGATTCAATTTGGGCTAAGAAAAAAGGCTGACCATCATGGTCAGCCTTTTTCGTTTTTACGTTTGGTATTGTATTGTTTGCTCGGCGCCCACTATGGGCAGGGGTTCGAGTAAGTCGTACCAATCGCTTGGATGTCATTAAGCAATTCTTCACTTAGATGAACATTGATGCTGTCGATATTGGACTTCAGTTGTTCTAGGTTAGTCGCACCAATGATGTTAGAGCCAACAAATGGACGCTGATTCACGAAGGCAAGCGCCATTTGCGAAGGGTCTAAACCGTGGTCACGAGCTAGGTTGACGTATGCTTCTGTCGCTTTAACGCCTTGTGGTGTGAAGTAGCGAGCAAAGCGTTCCCAAATCGTGCAACGCGCACCTTCTGGTTTGGCTCCGTTGAGGTATTTACCACTTAAGCAGCCAAACGCCAGCGGTGAGTATGCGAGTAGCTGAACGCCTTCGTAATGGCTGATTTCAGATAAGCCGACTTCGAAGCTGCGGTTTAATAAGTTATACGGGTTCTGAATGGAGACGATTCTCGGTAAATCATGTTTTTCTGCCAAACGTAGCAGTGACATCACGCCCCATGGCGTTTCGTTTGAGACACCGATGTAACGCACTTTACCTGCGTTGACTAACTCTGTGAGAGCTTCAAGGGTCTCGATCAGCGTGACCTCTTCTTGCTTATCTGGGTAAGGGTAGTTGAGCTGACCAAAGCAGTTGGTTTGACGCTGTGGCCAATGCAATTGGTATAGATCGACATAATCGGTTTGCAGGCGTTTTAAGCTATCGTCGATCGCAGTGTGAATATGGCGACGGTTAAGGCTCATGTTTTCACGAATGTATGGGACGTTGCGCGGACCAGCGACTTTCGTTGCTAAAACCACTTTCTCGCGTTTACCGCTTTTCGCTAACCAATTGCCAATGTACTGCTCGGTGAGTCCTTGTGTCTCAGCTTTCGGCGGAACGGGATACATCTCGGCAGTATCGATGAAATTCACCCCATGATCGAGGGCAAAGTCGAGCTGTTGAAACGCTTCTTGTTCGGTATTTTGCTCACCAAACGTCATAGTGCCAAGGCAGATCTTACTGATCTCGAGTGATGAGTGCGGTAGTTTTGTATATTGCATTTCACATCCTTGAAGAGTTACCGACTGAATAAGTCATTCCAATATAGGGGATTTTTAGTCGTGGTCGCAAATGATTTAGGTTTCTCTTTGTCGTTAACTCGAAACTTATCAATACGCTAACTAGACTTAAAGGATCTTGTGAAGGAGGTGCATTATGCAGAAGCATCAACTCGACATGTGGTTGCATGGCCACCACAAGGACTCTTACAAAACACCGAAGGTCTTTGTGATAGGTTGTTCTGATGTCTCTGACTATCTATTAGCAGTGGAGTACAAACACCAACTAGAGCCAATCAAAGATGGCGAAGATCCGATTCATTTTGGGTCGTTAGATTTGGTAAAAGAGGAACTGCTTAGGTTAGGGATTGATAAAGCTTACTTGAGACTGCACAACGCTTACGATGAATTTGGTAGCGATGGCGCAGCCTCTTACTGTGATATTGAACTGTCACTGGTAACGCATTAATCACTCTGATTGGGCGTTAATATAATGCTTCAGTAGGATCTGCTCAGTAAATTGTGTCCTGAGATAGAAACCGCGAGGCAGGGTTTTGATCGGTTTTCCGTTCGAACTGTACGCTTCCGTTAAAGCTTTCGCATTTGCAGCTTTCGGACGTAAGTGCAGCGCTTCTCCGTGTCTGGCGGAAATTTGATCAAACTTACCTAGTACGATCAATTCCATCAATTCTTCCCAATCGTTTTTCAGAATCTGCTCTTCTTCTTGATCTGGCGACCAAATCAACGGGCTGCCGACACGGCGCTCAGCCAACGGAATCTCGCGTTCACCTTCTACTGGTACCCAAAGCACACGGGACAGTTTATTACGTACATGACTGGCTTCCCATGTTAAACCTTGCACGCCAGTCAGTGGGGCAACAGAGACAAAGGTGGTCTCTAAAGGTTTGCCAGAATAACCGATCGGAATGCTCTTTAGCTCGATCCCAAGTTTGGCGAAATCTTGCTGAGGCTTGCTGCCGGCTGGGGCTCCCAAATGCCATTCGAGTAATTGACCGACCCAACCTTTATCGCGTTTCAAGTTTTCAGGAACGGTCATGCCGGCTTCTTCTGCGAGCTCGGCAAAGCTTAAGCCAGCAATGTCTTGCGCGCGTTCCATTAGTTCAGCTTCGGATTGTGGTTCTGGTTTCATAATGACAAGGTGGTATTGGAAAACGTCTAGTCTAACAAATTTGAATAAAATCCTCTGTCGAAGATTTCATCGAGCTGAATTAAGAATGATCAATTCATAACTTATCCACAGATTAGGAAGTGACCAATAGGATCTCTATGTAAGCTGGATGAATAAACAGGGGTTTAAGGCATGATTGAGGCTTGATTTTATTGAGATGTCATGAAGTCCTACCTGTCCAATGTGGATAAATAACCGATTGTGCGATCTTTGACCGATCTGTATTTGGTGAAAAGATCATCAAGAAAAGTAAGATCATTAAATCATCATAATCTAAATATATGTATTTATAATCAATAGCTTACTGTTTTTTGTTGTCATTGTTGAAATTGGCGCTTGTGATGGTTTTGAACAAAATTCTTTGTTGATAGCGTTTTCTTCACAAAGTTATTCACAGAAAAGGTGAATAAATGTGGGCTATGTCTCAATCTTGTGTTGATAAAATAATGCCTGTTTAAAAGATATCCAAAATTGGCCAAAAGCTAATAAATCTTGCTCATATCACATCAGTAAGTTTGCTAGTAATGGGGATATGTGGAAAAATCACGGTAATAAAAAATTATTCATAGAGGTTAGCCAGTGATAGATGGCGATGGTTACCGACTTAATGTTGGTATTGTGATATGTAATAACCATGGTCAGGTCTTCTGGGCTAAACGATACGGGCAACACTCATGGCAATTTCCACAAGGTGGGATTGACGAAGGTGAAACACCTGAACAAGCCATGTTCAGGGAGTTATATGAAGAAGTCGGTCTGACGAAAAAAGACGTTAAGATCATCGCAACAAGTCGTCATTGGTTAAGATATAAGCTACCAAAGCGATTGGTGCGTTGGGACTCCAAGCCTGTTTGTATCGGCCAAAAACAGAAATGGTTTCTGCTGCGATTAGAATGCGATGAATCCCGCATCAATATGCAGCGTGGGAAATCCCCTGAATTTGATGGTTGGCGCTGGGTAAGCTACTGGTATCCAGTTAGGCAAGTTGTTTCTTTCAAGCGTGACGTATACCGTCGAGCAATGAAAGAGTTTGCATCTTTAGCCATGCCTTTTCGAGAGCGCAAGACGAAAGGGAAAAGAAAAAAGCAACGTAGATAGAGGATTAACATGCTCAGTCAGCTAAGGGAAATAGTTGAAAAAGTCTCCAGAGTCGATGACGTGCATCTGGCACTCGACATATTGGTAAAAGAGACTTGCGCCGCCCTATGCACTGAGTGTTGTACTATTTACCTTGCTAATGAAGAAATGCAGCGCCTTGAGTTAATGGCAACTCAAGGCCTTACTTTTGAAGGCGATAGCATCCATATCAACTTCAATGAGGGCTTGGTCGGTTTGGTGAAGCGCAGTGCAGAACCGTTAAACTTGGCTGAGGCTTCCACTCACCCTGATTTCAAATTCTTTCCTCAATTGGGTGAGCAGGTTTACCACTCTTTTCTTGGCACCCCGATCATCCATCGTAAGCAAGTATTAGGTGTGTTGGTTATCCAGCAGAAAACGCCGCGTTTGTTCAGTGAGATGGAAGAGTCTTTCCTTGTTACCTTGTCCGCTCAGATTGCAATACTGATTGCCCATGCGCAAAATCTCGGTCATTGGCAACTTGCCTCTAAACCAACGGTGATCAAAGGGCTACCAGCTTCAACGGGTGTCGCGATAGGTGAGTTCTGGTTTGACAATACCCAGCCTAATTTGAGCGATGTTTTCCCTGCCTCTGCCTTAGATAAAGAACGAGAGCATGAACTGCTTGCGGTCGCGGTGGAAAGGGCGCTGAGCGATTTTCGTCGTATGCGTAAGAAGTTCGACAGTGAAATCAATAAAGACGCCTTGGCGATCTTCGACCTTTTTACTCACTTACTCAACGATCCAATGCTGCGTGGCGATCTCAAGAAGCAGATTGAAAAGGGCGATCGTGCTGACTGGGCATTGCGCCAAGTTGTTGAAACCTACTCGAACCGCTTTGCGCGTATGTCTGATGTTTACCTGCGTGAGCGCGCGCAAGATATTCGAGAGTTGGGACAACGTCTGCTGTATTTCTTGCACAACAGTGAGCAAGAGCATGCCTCGATTGATCGTCCGGTGATCTTGGTTGCCAATGAACTTACGGCGACTTTACTCGCATCAATTCCAAAGCAACATCTGTTGGCTGTGGTGTCACTAGAAGGTGCTGCAAACTCCCACGCTGCGATTCTCTCACGTGCATTGGGTGTTCCTGCCATCATGGGCGCGAACATCAACACCAGCGTCGTAAATGGTAAAAACGGCATTGTTGATGGGTACACTGGTGAGATTTATTTAGAACCGAACAGGCAGCTTCTGCGCGAGTATCGTAGTCTTGTTAGTGAAGAGTCTGAATTGTTCGCCATGGTGAACAAAGACTTAGCACTGCCTGCGATCACGCAAGACGATTGCCATGTTGAAGTAATGCTCAACGCGGGTTTGAGTGCCGATAGCAATATCGCGATCAATTCCGGTGTTGATGGCGTTGGTTTGTATCGAACGGAAATCGCTTTTTTACTTCAGCATCACTTTCCGTCCGAAGATGAGCAGTATCATCAGTACCAAGCGATTCTGAACAGTTACCCGAATCAACGCGTTGTAATGCGCACCCTAGATATCGGTGGTGATAAACCATTGCCGTATCTGCCTATTGATGAAGACAACCCATTTTTAGGCTGGCGTGGTATTCGTTTTACCTTGGATCACCCAGACATCTTTTTGATCCAATTGAGAGCGATGCTAAGGGCGAGTGCGGAAAGTGGCAACTTGAGCATTTTATTGCCAATGGTGTCAGGCATTAAAGAGTTCGACGACGCCGTCGCACTGATTAATCAAGCCTACAGCGAGGTGGTGTTGCTGGATGAGCGAATTCAAGCTCCGAAGGTTGGGGTGATGATCGAAGTGCCTTCAATGGTGTACTTGCTGCCGGCTATCGCTCACCGTGTTGACTTCGTTTCTGTCGGTACCAACGACTTAACGCAATATTTGTTGGCTGTTGATCGGAACAATTCCCGTGTTGCGGATGTCTATGAATCCATGCATCCAGCGGTGTTGTTAGCGTTAAAACAAATTCACGATGTTTGCCACCAATATCAAGTGCCTGTGTGTATTTGTGGTGAGCTAGCTGGTGATCCATTTGGTGCGTTGCTCCTGTTGGGCTTAGGCTACAACAGTTTGAGTATGAACACCTCGAACGTGGCTAAGGTGAAATATTTGATTCGTCATAGCCAACAAAAAGAACTCGAAAAACTCGTCGAAAAAGCCATGTCATGCTCTTACGGGCAAGAAATCCATCAAATGATGCATGATTTCTTTATCCAGCAAGGCTTTGCCGGCTTTATTCGTGCAGGTAAGAAGTAGGTAACAGTGACCATCTCTTTATTTATATTATTGCTCGCGCTAGGCGCTTTCGTAGGCGTGATGGCGGGGCTTCTTGGTATCGGAGGCGGACTGATTGTCGTTCCTGCGCTACTTTACCTTCTTCCTCTTGCTGGTATCTCTCCTGAAATGAGCATGCATATGGCGTTAGCAACGTCATTGGCGAGTATCATCGTGACCTCTGGTTCTTCTGCACTTAACCACCTTAAGCTTGGCAACGTCGATATGTTCGTCGTCAAATGGCTGATGCCTGGCGTGGTGATTGGCGGTTTTGTTGGTGCCAATATCGCCGAGTGGATCCCAACGCATTACTTACCGAAAGTTTTTGGGGTGATTGTGCTGTGTCTAGCTGTACAAATGTTTCGCTCAATTAAGACGAAAAGCGAGAAGCCAATGCCAAGTAGTCCGGTCACTATGATGTACGGAACGGGAATTGGTGTGGTATCGAGTCTTGCTGGTATTGGTGGTGGTTCACTGTCGGTGCCTTTTTTAAACAAGCATGGTATTGAAATGCGTAAAGCGGTTGGCTCCTCATCGGTGTGTGGCTGCGTGATTGCGATTTCAGGCATGATTGGATTTATCTTACATGGCTACAAAGTAGAAGGGCTACCTGACTACAGTGTGGGCTATGTTTATCTGCCAGCTTTAGCGGCGATTGCGATGACGTCGATGCTCACGACGAAAGTCGGCGCGAAGATGGCAACCAACCTTCCTACGGCGGTCTTGAAGAAGATCTTTGCCGTGTTCTTGATGTTTGTTGCAGCGACCATGCTGCTGTAAAGTCCACCTGTTTTATTAGTAATAAGAAGAGAATGAGTTATGTCTCAGGGATATTTAGAATTTCCCAATATTGATCCGGTTTTAGTCTCTATTGGTCCTGTTTCTGTTCGTTGGTACGGTTTGATGTACCTAGTCGGCTTTATGTTCGCACTATGGTTGGCAAATCGTCGCGCAGATAAGCCGGGTAGTGGTTGGACGCGTGAGCAAGTTTCTGACTTGTTGTTCGCGGGTTTCCTTGGGGTAGTGATTGGTGGTCGTGTTGGCTACGTTATTTTCTACAACTTTGATTTGTTCTTAGCCGATCCTCTATACCTATTCAAAGTCTGGACTGGCGGCATGTCATTCCATGGTGGCTTGCTAGGTGTTATCACCGCCATGTTCTGGTACGCACATAAGAATGGTCGAACTTTCTTTGGTGTGGCGGACTTTGTCGCGCCGTTAGTGCCATTTGGCCTTGGTATGGGACGTATGGGTAACTTCATGAACAGCGAACTTTGGGGACGTGTAACGGATGTGCCATGGGCGATCATCTTCCCAAACGGTGGCCCACTGCCTCGTCACCCATCTCAGCTTTATGAGATGTTCCTAGAAGGTATTGTGCTGTTCTTTATCCTTAACTGGTTTATCAAAAAGCCTCGTCCTTTAGGTGCGGTATCAGGGCTATTTTTAGCTGGATATGGTACATTCCGTTTCCTAGTTGAGTTTGTTCGCGAACCGGATGCACAGCTTGGTTTATTTGGTGGTTACATTTCGATGGGACAAATCCTATCCTCACCGATGATCATCCTGGGTATCCTTATGATGGTTTGGGCGTACAAACGTGGTCTTTACCAAGACAAAGTCCAAGCAGAAACGAAGTAAGGAATTGGTGTGAAACAGTATTTAGATTTGTGTCAGCGTATCGTTGACCAAGGCACTTGGGTTGAAAACGAACGTACAGGCAAACGTTGCCTAACGGTGATCAACGCAGACTTGACCTACGATGTTGCTAACAATCAATTCCCATTAGTGACGACACGTAAGAGCTTTTGGAAAGCGGCAGTTGCTGAGCTACTTGGTTATATCCGTGGTTACGACAACGCAGAAGACTTCCGTAAGCTGGGTACCAAAACGTGGGATGCGAACGCAAACCTAAATGAAGCATGGTTGAACAACCCATTCCGTAAGGGCGAAGACGACATGGGACGCGTATACGGCGTTCAAGGTCGAGCATGGGCGAAGCCAGATGGCGGTCATATCGACCAGTTGCGTAAGATTGTGGATGATTTGACGCGCGGTGTTGATGACCGTGGTGAAATCCTAAACTTCTACAACCCTGGTGAATTCCACATGGGCTGTTTGCGTCCATGTATGTACAGCCACCACTTCTCACTGTTAGGTGACACGCTATACCTAAACAGCACGCAGCGCTCTTGTGACGTTCCGCTAGGTCTGAACTTCAACATGGTTCAAGTGTATGTGTTCTTGGCAATCATGGCGCAAATTACAGGTAAGAAACCTGGTCAGGCTTACCATAAGATTGTTAACGCACACATCTACGAAGATCAGCTTGCACCAATGCGTGACATCCAGTTGAAGCGTGAACCACTAAAAGCGGCAACCTTCCACATCAACCCAGAAATCAAATCTTTAGAAGATTTGGAAACATGGGTAACCCTAGATGACTTCTGGGTAGAAGGTTACGAACACCACGATCCAATTCAGTACCCGTTCTCAGTTTAACGAGTATATTGAGTTTTCTAAGCCGCCTTTATGGGCGGCTTTTTTATACTCGAAGAGCGGGGGGAAGGAACGGGCTTTGCCCTGTGGAACGCTGCGCTTCGGGAGTTGGGAGCAGGCTCTGCCCTGAGGAACGTTTCGCTCCGAGATGTGAGAGGGAATAAAAGCTCCCCAACTCGCCCGTGCCTCGCTCTTGAGGATGACGTTCAAGCACTCTGAAATCAAACGGTGTCATTCCCGAAAGCGACGAAGGAGCGTCGTCGGGAGTCTCTTTTACCACAGTTTACAGCGTGATTAAGAAATGAAAGCACTTTGCTGTAGGTAGCGAGAGTGTGGCGCTGGAAGCTCAGTGAAGGTTAGAGAGTATTGACAGAACTTACCGTCCTAGGTGGATATAATCGAGTCTTATCCCTTATCCCTTATCCCTTATCCCTTATCCCTTATCCCTTATCCCGAAGCGTAGCGTTCCATAGGGCGAGCCCGTTTTCGCTTCCACAAAACGAAAAAAGGCCCCACCGAAGTGGAGCCTAAAATAAGCGATGGTAATCTTATTATTATGCTGTCAGAGCAAGGATAGAGCCTGGTAGCACGATGAACACTGCCAGTAGGTAACCTGCTACAACCGCTTTATTCTTAATAGCTAGTTCTGAAATCACTTCTGCACATTTCACTGGAATCTCACGTAGGAACGGGATACCGAAGATGAACAATGTCGCCAGAATGTTGAACGTTAGGTGTACTAGTGCAATTTGCAGTGCGAAGACTGCGAACTCGCCAGATACCGCTGTTGCTGCTAGTAGAGCCGTGATACATGTACCGATGTTTGCACCTAGAGTGAATGGGTAGATGTCACGTACTTTTAGAACACCTGAGCCTACTAGTGGAACCATTAGACTTGTTGTCGTAGAAGAAGACTGAACAAGAACAGTAACTACAGAGCCAGATACGATACCGTGGATAGGACCACGACCGATTGCGTTCTTAAGGATGTCACGTGCACGACCAACCATTAGGCTCTTCATTAGCTTACCCATAACCGTGATAGCTACGAAGATAGTACCGATACCTAGAGCGATTAGCGCTACGCCACCCATAGTGTCGCCAAATGTTGCTAGTGGCTCTTTGATTGCACTTACTACTGGTTTAGTAATTGGCTTGATGAAATCAAAGCCTTTCATGCTCATATCACCTGTATTTAGCAATGGCGATACCAACCAGTGAGAGATTTTCTCTAGGATGCCGAACATCATTTCCAATGGTAGGAAGATCAGTACTGCAAGTAGGTTAAAGAAGTCGTGGATTGTTGCACTTGCGAATGCACGTTTGAATTCGTCTTTACAACGAACGTGACCAAGCGAAACCAGTGTATTTGTTACGGTTGTACCGATGTTAGCACCCATTACCATAGGAATAGCGGTTTCTACAGGTAGACCACCTGCAACCAAGCCCACAATAATAGAAGTTACGGTACTTGAAGACTGGATCAGTGCCGTAGCTACCAAACCGATCATTAGACCTGCGACTGGGTGAGACGCAAATTCAAAGAGTACTTTAGCTTGATCGCCAGTTGCCCATTTGAAGCCGCTACCAACCATAGATACTGCTAGAAGAAGCAGATACAACATGAATGCCAAGTTAGCCCAGCGTAACCAGCGAGTCGTGCTCGAGATTGGTGCTGCTGTAGAAGTAGCTTGGTTCATCATAATTTTCTCCGTGGACCTTTCAGTTCGTTTATTTGGTCTGTTGTTGAAACTGAGGGCGATGTTAGAGATGAAATATTTCAGTAATATGACAGTTCAGTTTCTATGGGGAATTTTTATTATTCTTTTTGATAGTTATCTGTGAAGAAAAATTCACATGAAAATAAGTTATTGATTTTATATGATTTAACTTCACTTTTGTTTTGTTGATAAGTTTTAAGAGCAGATTAAAAAAGTGCGTTTTGCTTCAAGTTTTATGACAGTATGAATATGATATTTTCGGTAAAACTATTGTTTTCTTGTGTTTGTGTAGGTTTTGCCGAGGTTATTGTTTGTCGTTGTCACATTTGATATAAAAAGTGTCATCTTCTTTCTAGGGAATGGCTATGTCGCACTTAAACTATAACCACCTTTATTACTTCTGGATGGTGTGTAAACAAGGCTCGGTAACAAAAGCTGCCGATGCATTATTCCTGACGCCACAAACTGTGACAGGGCAGATTAAAGCACTTGAAGACCGTATGAAGGGGAAGTTGACCAAACGTAATGGTCGTACGGTAGAGCCAACAGAGCTTGGACAGCTGGTATTTAAGTACGCAGATCGCATGTTTGGGTTGAGCTATGAAATGCTCGATATCGTCAACTATAGCCAACACTCCAATATCCTATTCGAAGTCGGCGTTGCCGATGCCCTCTCCAAACGTCTCGTCAGTAAAGTGCTGATGACCACGGTTCCAGAGGACAACAGTATTCACTTACGTTGTTATGAATCGACTCACGAACTGTTGCTAGAGCGTTTATCGCAACACAAGTTGGATATGATTCTTTCTGACTGCCCAGTAGATTCGACGCAAAGCCCTGGTCTATATAGTAAAAAGCTTGGTGAAAGCAGCATGAGCTTTTTTGCTTCGTCAGAAATTCCAGACGTCAAGTTCCCCGAAATCCTAGAGAAGAAAAAGCTACTTATCCCAGCAAGCCGAACGGCAATGGGGCGAAAAGTACTGCAGTGGTTTGATCGTCAAGGATTACAACCAGATGTGTTGGGTGAATTTGATGATGTGGCGTTAATGAAGGCCTTTGCTCGATATCGCGATGATGTCATTTTCTTAGCACCGACGGTGTACATGTCCGAGATTGAGGACGATCGCAATTTGCAATTAATTGGGCATGTTGACGATTTGAAGGAAGAGTATTACGTCATCTTTGCCGAGCGAATGATACAACATCCAGCAGTAAAGAACGTTTGTGATGCAGATTTTAGCCAAATGTTTGAATGAACAAGTTTCGTTGCGCAAATAAATAGATTACTATCGACAAAATTATAACTCGAAATTATAAAATCTTTGTAACACAACAAACTGGCCAGGGTTGGGGAAAGTAAGTTGTAGCTAGAGGTACAGCACATGAATCTACAAGAAATGGAGAAAAACTCCGCCAAAGCTGTCGTGTTGCTTAAAGCGATGGCAAATGAAAGACGCCTACAAATCCTTTGCATGCTGCATAATCAAGAGCTTTCGGTCGGGGAGCTTTGCGCAAAACTAGAGTTGAGTCAATCGGCACTGTCTCAGCACTTAGCGTGGCTTCGACGCGATGAGTTGGTTGCAACGCGAAAAGAAGCGCAAACGGTCTACTACACATTAAAGAGTGATGAAGTGAAAGAGCTTATTCAAACACTTCATGGTCTCTATTGTGAGGTAGCTACCGCGTGATGACAGGTCACAAATGAGAAAAAGCTGGCATTGCCAGCTTTTTTTTATGCTTTCAATTTAGTAACACTAAATTTTAGATATAAAAAAACCGGCGTGAGCCGGTTTTTTCTTCACTGTGGAATCAATTCTCTATTAAAGAGCTTTGATTTGTGCAGTGAAACGAGACTTATGACGAGCTGCTTTATTCTTGTGAATAAGGCCTTTAGTCGCCATACGGTCTAGGATAGGTGTAACTGCAGCGAATGCAGCAGTTGCAGCTTCTTTGTCGCCTGCTTCGATAGCAGCAACAGTTTTCTTCATGTAAGTACGCATCATTGAGCGACGGCTAGCATTGTGCTGACGACGTTTCTCAGCTTGGATAGCGCGCTTCTTAGCAGATTTACTATTTGCCAAGGGTCTAACTCCCAAAAACTTATTTCTATGACAATTTAAGGGCGAGGACTATCCCTCATTTGCGCCTAAATGTCAAATGATTTGTGCAAAAACCAATCGAAACCAAAACAAATTTTGGTAACAAAGGTCATCGCGGTTAAGATGGCGGGGATTCTAACAGCATTTTTAGACCATTGCTAATAATTATCCGCCTAGATCTGACAATAAACGGATATATTTTTAACGCCCATTTGTAGCTTTCAAAGGCTTAGAGGAATAGGGTTGGCTATCTTTTGGTGATATTCCGAGGTTACAGTGAGTAAACGACTGCTCAAGTCTGGCATGATCGTCAGTGCCATGACATTAATTTCGCGCGTCCTAGGTTTAGTTCGTGATGTAGTAGTAGCAAACTTGATGGGGGCCGGCGCGAGTGCCGACGTCTTCTTCTTTGCCAATAAAATCCCTAATTTCTTACGTCGTCTGTTTGCTGAAGGCGCGTTTTCTCAGGCTTTTGTACCAGTACTAACCGAAAGCCACGCCCAAGGGGATATGGACAAAACCCGAGAGTTGATTGCCCGTGCTGCTGGTACGTTAGGTGTGATTGTCTCTATTGTTACCATTCTCGGGGTTTTAGGCTCTGGTGTCGTAACGGCACTTTTTGGCTTTGGTTGGTTCTTGGACTGGATGCATGGTGGTCCGGCGGCTGAGAAGTTCGAACTTGCCAGCGTGATGCTCAAGATTACCTTTCCTTATTTATGGTTCATCACTTTTGTAGCGCTTTCGGGGGCTATCCTCAATACGTTAAGTAAGTTTGCGGTTTCTTCTTTTACCCCTGTCTTCCTTAATGTGATGATCATTTTGGCTGCATGGTTTATCTCACCGCAGATACCGCAGCCAGAAATCGGTCTTGCCATCGGTGTTCTTCTGGGTGGCTTGGTGCAGTTCTTATTCCAAATTCCTTTCCTTATTAAAGCGGGTGTGATGGTTAAGCCAAAATGGGGCTGGTGCGATCCGGGCGTGGTAAAGATCCGCACCCTTATGATTCCTGCTCTATTTGGTGTGTCGGTAAGCCAAATCAACCTGTTGTTTGATACCTTTATTGCTAGCTTCTTACAAACAGGCTCTATCAGTTGGCTTTACTACTCTGATCGCTTATTGGAGTTCCCACTTGGCCTATTTGGTATTGCGATAGCGACGGTGATTCTCCCTGCATTATCACGTAAGCACGTAGACGCTCACAGTGAAGGTTTTGCTCATACGATGGATTGGGGCGTACGCATGGTGACCTTACTAGGTATTCCTGCAATGCTTGGTTTGATGGTACTAGCAAAGCCAATGTTGATGGTGCTATTCATGCGCGGTGAGTTTTCTCCGCAAGACGTACATCAAGCCTCTCTCTCTTTATTAGCGTATGCATCAGGTCTGCTTAACTTCATGCTGATTAAAGTGCTTGCGCCAGGTTACTACTCGCGTCAAGACACCAAAACCCCAGTGAAGTACGGCATCATTGCAATGGTGACGAATATGGTCTTTAACGCGATCTTTGCATACTTCTACGGTTACGTTGGTCTTGCTATCGCAACGGCACTTTCTGCTTTTGTAAACATGGCGCTGCTATACCGCGGCTTGCACATTGCCGGTGTGTACCAAATCACTAAGCGAACTGTCCTCTTTATTATACGTTTGGTGATAGCTGGCGCAGCGATGGTTGCGGTTATCTTGTGGCAACTTGAAGACATGTCTGTGTGGCTGAATTGGAGCTTTGCTCACCGCAGTGGCGTATTGGGAATGCTGATTGCACTTGGTGCTGGCGTTTACCTTGCTGTGGTGTTTTTACTCGGCGTACGTTTAAAAGACCTAAAAGCTGGGACAGAATAAGGTTGATTGGTATATAATCCGTCAGTTTCACACAGTGCAAAGTAAAAACAGAGGCATAAAGCAGTATCCAATGGAACTGATCAGAGGCATTCACAATATCAAGTCGCGCCATCATGGCTGCGTGCTGACTATTGGCAATTTCGATGGCGTACACAGAGGCCATCAACAAGTATTGCAGCAAGTGTCTGAACAAGCGGAGAAACTTTCGTTGCCTTCGGTTGTGATGACCTTTGAACCTCAGCCGATGGAGCTGTTTGCTCGAGATAAGGCACCTGCGAGGTTAACGCGACTGCGTGATAAGTTTGTTCAGCTGAGTAAGCTCGACATCGATCGTTTGCTGTGTGTTAACTTCAATCGTCATTTTGCTGACCTAACGGCGGAAGAGTTTATCCGTGACTTGTTGGTTGGTCGATTGGGTGTTAAGTTTCTTGTCATCGGCGATGATTTCTGTTTCGGCAAAGGCCGAACTGGTAACTTTGCGATGTTACAAGAAGCAGGGGAAAAGTACGGCTTTGAAGTTGTCAGTACCCAAAGCTTTTGTTTACAGCAATTACGAGTGAGCAGCACGGCTATCCGTAAAGCGCTGGCTCGTGATGATTTGCATTCCGCGCAAGAGATGCTGGGAAGAGATTACAGCATTGCCGGTCGTGTTTCACACGGAAGAAAGCTAGGTCGAACCATCGGGTTCCCTACTGCAAATATTCCTTTGAAACGCTGTGTATCTCCGGTTTCCGGAGTTTATGTTGTTCAAGCGCTTGGCTTAGGAGATAAGCCAGTGGGTGGCGTCGCTAACATTGGTCAACGACCAACAGTAAATGGTGTTCGCCAGCAGTTAGAAGTACACTTATTCGACTTTCACGCTAATTTATATGGCAAGCAGCTAGAAGTGGAACTTTTGCATAAACTTAGAGATGAGCAAAAGTTTGAGTCGTTTGAAGCACTTAAACAACAAATCGAATTGGATGCTGAAGCAGCGAGGGTGTGGCTGCGTCAGCTTAAGCGTTGAGCGGTTTATTCCACCGTGCAACATAATGTCTAATTTTCGCCCAATATAACGGAATTAAGAATCGATGAGTGAGTATAAAGATACCCTGAACTTACCTGAAACAGGGTTTCCAATGCGCGGCAACCTGGCCAATCGTGAGCCAGAAATGCTTAAGCGTTGGTACAAAGAAGATCTTTACGGTGAAATCCGTAAAGCTAAGAAAGGCAAAAAGTCATTCGTACTGCACGATGGCCCTCCTTACGCGAACGGTGACATTCACATTGGTCACGCACTAAACAAGATTCTTAAAGACATTATTATTAAATCCAAAACACTTTCAGGTTTTGACGCACCTTACATCCCAGGCTGGGACTGCCACGGTCTACCTATCGAATTGATGGTAGAGAAGAAAGTAGGCAAGCCAGGCCAAAAAGTGACGGCAGCTGAGTTCCGTGAGAAATGTCGCGAGTACGCTGCAGGTCAAGTTGAAGGTCAAAAAGAGAGCTTCAAGCGTCTTGGCATCATGGGTGAGTGGGACAAGCCATACCGTACTATGGACTTCGCAACTGAAGCGAACATCATCCGTGCACTTGGTAAGATCGCAAGCAAAGGCCACCTACTGAAAGGTTTTAAACCAGTTCACTGGTGTACAGACTGTGGTTCAGCTCTTGCTGAAGCAGAAGTTGAGTACAAAGATAAAGTATCGCCATCTATCGACGTTCGCTTCAAAGCGGCTGACGAAGCGGCACTGCTATCTAAGTTTGAGCTAACTGAAGGTCACGAAGGTCAAGGTGACGTATCTATCGTTATCTGGACAACAACACCTTGGACACTGCCTGCAAACCGCGCAGTATGTCTACGTGATGATCTAGAGTACGTGCTTATCCAAACAGAAGGCGACAACGCTGAGCGTATTATCGTTGCTGCTGAGCTGGCGAAAGACGTAATGGACCGTGCCGGTATCGAGCACTTCCACAACCTTGGCTTTGCTAAAGGTGCGGACCTAGAGCTTTCTCAATTCCAACACCCATTCTACGATTTCACTGTACCGGCGATCCTTGGTGATCACGTTACAACTGATTCAGGTACTGGTGTTGTTCACACTGCACCTGGTCACGGTCAAGAAGACTTCGCGGTTGGTAATAAGTACAACCTAGAAGTAGCAAACCCAGTTGGTTCAAACGGTGTTTACCTACCAGACACTGAGCTCTTTGCTGGTCAGCACGTATTTAAAGCGAACGATGCGGTAGTAGAAGTACTGAAAGAAAAAGGTGCACTACTACACCACCACGCTTACGAGCACAGCTACCCACACTGTTGGCGTCATAAGACTCCAATCATCTTCCGTGCTACGCCTCAATGGTTCGTTTCTATGGACCAAGCTGGCCTACGTGCTAAAGCACTAGAGTCAATCAAGAACGTAGAGTGGATGCCTGAGTGGGGTCAAAGCCGCATCGAAGGTATGATCGAAGGTCGTCCTGAGTGGTGTATCTCTCGTCAACGTACTTGGGGTGTGCCAATTGCTCTGTTTGTTCATAAAGAAACAGCAGAACTTCATCCAAACACGCTAGAGCTGATCGAGAAAGTCGCTAAGCTGGTTGAAGAGAAAGGCATCCAAGCATGGTGGGATGTCGATGCAGCTGAACTGCTAGGTGCAGACGCTGACCAATACGAAAAAGTACTAGATACGCTAGACGTATGGTTCGATTCAGGTGTAACTCACTTCTCAGTTGTTGATGCTCGTGAGGAGTACAACGGCAACAGTGCAGACCTATACCTAGAAGGTTCTGACCAACACCGTGGTTGGTTCCAGTCTTCTCTAATTTCATCTATCGCGATGAAAGACGAAGCGCCTTACAAACAAGTACTGACACACGGTTTCGTGGTTGATGGTCACGGTCGTAAGATGTCGAAATCTATCGGTAACGTGGTTGCGCCAAAAGACGTAACGAACAAGCTAGGTGCTGACATTCTTCGTCTATGGGTTGCTTCAACAGACTACACTGGTGAAGTTGCGGTTTCTGATGAAATCCTAAAACGCAGCGCAGATGCTTACCGTCGTATCCGTAACACAGCGCGTTTCTTCCTTGCTAACCTAAGCGGCTTCAACCCTGAAACAGACATCGTTCCTGTTGAAGAGATGGTTGCGCTAGATCGCTGGGCGGTTGGTCGTGCACTAGCAGCACAAGAAGAGATCGTTAAAGCATACGAAGAGTACAACACACACGGTGTAACTCAGCGTCTAATGCAATTCTGTTCAATCGAAATGGGCTCTTTCTACCTAGACGTAATTAAAGACCGTCAGTACACAGCAAAACGTGGCGGCAACGCTCAACGTAGCTGTCAGACTGCACTTTACTACATCGTAGAAGCGCTAGTTCGTTGGATGGCGCCAATCATGTCGTTCACTGCAGATGAAATCTGGAACGAAATGCCAGGTCAACGCGACAAATTCGTATTCACTGGTGAGTGGTTCGACGGTCTATTCGGTCTTGCTGAAGGTGAAGAGCTGAACAACGAATTCTGGACTGAGATCCAAGCGGTTCGTGGTGCAGTAAACAAACTTCTAGAAGATGCGCGTAAAGAGAAAACCATCGGTGGTGCACTACAAGCTGAAGTGACTCTATTTGCTGATGACGCACTAGCGGCGAAGATCAACAAGCTTGAAGATGAACTGCGCTTTGTTCTACTAACATCTGCTGCGAAAGTTAAGCCTCTAGGTGAGAAGACGGATGCAGCACAAGCGACAGATATTGAAGGCTTGTTTGTTGAAGTAGCAGCAGCTGAAGGCGAGAAGTGTGACCGTTGTTGGCACCACACGCCAGACGTAGGCACAATCGAAGGTCACGAGAAGATCTGTGGTCGTTGTGTGTCTAACGTAGACGGCGAAGGTGAAGTACGTAAATTCGCGTAATTGCCTAGAACGACTGAACTTTTTTTAAAATTAACAGCCCCAGTATTTACTGGGGCTGTTTGTAGGTAAAGTAATGAGTGAAAAAGCACTGACGTTAAAGCAATCTGGAGTTCGCTGGCTTTGGTTAGCAATTCTGGTATTTATTGCAGATATTGGCATCAAATTGGTGGTGATGGACAACATGGGCTACGGATGGGCAAACCGAATTGAGGTGCTGCCATTCTTCAACCTACTTTATGTTCATAACTACGGTGCAGCATTCAGCTTCTTGAGCGATCAAGCAGGTTGGCAGCGCTGGTTGTTTACAGGTATCGCGTTTGTTGTGACAGGTCTTTTGACCTACTGGATGAGCAAGCTTCCAGCCAAAGAAAAATGGAACAACATCGCTTACGCACTGATTATTGGTGGTGCAGTGGGCAACGTGTTTGACCGTGTTGTTCACGGCTTTGTTGTTGATTACCTAGACTTCTTCTGGGGTAACTACCACTGGCCAGCATTCAACCTTGCAGATACAACTATCTGTATTGGTGCGGCAATGATCATTCTTGATGGCTTCCGCAAAAAGGACGCTGACAAGTAATCTTTTGCGATATATCGAATAACCCTAAGCGTCGTCCGTTGATTCGGACGACGCTTTTTATTATGTTGGAGCCCAATCCGCGCATCTTCGTACAATAAAAAGCAATCACAGTACGTGATCAGATAGAGCGCAGGAAACCCAAGAACAAGGAAGCAGTAACGTGACAACAATAAATCAAGATTCAGCAGTAACGCTGCACTTCACTATCAAAATGCAAGATGGCTCTGTAGCGGATAGCACACATAATATGGGCAAGCCTGCTAAGTTCATTATGGGCGATGGCAGCTTGAGTGAGAACTTTGAGCAATGCCTACTAGGCTTACAAGTAGGCGAACAAAAGGCAATTGAACTAAAAGCGGCGGACGCTTTTGGCATGCCAAACCCAGACCATATCCACCATATGGACCGCACTAAATTTGTTGGCGAAGCGGAAGTTGAAGTCGGCACAATCATGGCATTCAGCGGTCCTGATGGAATGGAAATCCCGGGCATCATTACTGAGATTGCTGGCGACTCAGTAACTGTGGACTTCAACCATCCACTCGCGGGACAAGACGTGACTTTCGAAGTCGAAATTTTGTCAGTAGAATAGCGAACCAAATAAAAGATAACTTCCATGAGCAATGAAATGAAAATCCTGTTAGCTAACCCACGTGGTTTCTGTGCTGGTGTTGACCGCGCGATTAGCATCGTAGAGCGTGCGCTAGAGATGTATCAGCCACCTATCTATGTTCGACATGAAGTGGTGCATAACCGTTTTGTGGTTGAAGGTCTAAAACAGCGTGGTGCTATCTTCGTTGAAGAACTACATGAAGTGCCAGACAACAACATTGTGATTTTCTCCGCTCATGGTGTATCTCAAGCCGTTCGTCAAGAAGCGAAGTCCCGTGACCTAACGGTATTCGATGCGACCTGTCCGTTGGTAACCAAAGTACATATGGAAGTGGCACGTGCAAGCCGTCGCAATATGGAAGTGGTACTCATCGGTCATGCTGGTCACCCAGAAGTGGAAGGCACGATGGGTCAGTATTCAAGTGATACAGGCGGCATGTACCTTGTGGAAACGCCAGCCGATGTTGAGAAGCTAAAAGCGATCGTGAAAGATCCATCGGATCTGCACTACGTGAGCCAAACGACACTGTCTGTTGATGAAACTGCTGACGTAATTGAAGAGCTACGCCGCGTCTTCCCTGACATCCAAGGTCCACGTAAAGACGACATCTGCTACGCGACGCAAAATCGTCAAGATGCGGTACGCGAGCTTTCTGCCGATGTTGATGTGATGGTTGTTGTGGGTTCTAAAAACTCATCGAACTCAACGCGTTTAAAAGAACTGGCTGAAAAGCTGGGCACACCAGGTTACCTAACAGACTGCCCAGAAGACATCATGCCTGAGTGGTTTGAGGGTAAAGTAAAAGTTGGCGTAACGGCGGGTGCATCTGCACCAGAAGAGTTGGTGAATCAAATCTTGGATCGCATTAAAGAGTTGGTTGGCGCAGAAGCGGTTGATGAAGTGCTTGGTCGTGAAGAGAACATGTTCTTTGAAGTACCAAAAGAACTGCAAATCAAGCAAGTCGATTAAGACGAATCAAACACCAAAAAGGCGACCACAAGGTCGCCTTTTTCATTGGGAATTTCTACATGATTTCGCCAGAATTTGCGCTTAGTGACTGATACCTAACAGCTCTTTGAGCACCTTTAGGTAACGACGGCTCACCGGGATCTCAAAACCTGTTTTGGTAATGATTTCGGCCAATCCGTTTTCTAATAGCTTGATCTCGCTGATGGCTTTGATGCTAACCAGATACTGTCGATGACAACGCACCAATGGGGTTTTCTCTTCCAAGGTTTTTAGCGTGAGCTGTGTGCTGGCTGTTTGGCTGGTGGAACGTACATGCACTCCACTGATGTCACTGTAAGCACACTCAACCGTTTCGGTTGCCATGATCACAATGCGGTTGTGTCCAATGCAAGGAATCTGGTCTAGGCTCTCTGGGGCGATGGCAGACAGTTGCTGAGTGAGCGCGGATTGACTCATGACTTTATTAAGGCGTTTTACTGTTTTCGTCAAACGACATGGATCGACGGGTTTCAGTAGGTAATCAAACGCATTGTCCTCGAAAGCTTGAATTGCATATTGGTCGTAAGCGGTCACAAATACCACGTAGGGCATGGTCTCTGGATCTAACATGCCCAAAAGCTCGATGCCCGTCACCTGAGGCATTTGGATATCTAGGAAAACCACATCCGGTTTCAGCTCATTGATTTTCTTAAGCCCCATAATGGCATTTGACGCATCGCCAATCACTTCTATGTGACCCGTTTCAGCCAATAGTTCTGCCAGCTCTTCACGAGCAAACTGTTCATCATCAATGACGAGAGCGGTTAACATCCAAAATTACCTTTATGCGTTTTAACTGTGCTTATCGCGAGTGGGGAATGATAAAACTCATTTTAGTAAATTGGTGCTGCTGATAGGTAATTTTTAGCGCTGAATCACGCCCAAATTGATTCGATAAGCGCTTATCGACAATTTCCATGCCTAAACCAGAATGATTCTCTTTTGGCGGCTGGTAGCTTCCTGCGTTGTCCTCAACCGTTATCAACGCGCCTTGCGGGTGTGTTTGGCTGTAAATCTTTACCTTGCCACCTTCTAGCATATTGGAAATACCATGTTTGATGGCGTTCTCAACTAGCGGTTGAAGAGTAAAGCTCGGTAACTTGATATCGAGCAGTTCTGGTTCAATGTCGATCTCGACTTCCAATCGATCAGTAAAACGCGCTTTCTCAATCGAAAGGTAAGAATCCACATGTGCTAACTCTTCTTTCAGCGTCACCGTATTGATGTTCTGTTTTAAGTTACTGCGGAAGAAGTGCGACAAGTTTTGGATTAGTTCTCGTGCTTTATCAGGGTTACGACGAGTAATGGCACTAATGGTATTTAACGCGTTAAACAAGAAGTGCGGATTCACTTGAGCGTGCAGCAATTTGATTTCTGCCTGAGCTAATAGGGTTTGCTGCTGCTGATAATCACCATACAAGATTTGACTCGATAGAAGCTGAGCAATGCCTTCTGCCATTGACATGTTCGCAGTAGAGAACAGCTTGCGCTTTGGTTCGTAAAGCTTAATTGTGCCCACCACTTCTTTACCCGCGCGCAAAGGAATGATCAGTGCAGAGCCCAACTTACAATCTTTCGCTAATGAGCATTGGTAAGGGCGTTCACTGCCATCAAGGTAGATGATGTCGTTCTTCTCCATTGAATCGAGCGTGCTTTGCGATGAGATTGGAGTATTTGGCCTATGGTGATCATCACCGATACCAACGAAAGCCAGAATCTTCTCTTGGTCAGTAATGGCGACCGCGCCTACCTTCGTTTCTTCATAAATAATGCGGGCAATCTTATCTGCGTTCTCGCTGTTAAAGCCGGTGCTGAGAATACCCACTGAGCGGTCGGCAATGCTTAATGCTCGGCGTGAAAAGGTCGCTGAGTACTTTTCAAAAATGGTTTTACGATCTTGCAGAATACTCATAAACAGAGCGGCACCAACGGAGTTCGCGATGATCATTGGGGCTGCAATCGCTGAAACGAGTTCATAGGCTTGGTCGAATGGTTTGGCAACGGCAAGCAACAGAATCATCTGTACGATCTCTGCTACGAAGGTCACGCTGAACACCACGCTTGGATTAAACAGCATTGCGCCTTTGTTGCGTTTAATCAGGTAAACGTGCAATAAACCGCCAATTAAGCCTTCTGCTGTGGTCGATATAGCACAGGCTAAGTCTGTAAAACCACCTAAGGTGTAGCGATGGATGCCGCCAGTAAAGCCAACCGCAAAGCCGACAACAGGTCCGCCAAACAATCCGCCCATTACCGCACCAATAGCACGAGTGTTGGCGATGGCGTCGTTAATCTGTAAGCCGAAGTAGGTGCCTAGGATACAAAAGCCAGAAAAGAGTACATAACAAATGAGCCGATGGCTGAGGCGTGAAGAGATGCTCAGCAGAGGCAAAATGATCGGCGTTTTACTCAGCATGTAAGCCAGCACTAAGTAAACACACATTTGTTGTAGAAGGGAGATGACCAGTTCCATAACGAACCTAACCTAAAAATGATGTTTTTATTGTAAGTGAATTAAATCTTCGAAGAGAAACAAAAAGAGCCTGCAAAGGGCAGGCTCTTGGTTTATCCAGACATCGATAATGAATCGGTTAGCAAGCGAAGGTATTCATTATGCGGTTTCTGAGGCTGCTTGTGGCTTCTCGTCATCTGCTAGTTCAGTCTCACCTTTGCCTTTAGAAATCTTGATAACGTAAGCCGTTACCGCTAGTGAGAACACAATACCTACGATGGTTGAGATTTGCATTGGCAGACCAAAACCTAGCGTGCTGTTGTTTAGAATGAAAGTCACACACACGGTTGTCATGAATACTGCTGGGATAGTCGTAATCCAATGCAGTTTATTGTGACGTAGTAGGTAAGCCGAAGCCGTCCAAAGCATCATTACTGCTGTTGTTTGGTTTGCGAAGCCGAAGTAGCGCCAGATGATACCGAAGTCTACTTGAGTCAGAATGCCACCGATAACGAACAATGGTAGAGCCATTAGAAGACGGTTACGCAGTGTTTTCTGTTCCATACCGAAGTATTCAGCAAGAATCAGACGGCTTGAGCGGAATGCTGTGTCACCCGATGTGATTGGCAGAATAACAACACCAAGGAAAGCAATCACACCACCGAATACACCCAGTAGACCGAATGAAGCGCTGTATACCACGTTACCAGGACCACCGTTTTTCACTGCTTCTGCAAGACCATCAAGCGTGCCGAAGAAAGACAGAGCGATAGCACACCAGATTAGCGCGATAACACCTTCACCAATCATTGCACCGTAGAATACGAAGCGACCGTTTTTCTCATTTTCCATACAACGCGCCATCAGTGGAGACTGAGTTGCGTGGAAGCCAGAGATAGCACCACATGCGATAGTGATAAATAGTGCAGGCCATAGAGGCATATCATTCGGGTTCAAGTTAGTTAGCATGTCGCTTACTTGGAAATCGCCCATCACAGTGTGTTCGCTAGAGAAAGCAATAGCAGTCATTAGACCTACAGACATGAAGATCAGTAGCGCACCAAACAATGGGTAGAAGCGACCGATGATTTTGTCTACAGGAACAATTGTCGCAATGATGTAGTAAGCGAAAATCAACACAACCATAGTTGTCATGCTTACGCTAAAGCTGGTTTGATCGTTGATTAGGTTCGTGATCATGCCTGCTGGCGCTGACACGAATACCACACCAACAAGAAGCAATAGGACAATGGCAAAGATGTTCATAAAGTGTTTTGCGCCATTACCTAGGTAGCGACCCGTAATCGTTGGTACTGATGCACCGCCGTTACGAACAGAAAGCATGCCTGAGAAGTAATCGTGTACCGCACCTGCGAAGATACAGCCAACAACAATCCAAAGCATTGCAGCAGGGCCGTATAGGGCACCCATGATTGGGCCAAAGATAGGACCAACACCTGCGATGTTCAGAAGCTGAACAAGGTAAACACGCTTGGTTGACATTGGAACGTAGTCAACGCCGTCCGTTTTAGTATGAGCTGGCGTTTGACGATTCTCATTGATGCCAAAAATCTTCTCAACGAAAGCACCGTAGATGAAGTATCCGCCGATGAGGGCTGCGACACAGGTTAGAAACCACATCATAGCAATTGTCCTTGGTTTGTTAGGTAGGGTAATTTTTTAAGCTCAGGATGTATGGTATTCATCTCTTTTGTTAAGTGCATTCGCTCTATGGATGAGTGGTCGAATAGAGAAGCGAGTGGTCGATATAACGGTTAAGTGGTTTTATCGTTTGCCTAGTGGTCGTACTTAGGGCTGAGTGGTTCTATTAACTATTAAGCGGTGGTTATCAAGGGTGAGTGGCGAGCTCAAGAGTTAAGTGGTGAAATCAACAGATAAGCGGCAAAGCACAGGCTTTAGTGGTAAGCTTGTTTTGAAAACAATTAGTTAAGGAAGAATGATGAAAAAGGCAACGTTAGGCTTGGCGCTGGCTTTACTAGCAGGGTGTGCGGCAACAACGGAAGAACTGGCGCAGTCCGGAGATTGGTACCAGATCGGTTATCAAGATGGTGTCGCTGGGCATACCTCTCGTACCATGAAAGAACTTCGCTCGTTAGGAAATGTAAAGCAAGGCGATTATGACCAAGGTTACCTTGAAGGGGTAACTGAATATTGTAATCCTGATTTTGCTTACCAAATGGGCTTGTCTGGTCAGTATTATGAAGGTGTATGTGAGGGAACGCCTGGGGCACAAAAATTCCGTATGGAATGGCAACGTGGCTGGAACGAATACAGCAACTAAATCTGTTTCATAATCAAGACTGTGGTTTTGCTTGTTGATCTTCTGACATTTGAATTTTATTGCTTTGCTGTACTTATGGCTTGAGATTCAATCAGAAGTGAAATGAAAACATGAAGAAGTATTTTTTGGTCGCATTAGCATTGTTGCCCTTAACGGTTGGTGCGACCAACGTGTTGAAAGAGTCGATTAAGATGAAGCGTAAATACGATCACGATAAGCATCGTATTACCAATGCCATCAACAATACCAAGCGTAATATTAAAGAAGTCACTGACGGTACTTATGTCGAGAACCAAGTGAAGCGAGAAGTAAACCAAACCACTCGCAAGTACACCAATAAAGTAGAGAACGTTAAGAACATAACGAATCCTGATCACATCAAACGTAAAGCAAATGACAAGCTTAACCAAGAGTTTGATGAATGGTTGTATGAAGACTAAATCTTGATATCTAAAACAAAAAAGGAGACCACGAGGTCTCCTTTTTGTTTGTCTTGTATCTACAGGTTTGAGTTGCCGGACTCAAAATTTATTTCGGCTGGTGGTTTTCCACAGCTTTGCGTAAGAAGCCGTCTTGGTGGTGCAGGTGAGCACGAGCAGATTCAATATCAAGATCGGTCAGGATCATTAAGATCGCCAGCTTCACCTCATAATCCGTCTGCTTAAGCACTTCGGTAGCTTGTTCTTTGCTGCAATCGGTCGCTTGCATCACAATTCGCGCTGCGCGTGCAACGAGCTTGTTGTTGGTTGCTTTCACATCAACCATTAGGTTTTGATAGCTCTTGCCCAAACGGATCATGCTTGCGGTTGTTAGCATGTTTAGCACCAGTTTCTGCGCGGTACCTGATTTCAAACGTGTTGAGCCAGTCAAGGCTTCTGGGCCTACAACAGGGCTAATTGCGACGTCGGCTATGTCGGCGATTGGAGAATCTGGATTACAAGATAGCGCTATTGTGGTTGCACCGATCTCGTTGGCGTACTCCAAACCACCAATAACATAAGGCGTTCGGCCACTTGCAGCGATGCCTACGACCACATCGAGATTTGTGAATTTGATGTCTTTTAGGTCTTGCTCACCCAAAACTGGCGAATCTTCCGCACCTTCTTTTGCTTTTAGAATCGCCTCTGGGCCACCCGCAATCAGACCAACCACCATCTTGTCAGATACGCCAAATGTTGGCGGACATTCCGATGCATCAAGCACACCCAAACGGCCACTGGTGCCTGCGCCCATGTAAACCAGACGACCGCCGACTTTAAACGCGTCGGTTATTTTATCCACCGCGAGTGCGATTTCGGGTAAAACCTTCTCAACCGCAAGTGGTACGAGCTTATCTTGCTGATTAAGTCGCTGAACAATGTCCAGAGAAGGCAGTAAATCGATGTCCATCGTATCTGGGTTACGACCTTCTGATACTAGATGGGCAAGAGCAGCAATAAGCGCGTCATTTGTCATAGTGGTTTAAGCCTTTTGAATACTGATTTCGATTTGTTTTTTCGCTGTGTCTGGCACAACGCATTTAGTTTTTAGGATAGAGCACACCCAGAGAAGCAAGACGGCTCGCACCGGTTACTTCAGGTAAGTTGCTTGGTAGCCCGTCAATATGTCGCTGAGCAAGCCAAGCAAACGCCATGGCTTCCATATAATCGCCATCGACACCTTTATCATCCGTTGTTGCGACTTGCCACTGCGGCAGAAGTTCCGCTAAACGTTGCATCAGTAGGGGGTTTCTCGCCCCACCTCCACACACCAACAGCTGTGGCTGCTGGCCATACGTGAATTTCTCCACTTCGTTTGCAATGGTCTTCGCCGAGTATTCACACAGCGTGCGTTGTACATCTTGTGCTGAGATATTGTGGTCAGCTAACTGATGATGCAGCCAATCGATATTGAACAGCTCTCGGCCAGTGCTCTTAGGCGACGACATCGCGAGGTAAGGTTCTGCTAAGAGTTGAGTTAGTAGTGCTGAATCGGTGTTGCCTTGTAGAGCAAATCGCGCGTCTTTGTCGAAGCCTTGTCCGGTGTGTTGTTCACACCATGCATCCATCAACATGTTGCCCGGGCCCGTATCGTAGCCGATCACAGCTTGCTCAGGATGCAGTACCGAGATATTGGCAATTCCACCGATGTTAAGCACCACGGTGGTGGAATCTTGCATGGCAAAAATACTTTTATGGAAGGCTGGGACGAGCGGTGCACCTTGGCCACCTAACGCCATGTCTTTACGACGAAAATCTGCCACGGTATCAATGCCCGTTTTGACTGCAATGATGTTGGCATCACCCAGTTGGGTGGTGAAGGGCAGATCGCCTGTTGGCTGGTGGAACACGGTTTGACCATGATTGCCAATGGCTCGGATTTGCTCAGCGGAATAGCCGGATTTATCCAGTAGCTGTAAAACCGCATCGGCAAACAGATGCCCAAGTTGATGGTCGAGCTCACCAATGGCTTTTAGATTCGTGTCTTGCCCAGTGCAAACCGACAAAAGCGTCTGCTTAATATGAGCGGGCATTGGGTAATCATCGTGTGCGAGTAAGCGAACACGGTTATCTTCAATTTCAACCAGTGCGGTATCTACACCGTCCATACTGGTTCCAGACATCACACCGATATACAGTTTGTTAAGATTCACAGCCAATTCCGTCAATTCTTCGATTCACTTATTGTAAAGCAATTCTGAAGCGAATAACCTCATCGAATACGAGATATTCAGCCGATTTTGAGGAGAAAAAATGGGACCGTTATGGGTTGATGTTGCAGGCTATGAACTGACTGCAGAAGACAGAGAAATTTTGGAGCATCCAACGGTTGGTGGTTTGATTTTATTTACGCGTAACTACCACGACAGCAAGCAGCTTCAAGCTCTTACCCAATCTATCCGCAAAGCGGCGAAGCGTCCGATTTTGATTGGTGTTGACCAAGAGGGCGGGCGCGTTCAGCGTTTTCGTGAAGGCTTCTCACTGATTCCTGCGGCAGATGAATACGCCAAACACCAAAACAGTGAAGAGCTGGCACGCATGGGCGGTTGGTTGATGGCAGCTGAGTTGATTGCTCATGATATCGACCTAAGCTTCGCACCAGTTCTGGATAAAGGCCACCAGTGTAAAGCGATTGGCAGCCGTGCCTTTGGTGAGGATCTGGACACCATTTTACGTCACAGCACCGCGTATATGCAGGGCATGAAGAGTGTCGGTATGGCAACAACAGGTAAGCACTTCCCGGGTCATGGTGGTGTGATTGCTGATTCACACTTAGAGACACCATACGACGAGCGTAGTGATATCTTTGAGCAAGACATGGCTATCTTCAAAGCGCAAATCGATGCTGGCATCTTAGACGCGATGATGCCTGCTCACGTCATTTTCCCAAATTATGATGACCAGCCTGCTAGTGGCTCTGAGTATTGGCTTAAACAAATCCTGCGCCAGCAACTTGGTTTTAAAGGTTTGATCTTCTCTGATGATTTGACCATGGAGGGAGCTGCGATCATGGGTGGCCCTGCTCAGCGTGGCGCACAAGCATTAAACGCTGGCTGCGATATGCTACTGGTTTGCAATAAGCGCGATGCGCAAGTTGAGGTGCTTGATAATCTACCCATCACTTCTGTTCCTCGAGCAGATGCCTTGTTGAAGAAGCAAAGCTTTTCTCTAAGCGAGCTAAAACTTTCGCAAGAGTGGAAAGACGCCTCTGAAGCGATGAAGCGATTGGTTGGCTAGCCATCTCATCCCTGAAGAATGGTTCGTTCAGGGTGAGACGTAAACTTTCTAAAACATCCATTTAAAGCCGAAGTGTTCTGCATTTCGGCTTTTTCTTTTGGTGTAAATATAGATTTACACTAAATGTTTTTTATTGTGTACGGTTGTAATTCTTTTTTAGCCTGTTATCTTGTCGATAAGGCTTAGTTGTCTCACCAAGGAATTGGTTGGGTGTAAATATAAATATACAGGTCAAAGTTATGCAAAGAAGTGAATTGAGCAACATCAACATCAGCGAAGAACAAGTTCTGATCACGCCAGAGGAGCTAAAAGTGAAGCTTCCTCTAAGTGAAAAAGCGCGTCGTTTTATTCAAGAGTCTCGTCAAACCATCGCTGACATCATTCACAAAAAAGATCATCGTCTACTCGTTGTATGTGGGCCATGTTCTATCCATGACGTAGAAGCTGCGAAGGATTACGCTAAGCGTCTCAAAGCTCTTTCTGAACAACTAAGCGACCAACTGTATATTGTAATGCGTGTTTACTTTGAGAAGCCTCGAACCACAGTTGGTTGGAAAGGCCTAATCAATGACCCACACCTAGACGGCAGCTTCGACATTGAACATGGTCTGCATGTTGGTCGTGAACTGCTGGTTGAATTGGCAGAGATGGAAATCCCGCTGGCAACAGAAGCTCTTGACCCAATCAGCCCGCAATACCTTGCGGATACCTTTAGCTGGGCAGCGATCGGTGCTCGTACGACTGAGTCACAAACACACCGTGAGATGGCAAGTGGTCTTTCTATGCCAATCGGCTTTAAGAATGGTACGGATGGTAGCTTGGCTACTGCTGTTAACGCGATGCAAGCGGCTTCTTCTAGCCACCGTTTCATGGGTATTAACCGTGAAGGCCAAGTCGCGCTTCTGACTACGCAAGGTAACCCGAATGGTCACGTGATTCTGCGTGGCGGCAAGCAAACTAACTACGATTCAGTGTCTGTTAACGAGTGTGAGCAAGAGATGGCGAAGTCTGGTCTTGACGCTTCACTAATGGTGGATTGTAGCCATGCAAACTCACGTAAAGATTACCGTCGTCAGCCATTGGTTGCCGAAGACGTGATTCATCAAATCCGTGAAGGCAATAAGTCGATTATAGGCTTGATGATTGAGAGCCATATCAATGAAGGTAACCAATCTTCTGACCTAGCTCTTGAAGAGATGAAATACGGCGTATCTATCACCGACGCATGTATCAATTGGGATTCAACTGAGGCACTATTACGTCATGCACACGAAGAGCTAGTGCCTTTCTTAGAGAATCGTCTAAAGGGCTAACAACACGGGATTTAAGGAACATCAATGGCAGTTGAACTTAACGCATTACGCGATCAGATTGATGCAGTCGACAAGCAAATGCTAGAGCTACTTGCTCAGCGTTTAGCGTTAGTAGAGAAAGTGGGTGAAGTAAAAAGCGAACACGGTTTGCCAATTTATGCCCCAGATCGTGAAGCCGCAATGCTGGCATCACGACGAGCTGAAGCTGAAAAAATGGGGATCCCTCCACAGCTGATTGAAGACATTCTTCGTCGAACTATGCGTGAGTCCTATGCCAGCGAGAAAGATTCCGGTTTTAAGTGTTTGAATCCAGAACTGCGCTCTGTGGTCATTATTGGTGGTAATGGCCAATTAGGTGGCCTGTTTGGTCGAATGTTCAAACTATCTGGCTACCAAGTTAAAGTGTTGGGCAGCAAAGACTGGGATCATGCCGATGACATCCTAAAAGATGCGGGGCTGGTAGTAGTTACAGTGCCGATTCACCTAACAGAAGGTGTGATTGAGAAGCTCGGTAACCTGCCACAAGATTGCATTCTTTGTGACCTGACTTCTATTAAGTCTAAGCCGCTGCAAGCAATGTTGAATGTGCACCAAGGTCCGGTTGTTGGTTTGCACCCAATGTTTGGCCCAGATGTACCGAGCCTAGCGAAGCAGGTGATTGTCTACTGTGACGGTCGTGGTAATGAGCAATACCAATGGCTATTGCAACAGTTTGGAATTTGGGGCGCAAGCTTGTGCCAAATCGATGCGCAAGAGCACGATCATGGTATGACTTTGATTCAGGCACTGCGCCACTTCACTTCCTTTGCTTACGGCATGCACCTAAGCAAAGAGAATCCGAACATTGAGCAACTATTAAAGCTGAGCTCGCCGATTTACCGTTTGGAGCTAGCGATGGTAGGGCGTCTGTTTGGTCAAGACCCAAATCTATACGGTGACATCATTCTTTCATCACAAGAAAACATCGACATGATTAAGCGTTTCCACCAGCGCTTTGGTGAAGCGTTGTCTGTTTTAGACAGTAAAGACAAGGCTGAGTTTGTCGAAAGCTTCGAACAAGTGAGTGACTGGTTTGGTGATTACTCGCAGCAATTCATGAACGAAAGTCAGAACTTGCTCAAACAGGCTAATGACAATATCCATCGTGGATAAAAACAGATTTTGAATGTAAAAAGAGCAGCTTATTCGCTGCTCTTTTTTATTCGTATGTTTCGTGATGATCAGTTGGTTGATGTGGCACTGTTATCTTCACTCGATACTGTGCTGATGCTGGTATCACGGTATGGTGAGTTAGTAAGGTTGATTTGCAGGCGAACCACGTTATCAATCAACTGAACCAACGGACCCCACTTCACCTTCTTCTCTTTCTCGAACGCGTAGTTAAAGTTCTCTGGCGTCCAATCCATCAAGTATTGTGGGTTCAATGCTCGGCCTAAGAAGCGCACTTCATAGTGCAGGTGCGGACCAGTTGAGTTACCTGAGTTACCACATTTCGCAATTACATCGCCTTTACTGACGAACTCTCCGCTCTTCACGCTAAACTTGCTCAAGTGAGCAAAGGAGCTAGAAAAGCCAAACGAGTGACGTAGCGTGAGGTAGTTACCATAACCACGGTTACCTGGACGTACCGTTTCTACCACACCGTCTGCCGGCGCAAGGATCTGTTCTCCACGCTTACACGTTAGGTCGATCCCTGTATGAACATGACGTTTGCCCGTGATTGGATTGACACGACTGCCAAAAGGAGAGGAGATACGTTGATAAGTCATTGGGCTGTCGTTTGGAATCAAACGGAACATGGTCGCACGAACTGCAGAATCGATTGCCGCAGCATCAATGCGTTCTTCCAGTGCATGTTCATCGGTGCTCAGCTCTTCATCTGCTAAACCCAACACAGACTCAACATCAAATACACGCTTGCCTAGCAATTGAATCTGGTTGTTTTTATCGGTTAAGGACTGAGAAAGAGAGTGGTTGGTATCTAACTGCTCTTCGTACAACACGGAGATTTCAGCTTTCTCGCTCTCTAGCTTTGCGATGGTTTGATTGAGTGCTTGTGTGTCATGAATCTGCTTTTGATGCAGGTACCAAGCACCACCAACAACAGCGGGTAGTGCAACGACTGACGCACAGATAGCTAGGATCGAAAGGCGACCCAAATGAAATTGCTGATTCCCGTCTTTTGTCGGGATCTGCATGATGATTTTTTTAGACATGGTTATTGTTACTAAAGTAGGCGTTCAATTTATTCTTCCCCTAAATCTGAAAGATGCTCTAACTCTCGATTCAGAAGCTCGTTATTGCCTACATTCAATTCTATAAATCGTTTTAGTTGGCTAATACTATCGATGTCTATGTTGTTGATCTTTAGCCTAATCTCGTTATCTGTAATCGATATGATGTTGGCGGTTAGCTGCATCACTTGCTCTGATTGAGCAAACGAGAACGCAACATCTACCTTACGTGACGGTTCAAGTGAACTTGCATTTTCAGCTTTTAACAACAAGCCATGTAATGAGAGATCTTGAATCGTGGCTTGTAATGCCAAGTCACCTTGTTCCAATAAAGCTGAAACTTGATAGATAATGCGTGAAAAGCGTCGTCTCTCCGTCATAGAGCTTTCTCATTAAGTCGTCAAATCAGTCGAAGACTATATCAAACAGAACAAAAACTGTTCAATTTTTGTTCTTAAAATATCGAGCTAGCACAGAGTTACGATTGCTAAAGGTCAAGCTCTTAATTGAAAAAATGCCAATTTGAGCCATTTATGCAACACATACAACAAAGGCCGCTATGATAGCGACCTTTGTACGAATTACAAGCAAAGGTGAGTGTAAGGTGATATACCGCACACTCATCTTATAACCGAAATTATTTCGATACGCGCTTGTATTTGATGCGGTGTGGTTCAGCTGCTTCAGGACCAAGGGTCTTCTTCAGCCATTCCATGTACTCGTTGTAGTTACCTTCGTAGAAGTTAACTTGGCCTTCATCGCGGTAGTCGATGATGTGCGTTGCAATACGGTCTAGGAACCAACGGTCGTGCGAGATAACCATTGCACAGCCAGGGAACTCTAGTAGTGCTTCTTCTAGTGCACGCAGTGTTTCAACGTCAAGGTCGTTGGTTGGCTCATCGAGTAGCAGTACGTTACCGCCAGCTTTAAGCAGCTTAGCAAGGTGGACACGGTTACGCTCACCACCAGAAAGCTCGCCGATAACTTTCTGTTGATCAGAGCCTTTGAAGTTAAAGCGAGAACAGTAAGCACGTGCAGGGATTTCGAAGTTGTTGATCTTGATGATGTCAGCGCCTTCAGAAATCTCTTGGAATACCGTGTTCTTGTCGTTCATTGAGTCACGGAACTGCTCAACAGACGCCAGTTTCACTGTTTCACCCAGCTCAATCGTACCTGAGTCTGGTTGCTCAGTGCCGCTCAGCATCTTGAATAGAGTCGATTTACCTGCACCGTTGGCACCGATGATACCCACGATTGCACCCTTAGGCATGCTGAACGATAGGTCATCGATAAGAACACGACCGTCGAATGACTTAGTCAGGTTGTTCACTTCGATAACTTTATCACCTAGACGCTCACCTGGCGGGATGAACAGCTCGTTGGTTTCGTTACGTTTTTGGTGGTCAGTGTTTTGTAGCTCTTCAAAGCGTGCCATACGTGCTTTAGATTTCGCCTGACGACCTTTAGGATTTTGGCGAACCCATTCAAGTTCTTTCTCGATGGTCTTTTGACGAGCTTTTTCTTGCGATGCTTCTTGTTGTAGACGCGCATCTTTTTGCTCTAGCCAAGACGTGTAGTTACCTTCCCATGGAATACCTTCACCACGGTCAAGTTCTAGGATCCAACCCGCTGCGTTATCTAGGAAGTAACGGTCGTGGGTAATCGCAACTACAGTACCAGTGTAATCAACTAGGAAGCGTTCTAGCCATGCAACAGACTCAGCATCCAAGTGGTTAGTTGGTTCGTCGAGTAGCAGCATGTCTGGCTTTTCAAGAAGAAGACGACAGATAGCCACACGGCGACGCTCACCACCTGATAGGTGTTGGATTTTTTGATCCCATTCAGGAAGGCGAAGTGCATCAGCAGCACGTTCTAGTGCGTTATCTAGGTTGTGACCATCTTTCGCTTGGATTAGCGCTTCTAGTTCACCCTGTTCTTTTGCAAGTGCATCAAAATCGGCATCTGGTTCTGCATACGCAGCGTATACCGCATCCAAGCGCTTAAGTGCGCCAGCAACATCTGCAACGGCTTCTTCAACGATTTCACGAACGGTCTTTGACTCGTCCAGAACAGGTTCCTGTGGTAGGTAACCTACGTTTAGTCCCGGTTGTGGGCGTGCTTCACCATCGATATCAGTATCGATACCCGCCATGATACGTAGCAGCGTAGATTTACCTGCACCGTTCAGACCTAGAACACCGATTTTTGCACCTGGGAAGAAGCTTAGAGAGATGTCTTTAAGAATTTGACGCTTAGGTGGCACAATTTTGCTCACCCGCGACATGGTATATACGTATTCAGCCATTGCCGATCGTTCCTAAATTAACTGTCATTCAAAGGCTCTATTTTATACCAACTCCTTGAGTTTTGTTACCGGATTGCAAGAAATTAGCATCTTGTGTGATTTCTTCTTCATCGCTGACCGGAAACTCCCAACTTTAGGGTATACACTTTTCTTGTTCACCTTTGATTCAAATACCCACTCTTCATCGGGATGGATGAATTGTCGGAAATCTATTTGCTTTGAAGGGTTCTAAAGTTTTACGAGTACAACATTTATTACATCAAGTCGCTTTACAATAAGAACTTAATACGGTGTAAATAGATGCATATGCTTTATGACTTACCGCGCCTTGTATTCACCAGTGGTAAGAAGTGAAGCGATAAACGTCTGGGGAAAATGACGCACATGAGATTCAACGTATCTGAATTGGCTAAAAGAGTATGCTACGCAGCCGCTTTATGTGCGGTAAGCGTGTCAGCAAACGCTGCGCTGAGCCTTGAAAAACAGCGCCAAGTCTATGAGCAAGCTCAGGATTTATTAGATAAGAACGACATTGATGGTTACTTATCTATCCGTTCTAAAATCGCCGACTATCCACTGACACCTTATGTGGATTACCGGGTGTTTCTGAGGCAATTATCGAGTAAGTCTCCACAACAGGTAGACGAATTTATTAATGACCACGAGGCTTTTCCATTCTCACGTCGAATTCGCGCCCCTTACTTAGATAACCTTTATCGTCAGAAAGATTGGAAAACTATTACCGAGTTCCAAAAAGTGGAGCCAAGTGGTGAGCGTTACCAGTGTATTTTTTATGTCGCTCAATTAGAACAGGGTAAACAAGTTGCTGCCTTTAAAGGCGCAGAGCACATGTGGCTGCGCGGCAAAAGCATCGCCGACGAGTGTGACCCATTGTTCTCTGCGTGGGACAAAGCGGGTGAGCGCACCGATGAGCTGATCCTTCAGCGTATGCTGCTGGCGTTTGATGCTCGTAATGGTGGCTTAATGAGTTACCTGCAAAAACTGCCAGAATCAGCCAAAGCGAAGCAGCAAGCTAAAGCAATGAAAGCGCTGTTTGATAAACCAGAAACGGTCGCTGCATTTGCTAAGAAACAACCTGCTAATGATTTCAACCGTGCTCAGAGTGAATATGCGTTAGAGAAGTTGGCTCGTAAAAATACCAAGCAAGCGCAAGATGCGTATGCTGCAGTTGTGAAAGGTCAAAAGTTCTCCCCTGAGAAAGCGCAAGCTCTGGCTGACTACATTGCGATCCGTTTGATTCGTACTGAGTCGGACTCATTAGCAAATTGGCGTGATGATAAAACGAAGTCGAGTAAGAATTTACCTTTGATTGAAAGCCGCATTCGTTTGTCTATTCAAAACGGCGATTGGAAAGGCGTACAGAAGTGGATTTCGGTTTTAAATGACAAGGAACAGGCAACGCTTCGGTGGCAATACTGGCTAGGTCGTAGTGAAATCGCTTTAGGTGATGCTACTGCGGGCAAGCAACGTTTGTCGAAATTGGTCGGTCAACGTAACTTTTACAGCGTTGCTGCGGCCAATGCGATTGGTCAGTCAATTAAGTACCCATCAAGTTCGGTTAAGTTAGACAAGAAAGCAGTTCAGCCATACCAGAAATCTTTGGCACGTATTGAAGAACTTATCGCGACTGACAAAATTGCCGCAGCGAAGAGTGAATGGACGCATTTGCTTCGTCGTGTGAGCAAAGAAGAGAAAACGCAACTTGCCGCTTATGCTGCTTCTAAGCGTTGGCACAACCTCACCGTGATTGCGAGTATTCAGGCGGAGATGTGGGATAACATCCCATTGCGTTTCCCCGTGGCGCATCGCTGGTGGTTTAACTTCTACGCTGAGAAACACAACATCGACCCGATTACGATGATGTCCCTCGCTCGACAAGAAAGTGCATTGGATTCGGAGGCGCGTTCGCCTGTTGGTGCTCGTGGCCTAATGCAAATTATGCCTGCGACGGCTAAGTACACGGCAAACAAGTACAAGCTCAAGTATCAAGGTACTCAAGACCTATACAACGTGGGTAAGAACATCGAGATTGGTAGCCACTACTTACAAGGTTTGATGGAGGATTACGATAATAATCGTATTTTCGCGCTCGCTGCTTATAATGCAGGACCTAACCGAGTAAAAATGTGGCGAGATCGAACACAAGGAAAAGTCGACGCTTATTCCTTTATTGAAGCAATTTCATTTAAAGAGACGCGTGGTTATGTGCAGAACATTTTGATGTTTGAAACTTACTACCGCGACCTTTTAGGTGTAGATGGTTCGTTCTTGACCCCAAATGAGATCAATACCAAGTATTGAGTGAGGTAACTTGATGTCGCACGAACCTGAGTACAAAGACTGGCAACAGATTGTCGAACTGATCCGTTCTAGCGTGGATAACCAGCAACACGAGATGTTGTTGACCATGTTAATGACGCCGGATGAAAGAGAATCGCTCACCGCACGCGTTAACATTCTGAATGAGTTACTCAAAGGTGAGCTGTCTCAGCGTCAAATCAGTCAAATGCTTGGCGTGGGTATTGCCACCATCACTCGTGGTTCGAATGAGTTAAAGTCGAAATCTGATGCGGACAAAGACAAACTCAAGACGTTGCTAGAGCAGGGGGCTCAATAATCTTTGAGTTGAACTCTCTGAGTTACAGGCAGCAAAAAGGGCGGAATCTCCGCCCTTTTTAATGTGTGCTATTCGCTGCTATGAGCTTTAAAGCTCGTAATAAGTCACGTGCAGTTATAGATTCGCTGGGAAGTGTTCTGGGTTGGTAAAAGGAATCAACGCCAGAATCAACGCTTGATGATAGACCGAACTGCGCGTCAGTTGGTTTTGAGTCAGTAGACCAATTGCGCCACCTTTCTGTTTGATGTTGTCGGTACCAAATACCTCATCCATCACATCGCCAAGCTCATTGGCATGTTTAAGTTTTTGGAGCACTTCTGGTGGTAGCATCAAGCTAGCAGAGCGAGACTCCCCACGATGCGTGTCAGACTCAATCACCATCCAAGCAAATGTTACTTTGCCTTCAATTCCAGCCTCTAAACCGACATAGAAATCCGCATTTGGCATTTCGGTTTTGGCGTTACGAACTCGGTTCAATGCACCAAGATGCGTTTCATCATTCGACATCGGTTGGTCTGCCACTTCACTTGGAACACTGACACCAACAAACTCAAAACTTTGCTCAGAGAAAGCGCTTTGAAAAGCACTCTCTACAGCCTTGATTTTCGCCGGGTTTAGGGACGCGATAACGACTTTTTGGGTTGCCATGATCTTTTTACCTACCATGTTCTTTTTACTTACAATAATCCCTTAGCTCAGTTTTACTTGAGTGGGTTTTACATTCTCGCTTGGGTAACAACCTAACACTTTCAAGTGCTTAGTGATCTTGGTTAGCTCATCAATCGCTTGCTGCATCTCGCTAGAACCTAGGTGAGATTCAAGGTCTACGTAGAACATCTCTTCCCATGGGTTGCCCATAATTGGACGTGATTCTAGCTTGGTCATGTTGATGTCGTAACGCTGAAGCACCAAGAGTGTTTGAACCAGAGAGCCAGCTTGCTGTGATGTAGACATGATCAATGTGGTCTTCGCTGGAATTTGTGTCGATACTTCTACAGGTTTACGTGCGACAACGATAAAGCGAGTGTGGTTTTCTGTTTGGTTTGCGATATTGCCTTGAATGGCTTGTAAGCCGTAAAGCTTACCGCTTGAAGCATTACCAATTGCCGCAACGTCATCACGGTTAAGCTCTTGTACCTTTTGCATTGCATCTGCAGTGCTTGCGCAGGACTCTAGCTTCACGCCTTTCATACGGCTTAAGAACTCGCTGCATTGCTGGTGTGGTTGCGGATGTGAGTAAAGTGTTTTGATGTTCTCAAGACGAATGTCTTTGGTTGCGACGAGGCAGTGCTCAATTGGTTGAGTCAGTTCACCAACAATATACAGCGTTGTGTGTTGCAGTAGGTCGTAAACTTCGTTGATCGAGCCAGAGCTAGTGTTTTCAATTGGAAGTACGCCGTAGTCTGCATGGCCAGATTCCACCGTCTGAGTCACTTCTTTGAAGTGTTCGCAGTTGAGTTCAATCAGTTCTGTATTCTTACGGCTGAAGTATTCACGACTCGCAAGATGAGAGTACGAGCCTTTTGCACCAAGGAAAGCAACGCGAGCAAGAGGCTTGCGACTTTGCTGTGGATTAACCAGGTTCTGCAAGTAGCTTTGTTGAAGAAGAACAGAATCTTCAATGATGGTATGGAAAAGTTTGGTGATGTACTGAGCGTCGAGTTCGTATTTATCACGGCCGTTGGTGATCAGTTTTACTAGAAGTTGTTGTTCACGGACTGCATCACGAACAGGTTTCGACGTTTGAACTTTGCTTTTAGCGACTTCAATACTGAGCTTGCGGCGTTCTGACAACAGGCTTAGCAGCTCGTCATCCAGCTCATTCAAACGTAAACGAATTTCTTCCAGGGAAATAGGTTGGTCAGTCATCAATTCTTTCCTTATAAAAAAAGCCCCCCGATTTGGGAGGCTTTCTGTTTGTTTTTGACTTTTCTTTCACAAACGAGTTAGCCCCTCCAACTATGGAAGGAAAAAGAAGTCAAAAAGAAACAGGTTTGTTGAATGCATAAATAGTGCTTAATTTGTGAGTGTTTAAACACAATAAGCAAGCAGGCGGGGAGCGTCAAGCAAAAAAATAGCGCCTTTCGGCGCTACTTCCTCAATCTGGACGGTTTACTCTTCTTCTTCCACTAGCTCAGGCTTATTCGCACGTCGAGCTTCAGGTTTGTGGGTCAGCTTATTCAGTTGTCGTTCTAGTTTTTGCTCCACTTCATTGATAGCTGCGTAAAGATCTTCGTGAGTTGCTGAGGCGATTAGCTGGCCTTTAGGAACTTTGATAACGGCTTCGAATTTCTTCTGTTTGTTTGGTTCCTCACTGAAAGTTGCTTGGCATCCAATGATGTCTACTTGCCATTTCTCCAGCTTTTTAAATTTGCTCTCAATATGAGCACGGATTGCAGAGGTGATTTCGATGTTTTTACCAGTGATGTTCATTGTCATAAATGTTTTTCCTCTGTTTCATCCCTCATGGGTTGAATTCAGATTACCGCTTTGAGGATAAAAGAATGTGATCTTGGTCACTTTTTTGGGCGGCTTTTTGGAGATGGAAAATGAATGTGATCTCACTCAAGAACTGCTGAGATTTATGTGAAAATTGCTTGTTATCGGATTCGAAATCATTAGATTGGGTAGAGTACTGAGCTGAAAACTAACCTGTTTTTAGGGGAGTTATACGGCCTGTAATTCTAGTTAGTTAAAAATTAACCAGAACAAAGATGTGAATCAGATCACTCTTAAAGTGCACAGTAAGTTAGATTCAAAAACGCCGCTTAATTCGTTGAGCGGCGTTTTTGGTTTTCTATTTAGAGTTTCTCTGTTTATGGGGTTTGACTGACTCTTCTCAGCGGCGTCATAAAAACGGGATCGTCTGGAACAAGTAAAACGTTATCCAGTGTTTTCGCGAGATCAAGGCTTTCTAGTTGCTTGTAGATCACGTAGTAGCGATTCACATTGGTCACATATCTCACCGTTTCCCCCAAGCTCCTACGCGTCACCACCTCAACGTTGTTAAACCAAACATTGGGATCGTAGCCTTGTTGAGCCGCGCGCTTACGCATTCTTTCAACGTTTCCTGGCCCGGCATTGTATGCCGCGAGTGTTAAGTAGAGTTTGTTCTCTTTGCTGATTGCCTCATCACTGAAGTAGTAGCGGCGCAGGAACGCCATGTATTTCACGCCTGCATGAACATTGTTTTCCAAGTTACGAATGTTTTTTATGTTTACGTTCGGGTCACTCGCAGTGCTTGGTAAGATTTGCATGATACCGACAGCGCCGCGGCTAGACGCTAAGTTGTTATCGAACCCCGACTCTTGATAAGCCACTGCAGCGATCAGCAGATAATCAAAGTCGTACTTCTCCCCATATTTAGAAAACAGAGCAGAGAGCTTTTCAAGCTGAGCAATCTTTTTCGGGTTCAATGCCTTGTTCAGCCAATTGGTGTTGTCGATGTATTTACCGTAAATGACGTTACCAAGTAAGGTGCCAGATTTGGCTGTGCGAATGAATTTGTTCACCACTTTCATTAGCTCAGGGCTGTCGTGACGCATTGCCCAGGCGATCTCACCGCCTTTGCGGATTGGGATTTTGGTATGAGCACGGATATCGTCCATAAAGCTCATCCACAACTTGGCTTTGTGGCTATCAAGAACGATAGCTTTGACATAGCCATTGTTGAGCATTCCTACCAATTCGTAGTCTTGTAGTGTTTCTTCTATGAAATGCACAACAACAGGTGGTAAGCCTTTCTTATTAAGTTGTTTGTTTAATGCCTGAATGCTCTCGAAGTAACTTGAACTGGCACGTACCCATATTTCTTTGCCGCTTAGCTGATCAAGCTTGGTCATCACTGGTGTTTTCTTATTAGTGATTACCCATTCTTCAATGCCCGTGATGGCAGGGGCACTAAAATCAACCAACTTCTTACGTGCGTCGGTAATGGTGAGATTCGCAACAACCAAATCTCCTAACCCTTGTTCAAGGGAGGGAAGCAGCTCATCACGAGATACAGGAATGATTTGAATATTGATCTTAGGTTTGAGTTTGCGTAAATCTCTCTCAAAATGCGCAAGCAACTCGGCGCCAATCCCTTTTGGTTCTCCTCCCTCTATGTAATAGAAACCCAAATCGGCAGATACCAATACGCGCAAGACGTTTTTCTCTTTGATGACATCGAGATCGCCCGTGTAAGGCGGTTGTCTAAGAGGAGATAGCTCGAGAGCAAAACTCGACGCGGAGAGTAGGATCAACAGTCCCGTCCATAACTTTGATAGTGTCACGTTCACATCCATGTTGATGGTGAAGGAGAACTTTAAGCATATGTGTCGCTTAAAAAATCATCAAGGAGGTGAATGTGATAACGAGAAAGGATAAAACAAAAATTAATGCGGAATAAAACAAAACCGCCACAGTGTGGGACTGTGGCGGCTTAAGATTATTTGACTGGGTTGAGCTTTATTAGCTCTTCAGTTCTGGCAACTGAATCATCCAGTTTCAACTGTTTGTAAGCTTCTAGCTGAATCTCAAGTGACTTACGAGCGGCTTCTGTATCAGGAAACGCTTTTTGTAGCTCTTGCGCACGGTTGATTGCTGCAATCCATGCTTCACGACGTAAGTAGAAGTCTGCGGTTGCAAGATCGTAATCAGCAAGGCGGTTCTTCAATGCCACCATGCGTTTTTGCGAGTCTTCCGCATAAGGGCTATTCGGGTAACGATCGAGCAGCTTTTTGAAATCATCAAATGCTTTCTTTACTGGCTCTGGGTCACGGTCACTACGGTCTACGTTGAACAGGTCATGCATGAAGTTACGGTCTTGTGCCATGTGGCTCAAACCGCGCATGTATAAAACCCAGTCCATTTTTTCGTGAGTTGGGTTCAAACGCATAAAGCGAGAGATCGTTGCCAGACCTAGTGCTAGGTCATCGTTTTTGTAGTACGCGTAGATAAGGTCAAGTTGTACCTGCTCAGAGTAGGCACCAAACGGGTAACGCGAATCCAAAGCTTCTAATTTCTCGATGGCAGAAAGCCAGTTACCGCTTTGCAGAGAAGTTTGCGCGTCTGCATACAGTTCAGAAGGTGGCACATCAGGAACGATTTCTTCTTTGCTTGCACAGCCAAACAGAAGGGATACCGCTAAAAGGCCTGTTAAAGTCTGATGTTTCATATCAGGAGTCTGTTCCTTGAATCTAAATATTTCTTAAGCTGCCGTTACTTTCTTTCCAGTAACAGATACAATGACGTAATAGTCTATTTTTCCACAGTCGTGAGCATTAGTCTCACAGTTTTTAAAAAAGTTCGATATGGCTCAGCAGATTGTTTTAACCAACACCGTAAAAGATAGCCAATTAGGTCAACGTTTAGACCAAGCTATCGCCGAATTATTCGCGGACTTCTCTCGCTCTCGCTTGAAAGAGTGGTTGCTTGCAGGGAAAGTACAAGTGAATGGTGAAGTTGTCACTAAACCTCGCACCAAAGTAATGGGTGGCGAGGAAATTACCTTGCAAGCCGAGCTGGAAGATGAAGAACGCTGGGAAGCACAAGATATCCCTCTCGATATCGTCTACGAAGATGAAGACATCATCGTAATCAACAAGCCTCGTGATTTTGTAGTACACCCAGGTGCGGGTACGCCAGATGGCACTGTACTAAATGCATTGTTGCATCATTACCCAGACATCGCCGAAGTACCTCGCGCAGGTATTGTGCATCGTCTAGATAAAGATACAACAGGCCTAATGGTGGTAGCGAAAACCGTACCAGCACAAACTCGTCTAGTACGCGCTCTGCAAAAACGTAACATCACTCGTGAGTATGAAGCGATTGCAATCGGTCGTATGACGGCGGGCGGTAAAGTAGATAAACCAATTGGTCGTCACTCTACTAAACGTACGCTAATGGCGGTTGCCCCAATGGGTAAACATGCTGTTACTCACTACCGTGTGGCAGAACATTTCCGTGAGCATACACGTATTCGCTTGCGTCTAGAAACGGGCCGTACACACCAAATCCGTGTACACATGTCTTACCTACAGCATCCACTATTGGGTGATACTGCTTACGGTGGTCGTGCTCGTATCCCAACTGGCGCATCACAAGAGCTAACGGAAATGATCCGTGGCTTTGACCGCCAAGCTCTGCACGCGGTAATGCTTCGTTTTGAACACCCTGTTACTGGTGAAGAGCTAGAGTTCCACGCTCCTGTACCTGACGACATGGTAGAAATGACAGAAGCGCTGCGTAAAGATACAGAAGAGTTCGGTCTACCTGACGAGTTCTAATATGAAGACAATTATTCCTAACTGGCCAGCACCAAAAAACGTAAAAGCCTTCGCCTCTACCAGAGTCGATGGCTTTTCGACGACGCCTTATCAAGGGCTAAATTTGGGTGCGCATGTTGGGGATGACTTGTCCATCGTAGAAAAGAACCGTGACTGGTTGGCGCAACAAGCAAAGATGCCTAGTGTGCCAATCTGGTTGAACCAAACCCATTCTACTGTGGTAGCTCAAGCAAGCGCTCCCACAAAGCAAGTGCTGAATGCGGATGGTGTATTTACCTCTTCAAGTCAGGTTGTTTGTTCGGCCATGACAGCGGATTGTTTGCCTGTTCTATTAACCAATACGCAAGGTACCCAAGTAGCGGCTGTTCATGCTGGTTGGCGCGGCTTAGCAAATGGTATCGTTGAAAATGCACTAGAGTTGTTTTCTGGTGAGGTAATGGCGTGGCTTGGTCCTGCAATTGGCCCTCAAGCATTTGAAGTCGGTGAAGATGTCCTGCAAGCCTTTGTGGATTTTGATTCACAGGCTCACCAAGCCTTTACTCCTCGTGATATTGAAGGGAAGTGGCTGGCGGATATGTCTAAGCTTGCAACTCAACGTCTCAACAAACTTGGTGTCACTCAAGTATTTGACTCTGGCCTGTGTACTTTCCAAGATAAAAATGACTTTTATTCCTACCGCCGTGATGGTGTGACAGGTCGACAAGCTACTTTTATTTGGATTGAGGACTGATCACTACAACGCAAAAGTGTTGAGATGCATAGCTTCATTTTTGCAAAGCTATCTTTATTAATTCACTCCCTTGAAATTCCTTCTCTGCGTATCCATCTTTCTAACTGTCAAAAGAATTTCCTTAAGTTGAGGTTAGGAAGAAAGATATGCGTCTTGATAGATTCACAAGTAAGTTTCAAATCGCTATCTCTGATGCTCAGTCACTAGCGTTAGGGCGCGATCATCAATATATCGAACCAGTGCACCTAATGGTGGCATTGCTCGATCAGAACGGTAGCCCAATTCGTCCACTACTAACCATGTTAGATGTCGACGTAACTCATCTACGCTCTAAATTGAGCGAAATGTTAGACCGACTGCCTAAAGTCAGTGGCATCGGCGGTGATGTTCAGCTGTCTAGCTCTATGGGTACACTTTTCAATTTGTGCGACAAAGTGGCTCAAAAGCGTCAGGACTCCTACATCTCTTCCGAAGTCTTTTTGCTTGCAGCATTAGAAGACCGTGGCCCACTTGGTCAGCTACTAAAAGAGATGGGCTTGACCGAGCAAAAAGTTAGCCAAGCGATCGAAAAGATCAGAGGTGGTCAAAAGGTTAATGACCCGAACGCGGAAGAACTACGCCAAGCATTGGAAAAGTTCACTATAGACCTTACCGAACGCGCAGAGCAGGGTAAGTTGGATCCGGTTATCGGCCGTGATGATGAAATCCGCCGCACCATCCAAGTATTGCAGCGCCGTACTAAAAACAACCCTGTGATCATTGGTGAACCAGGTGTGGGTAAAACCGCAATCGTAGAAGGTTTGGCTCAGCGCATCATTAATAATGAAGTACCAGAGGGGCTACGTGGCCGCCGCGTACTTTCGTTAGATATGGGCGCGCTTGTTGCAGGTGCAAAATACCGTGGTGAATTTGAAGAGCGTTTGAAGTCGGTATTGAATGAGCTAGCCAAAGAAGAAGGCAACGTCATTCTGTTTATTGATGAGCTTCATACCATGGTTGGCGCGGGTAAGGGCGAAGGCTCAATGGATGCCGGTAACATGCTAAAACCAGCATTGGCTCGTGGTGAGCTCCACTGTGTTGGCGCGACTACATTGGATGAATACCGCCAATATATAGAGAAAGATGCGGCACTTGAGCGTCGTTTCCAAAAAGTGCTGGTGGATGAACCAACGGTTGAAGACACGATTGCCATTCTTCGTGGTTTGAAAGAGCGTTATGAGCTTCACCATCATGTAGAGATTACCGATCCAGCGATCGTGGCTGCCGCAAGTTTGTCGCATCGCTATGTTTCGGATCGTCAATTGCCTGATAAAGCAATCGACCTTATTGATGAAGCCGCTTCTAGTATTCGTCTACAGATCGACTCTAAGCCAGAATCTCTAGATAAACTCGAACGTAAAATCATCCAACTTAAGATCGAACAGCAAGCACTGAGTAACGAGCATGATGAAGCAAGTGAAAAACGCTTGGACGTGCTTAACGACGAGTTGAACGAGAAAGAACGTGAATATGCAGAGCTGGAAGAAGTGTGGAATGCAGAAAAAGCAGCACTATCTGGCACTCAACATATTAAAAGTGAGTTAGAGCAAGCCCGAATGGATATGGACTTTGCACGCCGAGCCGGTGATCTAAACCGCATGTCGGAACTGCAATATGGCCGTATTCCTGAGCTTGAAAAACAGCTCGATCTTGCTACTCAAGCTGAAATGCAAGAGATGACGCTGCTGCGTAACAAGGTGACGGACAATGAGATCGCAGAGGTACTCTCTAAGCAAACGGGTATCCCCGTTTCTAAAATGCTCGAAGCAGAAAAAGAAAAACTGCTCCGCATGGAAGAGGTACTGCACAAACGCGTGATTGGTCAGGCGGAAGCGGTTGAAGTGGTATCAAATGCAATTCGTCGTAGCCGAGCTGGCTTATCGGATCCGAACAAACCGATTGGTTCCTTCTTATTCTTAGGTCCAACAGGTGTGGGTAAAACGGAATTGTGTAAGACACTCGCGAGCTTTATGTTCGATAGCGAAGACGCAATGGTACGCATCGACATGTCAGAGTTCATGGAGAAACACTCTGTGGCAAGACTAGTTGGTGCGCCTCCGGGTTACGTTGGTTATGAAGAGGGTGGTTATCTAACAGAAGCGGTTCGCCGTAAACCTTATTCTGTCATCCTATTAGATGAAGTAGAGAAGGCACATCCAGATGTGTTCAATATTCTGCTGCAAGTATTGGATGATGGTCGACTAACTGATGGTCAGGGTAGAACGGTTGATTTCCGTAATACTGTAGTGATCATGACATCGAACTTAGGTTCAGCTCGCATCCAAGAGAACTTTGCTACTCTGGATTACCAAGGTATTAAGAATGAAGTGATGGATGTGGTCAGTAAACACTTCCGCCCAGAGTTTTTAAACCGTGTTGATGAAAGCGTGGTCTTCCATCCTCTTGGTCAAGAGCACATTAAGTCGATTGCTTCTATTCAGCTAGATCGTCTAGCGAAACGCCTAGAAGAAAAAGGCTACCAGTTAGAGGTGTCCGAGAAAGCACTCGATTTGATTGCTCAAGTTGGTTTCGATCCTGTCTATGGTGCGCGTCCTTTAAAACGAGCCATTCAACAAAATGTCGAAAACCCACTAGCGAAATCAATCTTATCTGGTCAAATATTACCAGATAAGAAAGTACAGCTGATTGTGAACAATGACCAAATTATTGCTCACCAGTAATTTCACTAATGCAGTGAAAAGTGAGACGAAGTTCAAGGTTTAGGGGGCGGTAGCCCCCTTTTTGATGCACTTTTATCGGGTTTTGATTGTTTTCTATACGAACGAACCAAAAAGATAAGTTTTTTTGAAAAATAGGGTTGTGTTCCTAAACGAACTCCCTATAATGCGCCTCCGTTGTCACGGGAAAGCAAACAAAGCGAAGTCGAGATAACAAGGTCAGTGAGTTAGAAAGTAACTCACAGAGAAATAACTTAAAAAAGTGTTTGACACGATAAGTTATCTCGCTAAAATGGCCGTCCACTTTGAAGAGAACTTCAGAGTGAGCTCTTTAAAAATAAGAACCTATCAATCTGTGTGGGCACTCGTTGATGATAATCCAATTAGATACTTCGGTATCAAATTAGGTTTCAATGAAACGAAGTGACCATTGAGTCGAAAGACTCAGCACAGTCAATTCAAACATTACTTATGTAATGTTCAGTATTCATTGAGCCGAACAAAATCTTAAATTGAAGAGTTTGATCATGGCTCAGATTGAACGCTGGCGGCAGGCCTAACACATGCAAGTCGAGCGGAAACGAGTTATCTGAACCTTCGGGGGACGATAACGGCGTCGAGCGGCGGACGGGTGAGTAATGCCTAGGAAATTGCCCTGATGTGGGGGATAACCATTGGAAACGATGGCTAATACCGCATAATGCCTACGGGCCAAAGAGGGGGACCTTCGGGCCTCTCGCGTCAGGATATGCCTAGGTGGGATTAGCTAGTTGGTGAGGTAATGGCTCACCAAGGCGACGATCCCTAGCTGGTCTGAGAGGATGATCAGCCACACTGGAACTGAGACACGGTCCAGACTCCTACGGGAGGCAGCAGTGGGGAATATTGCACAATGGGCGCAAGCCTGATGCAGCCATGCCGCGTGTGTGAAGAAGGCCTTCGGGTTGTAAAGCACTTTCAGTCGTGAGGAAGGTGGTAGTGTTAATAGCACTATCATTTGACGTTAGCGACAGAAGAAGCACCGGCTAACTCCGTGCCAGCAGCCGCGGTAATACGGAGGGTGCGAGCGTTAATCGGAATTACTGGGCGTAAAGCGCATGCAGGTGGTTTGTTAAGTCAGATGT